>JAJTED010000125.1 GCA_021300535.1 Planctomycetaceae bacterium | reverse complement strand
CCTCCTTGCTCAGAGTGAATGGGGTAAGGTCCACTCACTTTGAAGGAGGCTCGCCGCTTTTCAGATGGAAGTTTCAACCGGGAAAACGACTCTCAGAAACTGCAAAAGTCGAAGTTAGGTGGCGGTGGCTTGGGCGGCGCGGAGCTTTGCCGAGCGGCTGCGTGGGTTTCGCTGCACCTCCTCGATCCCGGCCTCGACCGGCGACCGCGTGAGGTTCTCCCAGACCTGACGGTTGCGAAACGCCTCCTTCACCAGCCGGTCCTCGAGTGAGTGGAACGAGATCACGACGAGCCGGCCGCCGGGGGCAAGTCGGGTGGGTATCCGCTCCAATGCGATCCGCAGGCTCTTCAATTCCTGGTTGACGGCGATCCGCAGGGCCTGAAACGTTCGCGTGGCGGGATGGATCCGCGGCGGCGGCGTCTGCCGCGGCACCGCGGAGCAGACCACTCGCGCCAGGTCGCGGGCGGAGCGGATCGGCGTCTGCTCACGGACGGCGGCGATCCGCCGGGCGATCCGCCGGCTGAACCGCTCCTCGCCGAACTCATGGATGATGTCGGCGAGGCTCTCGGGCCGCATGCGGTTGACGATCCGCCAGGCAGGCTCGCCCTCGGTGGGATCGAACCGCAGGTCGAGTGGGCCATCCGAGTCGAAGGAGAAGCCCCGCGCGTCGTCGGCAAGCTGGTCGCTCGACAGGCCGACGTCGAGCAACACCCGGTCCACGGTGTCGATCGCCAACGCATCGAGTACCTCGGGGAGGTCGCAGTAGTTGGCCTGGGCGAACCGCACTGGTCGGCCGGCGAGTTCACGGGCGCCACGCTCGATCGCGGCCGGGTCGCGGTCGATCGCGATCACGAGCCCGGCGGGCCCGACCGCGTCGGCGAGCAGTCGTGTGTGGCCGCCGCCGCCGAGCGTGCCGTCGACCACGCGCATGCCCGGCTTCACGTCGAGGAACGACATCACCTCGGCGGGCAGAACGCTCGTATGGACGCTGGTAGGCGGGCTGGAGGGGTTCATCGCGCAGCATCGTACCAGCCGCGGCCGGCGGCCGCTCATCCGCCGCCGGCGGCGCGATAGTCCTGGTAGACCTGCAGCCACGGCAGCGTCCACGGGTTCCACGTCGGATAGCTCGCCGATGCCACGCTGATGGCAAGCAAGATCGCGGCCACGATCCGCCCGAACCTCGACCCCGCCACGGCGTCGGCGGCCGGGAGCATGGCGAAGAGCCACAGCGGCGCGAACCACAGCGCCCAGCGGAAGCCCGTCGCCGTGCCGCCGTAGTTGCGGTCCTCCAGCGGCCGCGTCACGTAGAATGCCAGGCACACGACCGTGCAGGCGAGGATCGCCGCCGCCACCGCCCGCGCGCCGCGGGTGGCCGGATCGCGGCGGGCGAGCAGCATCCCCAGGCCCACCAGGCTCAACGCCCACACGGGAGTGAGCGAAAAGATGCCGTGATGGCCGACGAGCACGTGGAAGGCGTAGGCGGCCCGCGACGGCTCGCCGCGATCGATCGCGCTCTTGGCCACGGTGGGCTTCCAATAACTGTCGAGGATGCGGCCGCCGCGGCGGAACTGGTAGTCGTACCACCCGCCCTCGACGTGCCGCTCGGCGTAGGCCGGCTGGATCGTGCCGTGGGCGGCGTAGTTGGTGCCCAGCGCCGCCGCGACCACGACCGCCGCGGCGGGCACGGCTGCCAGGAGCGTGGCCCGCGGCGCCTGCCAGAGAAGCAGCAGGCCGACGAGCCCACAAAACGACAGCGCCGGCAGCTCACAGGCGGCCATGAAGGCGGCCGCCAGGCCGGCGATGAAAAACCACCGTAGACGCCGCTCGCCCTCGCACACGATCCGCAGCGTGGCGTCGAGGGCGACCAGGGCGGCGCATGCCGCCGGCCAGTGGTTCGTGAACACGACAGCATAGGCCGACAGCAGCGTGCCCAGGGCCGCGGTGGCGACGACGAACACGCGGCCGAAGTCGGTCGTGCCGTAGCGTTCCGCGATCCGGGCCAGAATCAGCAGGGCGAGGG
The DNA here is from genome assembly GCA_021300535.1 of Planctomycetaceae bacterium. GTDB lineage: Bacteria > Planctomycetota > Planctomycetia > Pirellulales > UBA1268 > QWPN01. The sequence goes on along the minus strand of JAJTED010000125.1, from coordinate 5,358 downwards.
CGAACGGGATCACGTTCCAGGTGAAGAGGAGGATGCGGCCGAGCTCGTGCGGGTGGCTGCCGAGCGTCTTGCCGGTGAGGCGGTGGAGCAGCCAATACTCGCCGGCCATCAGGGTGGCCAGCAGCGGCGGCTTGCTGGAGTAGAGGTGCCCCTCGTCGGGCCCCGGGGCGGGGTTGCCGCGGCCGTCGTGCTTGACCATGTCGATCGTGTCCCAGTTGGGCTGGGAGACGACGTCGTCGATGGCATACGTGCCGTGCTCGACGAGCGCCCGCACGGTGCACCAACGGCTGCGGTCGTTGCCGCTCAAGAACGGCCGCTGCAGGTTCCGCAGCTTCGGCTCCGTGCCGGGCGGCGCCTTCTTGCGGGTCTCTTCGTTGAGATGGTTTTCCAGCCGCACCGTGTCGACGGAGTTCACGGCCCACAGCCGGCCCGTGATGTCGCCGACCGCGAGGGCGACCAGCAGCAGATAGACGCCGCGGCGGAGGGCGGCCCGCGGATCGTCTGGTGAGGGGGACGAGGTGGTCATAAAAGCCGCCGGGCGGGATCGTGGGCGGGACGTGAACGCCGAACTATAGTCTACTTTCTGTGCGGGCTACACAGTCTCCGTCCGTAAGGTGCCAGCATGCCGCCCGACATCTCGTTCGTGATCCCGTTCAAGGACGAGGAGCCCACGCTCGTGGAGCTGTTCGAGCGGATCGCCGCGGCGACGCGGCCGACGGGACGGTCGTTCGAGGTGATCTTCGTGGACGACGGCTCGCGCGACGGCGGCGCCGCACGGGTGGCCGAGCTCGCCGCGCGGCACCCGGGCACCGTGCGGCTCGTCGAGCTGCGGGGAAACTTCGGCAAGAGTGCGGCCCTGGCGGCGGGCTTCGAGCGGGCGACGGGGGCCGTGGTGTTCACCCTCGACGCCGACCTGCAGGACGATCCGAAGGAGATCCCGCGGTTCCTCGCGGCCCTCGACGACGGCCTCGACGTGGTCAGCGGCTACAAGCAGACGCGGCACGACCCCTGGCACAAGGTGCTGCCGTCACGGGTCTTCAACTGGATGGTCCGCCGGCTCACCGGTGTGCCGCTGCACGACATCAACTGCGGCTTCAAGTGCTACCGGGCCGAGGTGCTGCGAGACGTGCGGGTGTATGGCGAGTTGCACCGCTTCATCCCGGCGCTGGCCGCCTGGAACCGGTTTTGTGTGGGTGAGATCGTCGTCGAGCACCATCCGCGCCGGTTCGGCGTCTCGAAGTTCGGCGTGGGGCGGTTCTTTCGCGGCCTCATGGACCTGCTCACTGTCACGTTCCTCTCCAAGTACGACCGCAAGCCGCTCCACTTCTTCGGCTGGCTCGGGGCGGCCGCGTTCCTCGCCGGCCTGGCGATCTGCGGTTATCTCACGGCGGTGAAGTTGTCGGGGGAGAGCATCGGGCAGCGGCCGCTGCTCACGCTCGGGGTGCTCCTGATCGTGATCGGCGTGCAGATCCTCGCCACCGGCCTGCTCGCCGAACTGATCGTGCACGTGGCCGGCGATGCGCGTCCCTACCGGATCCGGCGCACCGTCGGGTTCGACGCCGACGAGGCCGGCTGAACGCTGCGATGGGTGACGTCGATCTCTACGACTACGACCTGCCGCCGGAGCTGATCGCCCAGGAGCCGCTGGCCGACCGGGCCGCCGCCCGCCTGCTGCACGTGCGCCGCGCCAACGGCACGATCGCGCACCGCCACGTCCGTGACCTGCCCGACATCCTCCGGCCGGGTGACCTGCTGGTCGTCAACGACACCCGCGTCGTGCCGGCGCGGCTCGTGGGCCGCCGCGCTGCGACCGGCGGGAAGTGGGAGGGATTGTTTCTGCGGATCGCCGCGGAGGGGCCGCACGCGGGGGCATGGGTCGTGCTCGCGCAGACCCGCGGCCGGCCTGCCGTGGGCGAGCGGGTGATGCTCGTGGGCCGCGACGGCGGCGACGCCCTGGGGCTCACGCTCGTCGGCCGGGCGGAGGGCGGTGCGTGGCTCGCGGTGCCCGATGCGTCGGGACCGTTCGTGGAGCTCCTCGCCAGCGTCGGCCGCGTGCCGCTTCCCGGCTACATCCGCGGCGGCGCCGAGCAGCCGGGCGACCTCGAACGCTACCAGACCGTCTTCGCGCGGGAGGCGGGGTCGGCCGCGGCCCCGACGGCGGGGCTGCACTTCACGGAGCCGCTGCTGGCGACGCTGGCCGCCCGCGGCGTGGGACGGGCGAGTGTCACCCTGCATGTCGGCCTCGACACGTTCCGGCCGATCACGGCCGAGAAGATCGACGACCATCCGATGCATACCGAATGGTGTGCGTGCCCTGCCGAGACGGCGGCGGCGGTGGCGGCCGCGAAGGCCCGCGGCGGCCGCGTCGTGGCGGTGGGCACGACGGCGATGCGGACGTTGGAGACGGCGGCCCGTCAGGCGGGCCCGGACGGCGGGTTTCCGGCCTGGAGCGGGCCGACCGACCTGTTCATCCGGCCCGGGTTTTCCTTCCGCGCCGTGGACTGCCTGGTGACGAACTTCCACATGCCGCGGACAACGCTCATGGTGCTGGTGAGCGCCTTCGCGTCCCGCGGCCTCGTGGCCCGGGCCTATGACGAGGCGATCCGCGAGCGGTACCGATTCTTGAGCTACGGCGATGCCACGCTCTTCGAGTGACGCCGGGGCGCGGCTCAGTAGTTGATCTGGAACTGGAACCGCAACAGGTCGCCGCGGAACTGGGCGTAGTTGGCGTCGACGATCTTTGCATTCGAACCGGTGTTGGTTCGATTGACAAAGTCGTACTCCATCGTCAGTTCCATCTGCGGCTGAATCTGCCACTCGACGCCGAGATCGAACTCATTGAGGAACGTGTCGGGGCTGTTGCGTTCCCACAGGTAGCCGCCGTGGTACTGCTGCCAGCGGAAGTAGGGGAAGATCGTGCCATACTTCTTGGAGTCGATCTTGTAGTTGAGGAGTACATAGCCGCCGTTCAGCGGCCGGCTGACGATCACCGGCTGCGGCTGGTCGAGGTCGGTGAGCTGGGGGCCGTCGCCCACCGACCACTCCGCGGTGATGCCGAACGGCTGCGGGTAGTAGACGAACGTGCCGCCGATCCGCTGATCGAGGACGCCGTTGGCCGGATCGACGACCGGCACGACCTCGCCGAAGGCGGTTTCGATCGGGGCCAGGTAGGGCGAGTAGTTGCCGGTGTAGGCCTGCACGCCCGCCTCCATGATCTGCCCGCTTTCCGTCTTCCAGGGCATCTCGAGCCGCATCACGAAGTGCATGTTGCTGTTGGCGTCGGCACGGGACACGCCCTGGCCGTTGTAGACGCCGATCCCGAAGACGCCATAGTTGCCCGACCCCTTCAGGCCCTCGTCGAGCACTTCCTTGTACAGGTCTTGGGCCTCCTCGGGCGTCCAGTAATAGAAGACGCCCATGCCACGCTCGCCGTTGATGGCGCTGTTGATCGGGTCGGAGCGGTCGAGCGGCAGACGGTTGGAGCTCGACTGCATGTTGTCCCAGCCGAAGGGGATCTTGGACAGGCCGACGCGGACGCGATTGACCTTGTTCTCGGTGAGGTAGACGTCGCCGTAGCAGTCGCGGAGCTGCGCGTAGTTGATGGCACCGTCGCGGGCTCCCGGAACACCCGAGGCGAAGTCGGGCTGGATGTAGAAATAGAGCCGATCGCTGAGATCGCCCGAGAAGATGAGCCGGCAGCGGCGGATGAAGAACTCGTTGAACGGGCCGATCGACCGGTCGGCCGGATGGTATGGCGGCGCCTGGCTCTCGTCGTTCCAGAGCACGCTGTTGATGCGGAACTGGGTGTAGCCGCGGATGTTGATCCGGTCATACCACTTCTTCTCTTCCTTCTTGGTCGGACCGCGGGTCTGCTCGTCCACGGTGCGGATGGCCGGATCCCGGATGGAATCCCACCATTGGCCGACATTCCCGCCGCTCTTGGAGCCACCCGCCGCGCCGCGCCGGGTCATCTCGTCGACGGTCTCGATGGCGGGATCCTGGATCTTCTGCGCGAGGATGACGTCCGGATCGGAGAGTTCGAGGGAGGCGAACCCCTGCGTGACGGGGGCGGTGTCCGGTGTGGCGACGTAGGCCTCTTCAAGCTCCTCCAGCCGGCCGGGCGCGGCATCGTCGGCGCGGACCGCGGCAGCGGGCAGGAGCAGGCAGACGCAGGCGAGCCACGCGAGGGGGTGCTGGCGGGCCGCGATCGGGCTCGGAAGCGGGCGGGCGAGGCAGTGGTGCAAGGTGCGACTCTCTGGGGCGGCCGTCAAACCCGGCCCTGACGACACGACCGCTTCAATCGGAAAATTTTGCCTCGGGCATGAAGGAGAACTTTGCTCGTTTTTCCTCTGTGTCTCATGGGCGTGTGAGACGGCGTCGGCGGCGCAGGGCGGGTAGACCGTCGAGTGGTTTGACGGCGTCGCCGGTGCGGCGAATTGCCGCGGCCGCGTAGGCTGGGCTATCCTCGGGGACCATGAACATGCCGCAGGAAGACGTGCTGGTGGTGCCGCGGGCCCTGTTCGAGAAGGTCGGGGCCTTTCAGGGGTTTTGCGCCGACACGGCCGCCTACCTTTCGGCGCTGCTCGATCCGCGGCACACGTCGTGGCGGCCGCGGGCGACCGTCGAGGACGACCCGTCTTTCAAGCAGCTGATTCCCTACTGCGTGCTCGCCTGGAAGGCGGCCGATGGCGGGCCACGGTACTTCGCCTACACCCGCGGCGGCGGCCAGAGCGAGGCGCGGCTGCGGGCCAAGCGGTCGGTGGGGATCGGCGGCCACATCTCGAGCACCGACGGCGCGCACGGCGACGACACCTCGTACGACGCCGGCATGCGGCGGGAGATCGCCGAGGAGATCGCGATCGGCGGCGGCTGGACGAGCCGCTGCGTGGGCCTCATCAACGACGACTCCAACGCCGTCGGCAGCGTGCACTTGGGCATCGTGCACATGCTGGAACTCGAGAAGCCCGAGGTGGCGTCGCGGGAGAGCGAGCTCGTGGAGTGCGGGTTCGAGACACTCGAGCAGCTGCTCGCCGATCGCGAGCGGTTCGAGACCTGGTCGCAGATCACGCTCGACGCCCTCGCCGCGGGTAGACTCGGCTGATCGGTGCAAGTCGCCGGCCGAGCTATGATTTACCTCGACAACCACGCCACGACCCGGCTCGACCCCCGCGTGCTGGAGGCCATGCTGCCGTGGCTCACCGACCGCTATGGCAACGCCGGCAGCGCGACCCACGAGATGGGCCGTGAGGCGCGGGAGGCGGTCGAGGCGGCCCGCGAGACGTTCGCCGCCGCGATCGGGGCCACCGCCCGGGAAGTCGTGTTCACCAGCGGGGCCACGGAGAGCGCGAACCTCGCGAT
>JAJTED010000197.1 GCA_021300535.1 Planctomycetaceae bacterium | reverse complement strand
ATGGCCATCAAGCGTCGGGCCGGGGGCTACCGGAACGTCGGGAACTTCAAGGACGTGATCTACTTCTACTGCGGTGGCTTACGGCTCTACCCATGAAGAAGCCGGATGGACCGACAATCGAGAACGACGTGGCGGACCGCATCCGCGCAGCGGCCGGCTTTGCTGCGCGGTTTGACCCGGAGCGTTGGTATCGCCTCCAGGCCAATCTGAAGGCCCGGGGCGGTTCCCAGCGAGGCAAGCGCAAAGCACACGACCCGGCCGCCTACCCACTGACGCCGTGCGTGTTCGACTTAACCTGCAAGTGCGGTGGGATTATGCACGGTGTCGTGCGAAAGGACCGCGGGGTCGGCCGCCCGATGTATCGCTGCAGCATCTACACGAAGACGGCTGGAAAGAAGTGCAACCATAACAACATCGATGGCGAAGCCCTGCTGCAGTTCACGGCACGGACTCTCGTGACACTGATGCGGCGAGCTGCGGGCAAGGACAAATTGCGAGCGGCCGTCGAGGCCCGCATCCGGGATATGCAAAAGGCTCCGCCTTCTCCTGACGAGGCGATTCGTCAGGAGGTGCTCGCGAGGGTCGAGCGGCTGCGGCTGAAGGTAGCCCAGGCTCCGAAGCGAATTCTCGAAGAGGATGATGACGAACTCCGGGCCGCGCTACGGGCAGGGTTTCGCGATCTGCAGGCCGAACTAGCTGAAGCCGAGAAGGCGCTCGCCGAAGTCGAGAAACGGATGCCGCACCGCGAGCCGCCCGCGAGCGTCGAGGTGGAGGTCCAGAAAGCGATCGCGCTCACGGACAGGATCGAGACCGTCTGCACCGACCCCACGGCCCGCGAGGAACTGAACCGGTTGGTCCAAGACCTTGGCATCCGGATCGGACTCACCTTCCGCGACGGCCGGCGGAACAACCGCCCCGTCCGCGTGCTCCAAGGCGGCATCGTCGCCTTCGGCAATCGCCCCCTGCCGTGCACGCTCCGTAACAGCAGTGGCCGTCCGCTGGCCGGCGGCCTGCCGGAGGCGACGGACGACGGCCACGAGGCCCCACAGGGCGGCGGCGGCCACGGCCACCACAAGGAACACCCCGGCGAAGCAGATCGCTCCGCCGCGGGCAGCAAGAAAGCCCCTTCCAGTCGGAAGGGCGGATCGACCGGATCGAGACGCACGTCGCGGGGCGGCGTGCGACCCTCACCACCGGTCTCTGCCCGTACCCCTTCCCGTTCCAGATCTGGTTCGACGGGGATGCGGTGCGGGCGCGATCGGCGTCTCGGCGTAAACGCAGAGGCAGCTGACGGGGGCGGGCCCGAGCCCGCCCCCCTGCTCCACCCCGGAGGCATTCAATCGCCTCCGAGGTTTCTCCCATGCTTCGTTTCAATGACGACGCCGGCCCCGCCGGCAGTGTTTCTTCCTACTCCCCTGCCCCCCAGTCCTCTGGTGCCAGCAGCAGTGCCCCGCCCCCCAGCCGCCGCGGGCGGGTCCGAAGCGCCGACTTCGGCATGCCCGAGCGGCAGGGGCTTCTCGACCTGGCTCGCACCTACCTCGAGGTTCAGGCCCGGCTCTGGCCCGACCTCGCCGGAACGGCCGCCGTGCCGGCAGCTGACCCCGCTACGATCGCGGCGATGGCCGACGACTTCGAGCGGCGATTCCGGCAACTGCAGGCAGACGTCTTCCGCCCGGGCGATACGCCGATCGCCTGGATCGCTCTGGCGGTCGCCTACCTGCGGTTCAGCGACGAAAACTCCAACCCGAGATCGCTGGACCAGCAGCTTCTCAACGTCCTGAACCGGGCCCGGCGAGACGGCGTGTTCGTGCCTTGGCACTACGTTCTCGCCGACGCTGCCGTCAGCGGCACGCTCGCCTGTCGCACCGGCTACACGCTCGCCAAGACGATCGTCGAGCGGCGCGAGGAGTTCGGTGTGACGTGGTTTCTGATCGACGACCTATCCCGCCTGAGCCGCAACACCATCGAGTCGCTGAGGCATGGGGAACTGGCAGAGGCAACCGGCGTCCGTGTCGTTGGTGCCAGCGACGGGTACGACAGTGCCAATCCCCAGTCCTCGCTTTTGCTTCCCGTGCTCGGCTCGATGAACGAGGCGTTCATCACGCAACTGCGATCCAAGGTGAAGCGGGGCATGGACGACGCCTTCCGCCGTGGTGACAACATCCAGCCACCCGGCGTGGGCTACCGGCTCGTGGACCTGAAAGACGCCCACGGTAACCTCGTGATCACCCACAAGAACACGATCGAGAAAGTCGTCGAGATCGACCCCGAGGCAGCCGACTGGACGCGACGGGGCGCCGAGATGATCGCCTACGACGGCAAGAGCGCGGTCGACGTCGCGAGGCTCTTCAACGAGCACAAGGTGGGCGGCAAGCAGACCTGGTCCGACAGCCGGGTGCGCCAGCACTACGGCCGCGAGAAACTCATAGGCAAGGACGTGTTTCGCAAGACCAAGCAGGTGACGGACCGGCAGACGGGCAAGAAGAAGGTCATCCATCAGCCCATGTCCGAATGGATCTGGCGGGACGTGCCGCACCTGCGGATTCTGTCGGACGAATTGGCAGAGGCCGTCAAGCGGAAGCTTGGGCTCGGCGCCGAGTCCTTCGGCCGGAAGGCGAAGGAGCGCCGGAAGACGGCCCACCGCGTGGACCTCTACCCCAAGGTGCTGATCCGGCCGGTCTGCGGATGCTGCGGCAACCCGATGATCCTCGGTCGATCGGTTGGCAAGTACCAAAGCTTCTTCTGCTTCAATGCGAACAACGGAATCCACGGCTGCACGAACCGCGGCTACAAGTCAGCCAGGATCATCGACGAGGCGGTGCTCGGCACCGTCATGGCGACGCTCTTCACCGATGGCTTCCTCGCCGACCTGACTGCCGACGTGAACAAGCGGCTGGCCTGGATCGCCCGGCAACCGATCCCGTCCACCAAGAAGCTTGAGCAAGAAATCGTTGAAGCGGCTGACCGACCGGCTCGCCAAGCTCGACGACACGCATCTCGACGCCGTACTTGCCAAGGCGGAAGAGATGGGCCGGCAACTGGCGGCCAAGCGGGAGCAGCTCAAGGAGCTCCAGCGTGCCGGCCGGCGGCCGAACGTGAAGAGCGCCAAGGAGAAGGATGTGGTCGCGGCGCTCACGCAACTACGTGACCTGCTGCAAGGCGATGTCGGCATCGCCGCGCAGGTGCTCAAGGCCCTCGTGGGCGACGTCATCCTCGAGACGCGGCAGGTCGAGGGTCAGGCGAAGCCCCAGATGGTCGCCCGGTTCACGATCAACGCCGTGCCGGCCCTGGCTGTCCTGGAGCGAAACAGGCCGAAGGACCGAGACGACGCACCCGTCTCGGTCTGGGGCTCGATCCACCCAAGCCCGGGGGCTGAGCCGGCAACAGTGGGCGGGCCCCCCGAGGCCGTTGTTCCACTCACCTACGACCGCAGGGAGGCCGCAAGAAGGCTGCGCAAAACCCAGCCCAAGAGTTGATTCTGTAAGAAAAGCGTGCTACTTTTTCTTACATGGCAGGTCGTCAGAAGTCGCCGGAATCGCTCGACGCGAGAATCCTCGCCGCCCTCCGGCGTCGGGGCCGGGGATGTGTCGTTGTGCCGTCGGATTTTCTTGACCTCGGAAACCGAAGGGCGATTGATGTTGGCCTGCACAGGCTCGTTCGTGCGGGGTCGATCCGCCGGCTGGCCCGAGGGGTCTACGACTATCCCAAAGAGCACCCGCAGCTCGGTCCGCTCTCGCCGCCGCCAGAAGCGGTGGCGAGAGCGATCGCCGGCCGCGACCGCGTCCGCCTGCAGCCCGCCGGCGCGTATGCCGCCAACACTCTCGGCCTGACGGAGCAGGTGCCGGCGAAGGTAGTGTTTCTCACTGACGGCCCCAGTCGCACCGTCATCGTCGGCGGCACCACGATCCAACTGCGGCGGACGACTCCGCGCAACATGGAACCCTCCGGAAGGCTAAGCGGTCTTCTTATTCAGGCGTTTCGTGAACTTGGCCGCGATCACGTGACGCCCGAACGGCGTGCCCATCTGAAGCGAACGCTCCCTGCTGCGGAACGGCGAAAGCTTCTCGATGATCTCCGGCTGGCGCCCACATGGATGCACCCGATCTTCCGTGAACTCGCGGCGGCCCGGACATGAGACTTTCGTTCCTCGAGCTTCCGGGCCACGAGCACCGGCTCTATTTCGAGCAGGCAGCCGCAAGGCGAGGCCTGTCCGCCGTCGTCCTAGAAAAAGATTTCTGGGTCTGCTGGCTGCTGGGCGTGCTCTTTCGCTCGGAGTTCCACGACAGCCTCGTGTTCAAGGGAGGCACCTCGCTATCGAAGGTATTCCAGGTCATCGACCGGTTTTCCGAGGACATCGATCTGTCGATCTCCCCGGCACTGCTCAGGCTCCCCGACCCCGGCACGAGCCGCAACCAAGCCGACAAATGGATGACGCTCGCCGAGGCAGCCTGTGCAAAGTCGGTTCAGGAGCAGTTCCAGCCAACTCTCGAGGCCAAGGCGAAAACCGTTCTT
>JAJTED010000017.1 GCA_021300535.1 Planctomycetaceae bacterium | reverse complement strand
CCCCAAGCCCGCGTTCCCGCTGCTGTTCAAGTTTCTCGACGCCTGCCGCGATCTCTCCGTGCAGGTGCATCCCGACGATGCCCGGGCGGCGCGGCTCACGCCTCCCGATTTCGGAAAGACCGAGGCGTGGTACGTCGTCGACGCCGTACCCGGCAGCCGGATCTATGCCGGGCTCGCGCCGGGCGTCGATGCGGCCGGCTTCGCCGCGGCACTGCGGCAGGGCCGCTGCGCGGAGGTGCTGCACGCCTTCGAGGCCCGACCCGGCGACTGCATCTTCATTCCCGCCGGCACCGTTCACGCCATCGGCGCCGGCCTGCTCGTCGCCGAGATCCAGCAGTCGAGCGACGTCACCTACCGGCTCCACGACTGGGGGCGGACGGGGCCCGACGGCAAGCCGCGGCCCCTGCACGTGGAGGCCGGCCTGGAGGCGACGACGCGGCTCGGGCCCGTGGCGCCGGTGCGGCCTGCGACCACGACGGATCCAGCGGTCCGCCGGCTCGTGACGAGCGACTATTTTCTTTTCGACGAGGTCGAGCCGCCGGCCAACTGGCAGGTCGGCGGCGACGATGGCTGCCACTTCCTCGCCGTGCTCTCCGGCAGTGTGCGGTTCGCCGCCCATCTCGATCTGCCGCCGCTGGGCCGCGGCGGATGCGTGCTCGTGCCCGCGGCCGCCGGTCGCCAGGAGATCGTGGCCGAGGCCGCCGCCGGCCGGCCCGCGAAGCTCCTGCGCGTGGCGCTGCCGTAAGACAGCCGCTGAATCCCTGCTGGACAGGGGTGGGAGCATCTCCCTCTCCCTCTGGGAGAGGGCCGGGGTGAGGGTGCCGGGTCCGTTGGCAATGTCTCGCTGGCACCCTCACTCCGCCCCGAAACCGCCCTTGGGGGCGGTGCGGCGCGTCCCTACACTCCCGGCCCCCCGCGGACGCCGCCCCATGCGCCTCTCGATCCGATGTGCCGCCTGTGCGATCCTGCTCGTGTGCACGGCCAGCGGCTGCGCGTCGCTCGGCAAGCCGGCCTGGCTCGATCCCGGCCCGGCCCGCAACCAGCAGCGGCGGGCGGTGCGGTTCGACCCGTTCCTGCAGACCGAGGTCCGCCACGACCAGCTCTCGATCATGGACGGCAGCCGGCCCCGCGACTATTCGGAGCCCGTGCCGGAGGTGAAGCGGTCGCGATGGTGGTCGCAGCCCGCGCGGTGACGTCGCGGCGTGTATGATCTGGGCATTCCGGCCATGGCCGGTCTCGCCTTTCGCCCGCCCCTTCTGACGACCACCCATGAAAGACCAGCGCTCCGGCCGCGGCCCCCGGCCCGAACGGCCGGCACGTCCGCCCCGCCCGCCACGTCCCGAACGACCGATGCGGATCACCTCCCGCCGCAGCCACGTGGCCGCCGCCCCCGCCTTCGCCGACGAGGGCCCCCGGCCCGAGGTCGCCGACGACGGCCTCGAACGGCTGCAGAAGGTGCTCGCGGCGGCGGGCCTCGGCAGCCGTCGGGCCTGCGAGGAACTGATCACGACGGGCCGCGTCGAGGTCGATCGACAGGTGATCACGCAGCTCGGCACCCGCGTCGACCCACACGCCCAGGAGATCCGGGTGGACGGCGAGCGGCTGCCGCACCCGAAGCGGGTCGTGTTCATGCTCAACAAGCCCGTGGGCGTGGTGACGACCAACTACGATCCCTCCGGCCGGCCCCGTGTCGTGGACCTCGTGCCCGGCGATCAGCGGCTCTTCGCCATCGGCCGCCTCGACCGGATGAGCGAGGGCCTGATCCTGCTGACCAACGATGGCGGCCTCGCGAATCTCCTCGCGCACCCGCGGTACGGCGTGGAGAAGAAATACCTGGTGCAGGTCGCCGGGGTGCCGACGGAGGAGCTCCTCGACCGCTTGCGGCGCGGGATCCGGCTCGCCGAGGGCGAGGTGCATGCCAAGCGGGTGTCGATCCCCGGCTGGGCCACAAGGTGCACCAGTTGAAGCGGGTCGCCGTGGGCGGCCTGTCGCTGGGCAATCTGCTGCCGGGGCAGTGGCGGCAGCTCGCCTGGAGCGAGATCGAGGACCTCCGCCGCGACGCGCTGGCGGCCGTGGGCCCCGACGCGGAACGAGCGCCGCCCCCGCCGCCGCGACGCGGCGGGCCGCCTCGGCGCGGCAAGCCGTTCGCGGCCGGGCCGCGCGGCGCCGGACGGCCGGGCAAGCCCGGACCCAAGGGTGGTGTGCCGGGCCGCCCGGCGCCGCGGCGGCCCGACGGGGAGGATCGGCCGCGGCCCTTCAAGCCCGTGAAGGGCAAGCGGCCCGTCCGCCGCAAGCGACCGGGCAAGGCCTCCGCCTGGCGGAAGCAGCGGCCAGCGGGCGGGGAGTGAGCGATGACGCTGCCAGCGGCTCCGACTGCCTGTCATGCCGACCACGCTGAATACCTGCGGGCGGCCATCGTCGCCCACGCCCGCGTGGCTGAGAACACCTGGCGGCTGCGGCTCGACTGCCCGGCCCTCGCCGCAGCCGCCACCCCGGGGCAGTTCGCCATGCTGCGGATTCCCGACCGCAGCGACCCGCTGCTCGCCCGGCCGCTGGCCGTCTACGACACGTTCGCCGGCTCGTCCGGGCCGCGGTACGCCGACTTCATGTACGTCGTGCACGGGAAGTTCACGACGGCGCTCACGGCCCTCGGCCCCGGCGATGAACTGGTCGCCTGGGGGCCGCTGGGCAACGGGTTTGGAACCGAACCGGCCGACCACGTCGTGCTCGTGGCCGGCGGCATCGGCCAGACGGCCCTGCTGGCCCTGGGCCGCGAGCGGCTCGGCCTGGCCCGGTACGGCACCGCGGCGCGGACGCCGCCGCCGGCCCGCCGCGTGACGTTCTGCTGGGGCGCCCGCCATGCCGGCATGTTCGCCGACGTGGAGGACTTCCGCGCCGCCGGCTGCGACGTGCATCTCGCCACGCTCGACGGCTCGGCCGGTGTCCGCGGCACCGTGGTCGATCTCCTCGACGGCCTGTTCGCCGCCGGGCTGCCGGAGCCGCATGCCACGCGGGTCGCCTGCTGCGGGCCGGAGCCGATGATGGCGGCGGTGGGCCGCTGGGCGGAGGCCCGCGGGCTGGCGTGCGACGTGTCGCTCGAGGCTCCGATGGCCTGTGGCGTCGGCATCTGCTTCACGTGCGTCGCGAAGGTCCGCGACGGCCACGGCGGCTGGGACTACCGGCGCACGTGCATCGAGGGACCGGTCTTCGACTCCCGGCTCATCGAGTGGTGAGGCCGAGGGCCGACCGTCAGGCCTTGGCCGTCTTGCGGCCCTTGGCGGCGGCGGCGGTGCTGCCACCCTGGCCGGCCTTCTTCACGCGGGCCGTGAGCCGCGACTTGATCCGCGCCGCACGGTTCTTGTGAATCGTCTTCGATGCCGCAGCCCGATCGGCCTTCTTGGCGACCGTCCGCAGTTCTTCCTGGGCCTTGGCGACGTCGCCCGACGAGATTGCGGTCAGCAGTTTGCGAACCTGCGACTTCAAGTCGCTCTTCACGGCCCGGTTGCGTTCGCGGTTGCGGAGGTTCTGACGATGGCGCTTCTTGGCGCTGGCCGAATGGGGCATTCCGAATCCTTACACGTTGCGGGGGGACACTTGCGGGGATCGACGGGGCCACGGGCGCCGGCGTCACGAGGGGGGCCGAACGGCCTCAGCCCTCGGTTTCCGCGGCCCCTTTATCCCTCGCGGAACCCAACTTGTCCAGTCGTTCGGCCACGTCGCGGTAGCCAAAGTCGAGACCGGCCAGCGTGGAGAGGTATTTTTGGGCGGCATCGGTGTCGTTGAGCCCCGCCGCCAGCACGCCCGCCCGGTACAGGGCCCGTTTGCGCAGCTCCAGTTCCCGGTCCGTCAGCGTGTCGACGGCCGTCTGATAGTTCGCCATCGCCAACTGATACTGCTTGATTTTCTGGAAGCACTCGCCCAGTTCCAACGCCACCTGCCCCTTGCGTCGGGCGTCATGCAGTACCTCCTGGAAGCCGCGGATTGCCTCGGCGAAGTTGCCGGCCGCCTTGAGCCGCATGGCGAGCTCGTATTTCCAGGTCAGGTTCTCGGGATACCGCTCGCAGCGGGCCGCGTAGACGTCGATCTCCTGCTTGACGTGGACCGCCCGGAGCCGCTCGAGGGTGGCCCGATTCTCCGGCGTGTCCTGCTCCTGGACCCGCTTCTCGGCGATCATCACCTTGGAACGGCCCCAGCGCAGCTGGCGGTCTTCGACATGCTCACGCACCTTCAGGTCGTTGCCCGAGGCGGCCAGCGCCTTGGCCAGCGTCTTTTCCGCGTCGTCGATCTTCGCATCGCGCTCGAGCAGGTCGGCGAGCTCCAGGTAGGCATCGATGTCGGCGGGCTGCTGCTGGATTCGCTGGCGAAGGACCGCGATCGGATCGCTCGCAGCGGCCGCCCCCGCGGCGGCTCCGGTGGCGGGCTTGCCGCCACCTCGTCCGATCATGCCCTGGCCGGCGGCGATCGTCTTGTCGACCGAAAGCTGCGCGATCGCCCGCTCCGCCTCCTCGCCCAGCCCCTTGATCCGGGAGACCCGCCGCCAGCATTCGATCGCCTGGTCGAAGTTGCCCTGGCTGGCGGCGTACTTGGCGCACTGCCGGTTGACCTCGGCGTCCGTCGGGGCCGCGTCGAGCGCAGCCCGCAGGTAGCGTCCTTGGGACTCCGGCCACATGAGGTTGCCCGCGGCCTCCGCCATGATGAGCAGCGCCGTATGGTCGGCCGGGTTCGCCTTGATCGCCTCGACGCCCTGCTTGAGCACGTCGCGCCACTGGGCTGCGGCGGCCAGTTTCTTCAGGCCGCGGCCGCCGCTCGCGAACAGCGCGGTCAGCGCGCCCGCCTTCTTGGCCCCGTACTTTCGCTTCAACGCCTCGAGGAACGCATGGAGAAAGACCGGGTTTCCCGGATCACCGAGCACGCACTGGGCGAACATGTCGATCGCGTAGTCGACGTTGGCGGCCGCCACCGTGCCGGTGCGGTAGCACTGCAGGAGCCGTTTCTGGTCGGCGGGCGGGAGATTCCCCCAGGAAGCGGCCAAGGTCGGGTCGGCCGGTACAGCGGCGACGTTTCCGCCAGAGGCGGTAGACTCGTTGGACATGGCGTGTGACGATGCTCCCGATCGCTCGCGATGGTGCGAGAGCCAAATTGTAGTGACGCTTCGGACGCCCTGAAACACCGCTGCCTTCAGCCGCCCGCGGACGCCATCCGCGGCCCCCCAATGCCCGTTTCGACCCCGACCCACAGCGGCCATGTGAGCTTCGTCGGCGCCGGTCCGGGCGCGGCCGACCTGCTCACGCTCCGGGCGGCGGAAGCCCTGCGGACCGCCGAGGTCGTGGTGCACGATCGGCTCGTGCCGGCCGCCTTGCTGGACGTCGCGAACCCGGCCGCGGAGCGGATTCCGGTGGACCGCGAGGCCGCCGCGGGCGCCGATCCGGGCGAGACGACGGGTCGGCTGCTGGTGCGGCTCGCCCTGGCCGGCCGCCGCGTGGTCCGGCTCAAGGGGGGCGATCCGACGGTCTTCGCCCGCCTGGCGGAAGAGCTCCAGCCGTTGCGGGATGCCGGCGTTGCCGTCTCGATCGTGCCGGGCGTGACGGCCGCGTTGGCCGCCGCGGCCGCGGCCGCCGTGCCGCTCACGAGCCGCGCCGCGGCTTCGAGCCTCACGATCGTCACCGGTCATGAGGCGGATGCGAAGGAGGCCGGGCTCGACTTTCACGCGCTGGCGGCGCTGCCGGGCACGCTCGTCATCTACATGGGTGTCGAGAAGGCGGCCTGCTGGGCGCGGGCGCTCATCGGGGCCGGGAAGCCCGCCGCCACGCCGATCACCGTCGTCAGTTGTTGTTCCTGGCCGGCGGAGCGGATCGCCACCGGGACGCTTGCCGACTGCGCCGCCGGCCTCGAACAGGCAGGCTGGCAGAGCCCCGCCGTCGTGATCGTGGGCGAGGCGGCACGGAGCCGGCCTGCGGGGCCGCTCGCGGGGCGGCGGGTGCTGATCACGCGTCCGGTGGGGCAGGGGGAAGAGCTCGCGGCCCTCGTCCGCGCGGCTGGCGGACAGTGCCTGACCGTCCCTGTGGTAGGGATCGCCGACCCGCCCTCCTGGCAGCCGCTCGACACGGCGATCGCTCGTGCCGACACCTACGACTGGATCGTGTTTGCCAGCGCCAACGGCGTGAAGGCGTTCGCAGCCCGGCTGCGGGCCGCCGGCCGCGACGCCCGAGCCCTGGGCACCGCGCGGCTCGCGGCGATCGGCCCCGCAACGCTCCGCAGCCTCGATGCCGTGGGCCTCGTGGGCGACCTGACGCCGGCGGACTTCCGGTCGGAGGGCCTGGCCGCGGCGTTCGCCGCCATGCCGCGGGGCGGCCGGTTCCTGCTCATCCGCGCCGACAAGGGTCGCGATCTCCTGCGGCGCGAACTGGAAGGTCGCGGGCATCATGTGGACGAGGTGGTGGCATACGTCAGCCGGCCGCTCGAGCCGCTCGACCCGACGACGCTGGCCGCGGTCGATGCCGGCGTCGACTGGGTGACGGTGACGAGCTCCTCGATCGCCGAGGCGGCCGTCCGCCTGTTCGGCGACCGCATGCGACGCTGGCGGATCGCCAGCATCAGTCCGGTCACCTCCGCCGCCCTGGAACGGCTCGGTCTGCGGCCGGCCGTCGAGGCCGACGAGGCCACAGCCGGCGGGATCGTCGCCGCGATCGGCCGCTGGGAGGCGGCGGCCGCCGCACGACCCGCAGAGTCGTCACGGTCGGGCTGACCGCCGGACGGAAAGGCCGCCCCGCCCCCGGTCGATTGCAGACCGGTCGAAACCCGGGTCGATATCCTCCTCGCGCGGCGGCGTTCGGCCGGCGGCACACGGGGGAACACCATGCGACGGTCCGTTGATCCGACGACGCTCGTGGTCTGCGCGACTTTGCCGCGGCCGACGCGGAGCGGAGCCTGTGCGGCGTGGCTGGACACGCTGGGACGGTCGGCGGCCGTCACCTGGGCGGCCACCCCCGACACGCTCGGCGCCGTCACCGAAGCGGCCCGCAGCCGCGGGGTGAGCGTGCCGGATCTCGCGCTGGCGGTGCAGCCGGGCTGGCTCGACTCCCGGGCCACGCTGCGGCGGATGGTCGACGAGGCGCGGCAGGTCGTGCCCGGGCTCGACGCGGCGGTCCTGCGCGGGCCGCGGCCGCTCGCCCACCAGAGCCTGCTCGCCGAGGAAGGCATGCGGGTCGTCGTCGTGGATGCGTTCGCCGACGCGGGCCGCGGAAGCCGCCGACCGGCGCCGGCGGGATGGCGGTGCCGCAATTCCGTGTGGGGGCTGTGGGAGGTGCAGGTCGATCCGCCGCGGCCCGCCGGCATGGTCGGCTGGATGCTCCATGGCTCGATGCCGCGGCCCCGCCCCGGCACCCTGCACGTGCTGCACGCCGGCGACATGCCCGCAGACCGCCCGGTGAGCGGCCGTCTCGACCGGTGGCTCGCCTGGGCCGAGCGGCGGGCCGCCACCGGCCGGCTGCGTCTCGTTCAACTCACGGACCTGCCGGCGATCCTCGGCCGGGGTGGTGCGGCACCGGTCAGCGGTTCGGTGTTGAAGGCTGCTTAGCGGCCCGGCCGCGTCCTCTATTCAAGAGCGACCAGCTCAAGTACGTGAGGATCAGACCGCTGACGATGAAGCCGATGTCGGCGACGATGCTCACCCGCTTGAACGGGAAACCCGCGGCGAGGTCGGCCAGGAACAGCACCACGACCAGTCCCGAAACGATCATCCCGATGAGTGGCAGCGCCTTCGACACGCGGTCCGGAGCTCCGAGGGGCCGTGGTTTCGTTCCACGGGCCGTTTCCATACCATAAACGCCGTCGTCCGGGGAGGCGGTGACTCCCGGACGGCGATTTCGGCCGCTCGCCGTCGGCCTTCCGCACCGCCAGACTGGAGCCCTCCACCGTGGCCGCCGCAAAGACCGCCCGCGTCGCCGTCTACACCGGGTCGTTCGACCCGATCACGCTCGGCCACCTCGATGTCATCACCCGGGCCAGCCGGATCTTCGACGGCCTCGTGGTCGGCGTGGGCATCAATCCCGACAAGCAGCCGCTGTTTTCGCTGGAGGAGCGGGTCGGGCTGGTGCGGGCCGCCGTCGCCGGGCTGCAGAACGTGCGGGTGGAGCTGTTCAGCGGGCTGGCCGTCGCCTTCGTCCGCGAGCAGGGGGCCCATGTGCTCCTGCGCGGCGTGCGGTCGCTGACCGACATCGAAGCGGAGTTCACGATGACGCTCGCCAACCGCAAGCTCGACCCGGCCGTGGAAACGGTGTTCCTCATGGCCGACGCCGAGTACTCGCACGTCTCGTCGTCGCTCCTCAAGCAGATCACGCCCCTGGCGGACGACGAGCGGCTGCTGCGGTTCGTGCCGCGGCCGGTCGTGGAGGCGCTCCGCGCGAAGCTCCCGGCCCGGGGCTGACGGTTCAGGCCCGAGGGCCGCGGTGGCCGCGCGCTTCTCAGGTGTTTGCCAATCCCGCGGCTCCAAGCAGCCCCGGGCGGAAGCCCGGGGACTCCGGGCACGACAACCACCCCACCAGCCATGCCCCACGACGGTCCGTGATTCTCTGGTTCAAACCCGCAACGCACGGCACCCGGGAAGGTAGATGACCCGGAGTCCCCGGGTTTCCACCCGGGGCTTTTTGTGTGGTCGTCAGGCCCGGAGGGCCGGGTTGCCGAGCAGCGGGCGCCGGCCCGCCAAGCGAACCGCGGCACGATGCCGCGGGTCCGGAGGGCCGGGTTGCCGAGCAGCGGGCGCCGGCCCGCCAAGCGAACCGCGGCACGATGCCGCGGGTTCGCGTGCAGGCTGCTCCCGGGTTTCCACCCGGGGCTTTTTGTGTGATCTTCAGGCCCGGAGGGCCGGGTTGCCGAGCAGCGGGCGCCGGCCCGCCAAGCAAACCGCGGCACGATGCCGCGGGTTCGCGTGCAGGCTGCTCCCCGGCTTCCGCCGGGGGCTTTTTGTGCCGTTCACCGGCGTCAGGCCGGAGGGATTGCCGGGGAGAGCTCTCCAGCGAACGCCGCAGGCCCGGGGCTGACGTTCAATTCTGGCTCGCCTGCGCGCCGCCGCCGGCTTCGAAGTGCTGCCGCAGGTAGCGGGCCCGCTCGATGTTCCGGTCCTTCGTGTCGAGCTCCACGCCGCGGAGCTTCTGCAGGTGGGCCGGCTGCGTGCGCACCAGGAGCGAGTTGATGTCGGCGATCTGCACGTCGCCGATCAGCCCGAGGAGCACGCCCATCCGCACCCGCGAGAGGAGCTGCATCGTCTCCTCGGCGCTGATCGTCTGGGCCGTGCGGAGGATGCCGAAGGCGCGGCTCACCTGGTCGTGGACGTTCTGCTGCGTCTCGCGGACGAGGAACTCGCGGGCCCGGCGCTCGTAGTCGATGAGCACCGGGACGACGTCGCCGACCTGCTCGAGCAGTTCCTCCTCGGTCTTGCCGAGCGTGGTCTGATTCGAGATCTGGTAGAAGTCGCCCATCGCCTGCGAACCCTCGCCGTACAGGCCGCGGACCGCCAGCGAGATTTTGTGCAGGCTGCGAAACACCTTGTCGATCTGCCGGGTGATGACCAGCGCCGGCAGGTGGAGCATCACGCTCACGCGGATCCCGGTGCCGACGTTCGTGGGACAGGCCGTGAGGTAGCCGAAGCGGGGATGGAAGGCGTAGGGAACGACCTTCTCGATCTGGTCGTCGACCGCCTTGATCTGCTCCCAGACGCCGGCGAGGTCCAGGCCGCTGTGCATGCACTGGATCCGCAGGTGATCCTCCTCGTTGATCATCAGACTCACCTGCTCACGGCCGTCGATCGCCACTCCCCGGGCCCCCTGGGCCTCGGCGTGCTCGCGGCTGATCAGCTGCCGCTCGACGAGAAACTGGCGGTCGACCTCCTCGAGGCGGCCGACGTCGATGTAGTCGAGGTCCCGGCCGACGGGCGCCGTGGCGATGCGGTCGCGGAGAAACTTCTCGATTTCCGCGCGGTCCTGGTCCGAGGCCCGGCTCACGAACGGGTAGTGGGCGACGTTGCGGGCCAGCCGCACGCGGCTGCTCATGACGATGTCCGACTCCGGACCGGTGCCTCGCAGCCATTCACCGACACCGTGGGTAAGCGATTCAAGATTCATGGTCATCGCTGCGTCCGTTTCCGTGACGAAGGCTCATGCCGGGGGTGGGCCGAGCCAGCGGTCCTCCAGGGCCCGGATCGCGTCGCGATCCTCCTTCGCATTCTCGTAGTCCTCGCAGGCGATGGCATCCTTCATGCTCCGCCGCAGGCCGATCAGGCCGGTGAGCTCGTCGGTGCCCTCGGGCAGCCCCGCCGCTGCGGCCCGCGAGGGGCGGCGGCCGGTGTGCGTCGTGGCCCCGTGGATGTTGGCGATCAAGGGCTCGAGCTCCTTCTCGAAGTGGACGTAGTCGTGCGGGCAGCCGAGCCGCCCCTGGTTGCGGAACTCGAAGAAGGTGATGCCGCACATGTCGCACGCCTTCTGGTCGAGCGCGGCCAGTTCGTCGGCCGTCTGGCCGACGCCCAGAGGTCCCATCAGCGCCCCGCCGGCCGACGTGCTCTCCTGGGGTTCCGACTCGCCGTCCGCGGGAGTCTCCGCCTGGTTCAGGTAGGCGCGGGCGTGGTCCTCGCAGAGGTGGAGTTCGCGGCGCGGGCGGATTGTGACGGCCCCGCGGCGCCGGGTACGCTCGGGGATCCCGCGGCCGTTTCCGCGGCGTTCGCTTCCGCCCCCGTCACGCCGCCATGCCGCACCTCCCGGACAGGTCCCGCTTCGCCGCACTCGCGCGGTCCAGCCGGCTCGTGCCGGTCTACCGCCGGCTGTTCGCCGACGCCCTCACCCCGCTGTCGGCGTTCGCGCGGATCGACGCCGGCGATGCCGGCTGCCTGTTCGAGAGCGTGGTGGGCGGGGAGAAAGTCGGCCGGTACAGCTTCCTCGGCGCCGACCCGTTCCTGCGGCTCGAGGCCCGCGGTGACCGGGTGCGGGTGATCGCTGCCGACGGCGCCGTGGAGGAGTTCACGTCCCGCGACCCGCTGGCGGACCTCGAACGGCGGATGGCGGACTACCGGCCGGCTCGGCTGCCCGAGCTGCCGCCGTTTACCAGCGGTGCCGTCGGCTATGCGGCCTACGACTCCGTCCGCTACGTCGAGCGGCTGCCGAACCCGCCCGCCGACGATCTCGGACTGCCCGACCTGTCGTTCGCGTTCTACGACCGGATGGTCGTGTTCGACAACGTCACGAAGGCGATCGACGTCGTGGTGCTCGCCCGCATCGAGGACGAGTCGGCCGCCGGTCTGGCCGCCGCCTACGACGCGGCCTGCCGCCGGATCGACGCCACGATCGACCAGCTCTTCACGCCGTCGGCCTGGCCACCGCCGGCCGACATCGGGCCGCGGGGCGAGCCTGCCTGCCTGGGCGACGGCTCGGCCGTGTCGCGGTTCGACCGGGACGGCTTCCTCGCCGCCGTAGACCGGGCCATCGAGTACATTCGCGCCGGCGACATCTTTCAGGTGGTCTTGAGCCGGCGGCTCGAGATCCCGTTCGCCGCGCCCGCGATCGAACTGTACCGCACGCTCCGGGTGGTGAACCCGAGCCCCTTCATGTTCTTCCTGCGGACGCCGGCCTGCACGCTGGTGGGCAGTTCGCCCGAGATCATGGTCCGCTGCGTGGACGGTGCGGTCACGGTGCGGCCGCTGGCCGGCACCCGGCGTCGCGGCGGCACGCCCGAGGAGGACGCGGCCCTGGCGGCCGACCTGCTGGCCGACCCCAAGGAACGGGCCGAGCACGTGATGCTCATCGACCTCGGCCGCAACGACGTCGGCCGGGTGGCGGCGATCGGGTCGGTGGTGCTGTCCGACGTGATGACGATCGAGCGCTACAGCCACGTCATGCACCTCACGAGCAACGTCACCGGCCGGCTGGCATCCGGCCTCACGGCCTTCGACGCCCTGCGGGCCTGCCTGCCCGCCGGCACCGTGTCGGGCGCGCCCAAGATCCGCGCCATGGAGATCATCGACCAGCTCGAGCCGGTGCGGCGCGGCCCCTATGCCGGCGCCGTCGGCTACGTCGATTTCGGGGGCTCGATGGACACCTGCATCGCCCTGCGGACGATCGTCGTCGCCGGCGGCAAGGCCTACGTGCAGTCGGGGGCGGGCATCGTCGCCGACAGCGTGCCCGAGAAGGAGTTCGAGGAGACGGTCAACAAGGCCAAGGGGCTGCTCGTGTCCATCGAGATGACGGCCGCGCGGCTGGCGGGCCGGTCCGCCGGGCCGGCCGCGAACGGGTGAGCAGATGATCCAGTTCGACCGCGCGAGCGTCGAGCGGGGCGGGCAGATCGTCGTCGAAAGCGTGTCGTGCGACTGGGCCGCGGGCCGTGCGGTCGCCCTCATTGGGCGGGGTGGCGCCGGCAAGACGTCGCTCCTGGCCGCCGCGGCCACGGCCGTGCCGCTGCATGCCGGTGACATTCTCGTCGAAGGGCGTTCGGTCCGCCGCGTGCCCGACGCCGTCCGCCGGGAGATCGGGTATGTGCCGGCGACCATGCCGGAGTGGCCCGGGCTGCGGGCGGGCGAGTTTCTCGAGCTCTTCGCCACGGCTTCCGGCCTGCGGGGAGCCGCCGCCCGCGGTGCGGTGGATCGCGGGCTCGCCCTGGCCGGCCTCGCGGGCCGGGGAGGCACGGCGCTTGAGACACTGGCGGCCGGGCAGGCCAAGCTGCTCCTCGTGGCGCGGGCGCTGATGCACGACCCGCGGGTGCTGCTGCTCGACGATCCCTTTGGCGGACTCGATCCGGCGGGGCGGATGCGGGTGGAACAGTTGATCGGCGACGCGCAGTTGATGGGGCGGACGGTGCTGGCGGCGCTCGACGACGCTGACGTGCCCGCCTGCTTCACCGACCTCGCGGTCTTACGCGAAGGCCGGCTGGTCGCCGCCGGGGAACATGACCGGCGGCACTTCGAGGCCGGTCGTCAGTGGGTCTGCCGGATCGTCAGCCCGGGACACGCCGAAGCGGCCGCCCGCATGCTCGCGGCCGTCGCCGCCGACGCCCGGGCCATCGACGCTGACACGGTTGAGTGTCGGAGCGATCCGCGGCTGGCGGCGCTCGCCGACCTCGTGGCCGCGGTCGTGCACGCGGGGCTTCCGGTGGAACAGGCGGGCTTTACCCCGCCGTGGCCGGCGCAGCTGCTCGATTGACCGCCCGCGCCGCGAGAAGGCCCGGGTGGAAGCCGGGAAGGAATGGGCACGCGAACCTGCGGCATCGTGCCGCAGGTTCGCTTGGCGGGCCTGCGCCCGCTGGCAGTCAACCCGGCCCTCCGGGCCTCGCGCTCACAGAAAAAGCCCCCGGCGGGAGCCGGGGGACTCCGGGCATGAAAACCACCCCGCCGTCAATGCCGGATGACGGCAAGCAATTTCCCGATTCAAACCCACAGCGCATGGCACCTGGGAAGGCATGCGACCCGGAGTCCCCCGGCTTCCGCCGGGGGCTTTTTGTGGGGCGCGGCGTGCTGAACCGAGAAGCCCCGGGTGGAAACCCGGGGACACCGTGTGTGAAAACCATCTCGCCATCCATGCCGCACGGTGGCGCGTGATGCGCCGGTGCAAACCTGCGGCGCATGGCACCCGGGGAGGCACACCCACCCGTCACGCCGCTTCTCCCCAGGCGCGGCGGACCTCGGCGAGGCCCTCCACGCACAGGTCATACTCGTGCGCCAGCCGCTCGAGCAGCGCCCGCTCCTCGGCCGCGTCGTCGGGCTCGAGGGTGCTCGCCAGCCAGTAGGCTCGTTTGCCCGCCTCGCGGTAGCCGATCAGTGGCTCCGTGCGGCCGGGACGCTCGAACCGGCGCAGCGCCTCCGGATAGACCCCGCTCCAGAAGAGCGTGGCGTCGCCGATGCGGCGATATTCCTCCCGAGCTGCGTCGGGCGAGGCATCGCACCAGCAGCAGGGAGACGTAGTCGACCAGCGGCGGATCGACGACGCCCAGCCGCGCGTGAAAGGCGTATTCGGTCAGGCCGCGGAAGAAGCGGTCGATGTCGGAAGGGTCATGGGCGGAAAACATGGGTGGCCTCGCACGCACCACGCACGCGGACAGCCTTTTCTACGCACGTTATACGGTTTGGTTTCGCCTTCCGGCCAGCGGGATTCGTGCTCGTCCTCGCGACCGTGCCGATTTTCCGGGCCGCGTGGGCCGCACGCTGACACGCCGGCGTCAGCCGCAGGCGGCGGCGAGGTCGGCGACGAAGCGGCCGACCTCGGCGAGCAGCGCGTCGCGTGGCGTGGTCGCCGATTCGGCGAGCAGCTTCACGAGCGCCGAGCCGACGATCGCGCCGTCGGCCACCGCGGCCACGGCACGGACCTGCTCGGGCGACGAGATGCCGAAGCCCACGAGGATCGGCACGTCGGTCTGCGTCTTCAGCCACCGGACGCGATCGACGAGGCCGGCCGGAAGGTCCGTGCGGGCGCCCGTCACGCCCGCCACCGACACGCAGTAGAGAAACCCGGTGGACTTCCGGGCGATCGCCGCGGCCCGATCCGGCGGCGTGGTTGGCGTCACCAAACGCACGAGCGCCAGCCCCGCCGCGCGGCAGGCCGCGTCGAGGTCGTCGCTCTCCTCCAGCGGCAGATCCGGGACGACGAAGCCGGCGAGCCCGGCCGCCAAGGCGTCGGCCACGAAGCGGTCGATGCCGCGGCGGAAGATCAGAGAGTAGCTGGCCATGGCCAGGATCGGCATCGCGCCGGCGGCCGTCGCCCGCCGCGCCGCGTCGAACACGCCCGCGAGCGTGAGCCCCTTGCCGAGGGCCCGCGTGTAGGAGGCCTGGATCACCGGTCCGTCGGCGATCGGGTCGCTGTAGGGCACGCCGAGCTCGCAGAGCCCTGCGCCCGAGCGGGCGAGCGCGGCGAGCACGGCCACCGTCGTGTCAAGGTCGGGGTCGCCGGCCGTCACGAAGGGGGCCAAGGCCTTGCGGCCGGCGGCGCGATGGGCGGCGAACATCGCCTCGATGCGGGCGATGCCCGTCGCGGGGGCGGTTGTCGTCATGCCCGCACCCCGCTGCCGTCGGCGGCCAGGCCGCGGAGCCGGGCGATCTCGGCGGCATCCTTGTCGCCGCGGCCCGACAGGCAGACGACGATGATCTCGCTCGGCGGCCGTGCTGCCGCCTCCCGGGCGGCCCAGGCCAGGGCGTGCGACGTTTCCAGGGCCGGCAGCACGCCCTCGCGGCGGGCCACGAGATCGAAGGCGTCGAGCGCCGCGCCGTCGGTCACGCTCGTGTATTCCACGCGGCCCAGGTCCCGCCAGTAGCTGTGCTCGGGACCGACGCCGGGATAGTCGAGGCCCGCCGACACCGAATGCACGTCGGCCGTCTGTCCGTCCTGATCCTGGAGCACGTAGCTCAACGAGCCGTGGAGGATGCCGGGGCTGCCGTAGGACAGGCTGGCCGCATGGTCGCCGGCCTGGCCCGAGCGGCCCCCCGCCTCCACGCCCACGAGGCGGACGTCGTGGTGATCGACGAACGGATAGAACATGCCGGCCGCGTTGCTGCCGCCGCCGACGCAGGCCACGACCGCGTCGGGGAGACGGCCGAGCTGGCGGCGGCACTGCTCGACCGTTTCGCGGCCGATCACGCTCTGGAAGTCGCGGACGATCCGCGGGAATGGGTGCGGGCCGACGACGGAGCCGATGATGTAGTGGGTCGTTTCGACGGAGCCCATCCAGTCGCGCATCGCCTCGTTGATCGCGTCGCGGAGCGTCCGTGAGCCGCTCTCCACGGGCCGCACCTCCGCGCCCATGAACCGCATGTTGCGGACGTTGGGGGCCTGGCGGCGGACGTCCTCAGCCCCCATGTAGACGACGCACTCCAGGCCGAAGCGGGCGCAGGCGGTGGCCGTGGCCACGCCGTGCTGGCCCGCGCCGGTTTCGGCGATGATCCGCCGCTTGCCCATGCGGATCGCGAGCAGGGCCTGGCCGAGCGTGTTGTTGATCTTGTGGGCGCCGGTGTGGCTCAAGTCCTCGCGCTTGAAATAGATCTGCGCGCCGCCGGCGTGTTCCGTGAGCCGCTTTGCGAAGAGCAGGGGAGTGGGCCGGCCCACGAAGGCCGACAACAGGCCGTCGAGCTCGGCGTGGAACGCGGGATCGGCCTGGGCCTCGGCATACGCATGCTCCAGTTGGTCAAGTGCCGCGGAGAGCGTTTCGGGAACGTAGCGGCCGCCGTAGCGGCCGAACCGCCCGTAGGCGTCGGGCACGCTGGATACCAAAGCGGCGGACGGAGCGGCCATGCGGAGAGGACCTCGGGGCGGTGTGAAGCGGCTGCGTCGATTGTAGCCCGGCCCCGGACTGCTACCATCCGATCGACGTTGTCGGGCGTTCCACGTCCTGCGGCGGCCCACCGTGCGGTGTCTCCATGCCTGAACTGCCCGAGGTCGAGACGATGTGCCGCGGCATCGCCGGCTGCGTCGGCCTGCGGATCGCCGCCGCCGCGCTGCCCCGCGGCCGCGTGCGGCCGATCGCCACCACGCCCCGCCCGGCCGTGCTGGCCAGGCGGCTCGCGGGGCGGACGATCGCCGGTGTCTTCCGCCGTGGCAAGCGGGTGGTGATGGAAGTGGCCGCGGCGGGAGATGCGCCGCTGTGGCTCGTGATCGAGCCGCGGATGACCGGGCTGATGCTCGTGGCTGACCCGCCGTCGGCGGAGCACGTGCGGCTCGAACTCTCCCTCCACGCCGACCGCGGCGGAGCCGTGGAGCGGCTGCTGTTCTGGGACCAGCGCGGCCTGGGCACGATCCGCCTGCTCGACGCCCGCGGTCTGGAGCGGGCCTGCGGCGCCGCGAAGCTCGGCCCCGATGGCCTCGTCGTGACCGCGGACGAGTTCGTCGCCCGGCTGGGCCGGTCGCGGCGGGCGGTGAAGGTGGCGTTGCTCGACCAGCGGGCCGTCGCCGGCATCGGCAACATCTACGCCGCCGAGATCCTGTTTCGCGCGGGCGTCGACCCGCGGACCTCGTGCCGCCGCCTCGGCCGCGACGCCTGGGAGCGGATCGCCGCGAGCACCCGCGTGATCCTGGCCGCAGCCGTGCGGCACGAGGGCTCATCGATCGGCGACGAGACCTACCAGACCGCCACGGGCACGCCGGGCCGGTTTCAGCAGCGGCATCGCGTCTACGGCCGCGAAGACCGGCCGTGCTCCCGCTGCCGCACGCCGATCGCGCGGATCGTCCAGGCCCAGCGATCCACCTTTTACTGCCCGCAGTGCCAGGTGCGGCACCCAAAGCGCAGGCATCGACCTGCATGAACCAGCGTCGGGAAGCGGTCTCGTCACCGTGCCAAGAAGCCCCCGGCGGGAGCCGGGGGGATGGTTCACGCGAACCCGCGGCATCGTGCCGCGGTTCGCTTGGCGGGCCTCCGCCCGCTACCGGTCAACCCGGCCGTCCGGGCCTGACGCCGTCCACAAAAAGCCCCCGGCGGGAGCCGGGGGACTCCGGGTGGTATGACTTTCCGGGTGCCATGCGATGCAGGTGTGAACCAGGAAACCTCGTGCCACCGTGCGGCATGGATGGCGGGGTGGTTTTCGTGTCCGGTGTCCCCGGGTTTCCACCCGGGGCTTCTTGGAACGGTGACGAAGATGATTCCGGGTGCAAAGGGTCTGTAAACGGTAAACTTCTGGTCGCTCCCTTCCGCCACACCGGAGAACATCCCATGACCACACCCCGCATCCCACTCTCTCGCCGTCGACTGCTCGCCGGGGCCGCCGCCTGTGCCGGGACCGCCGCGATCGGCAGCCTCCGCGCGGAGCAGCCACAGGCTGCCACCGCCGAGACGCTCGCCGGCCGCCTCCACGCGTCGCTCACGCCTGCGCAGCGGGAGAAAGTCTGCTTTCCGTGGGACTACCGGCACCCGAAGTTCGGCCTGCTGCGGACCCGCGTCGGCGCCAACTGGAACGCCACCGAGCCGACCGTGGCCGGCGACTTCTTCACCCAGGACCAGCGGCGGCTCGTCCGCGAGATCTTCGAGCAGCTCATCGAGCCTGACTGGCACGCGCGATTCGACAAGCAGATGGAAGACGACTGCGGCGGCTTCGGGCATGACCAGTCGATCGCGCTGCTCGGCGAGCCGGGCAGCGGGAAGTTTCAATTCCTGATCACCGGCCGCCACATGACCCTCCGCTGCGACGGCGACTCGGCGGAGCATGTCGCCTTCGGGGGCCCGATCTTCTACGGCCACGACGCCGGCGGCTCCAACGAGGGGGCCGATCACAAGGGCAACGTCTTCTGGCCGCAGGCGGTCGCGGCCAACAAGGTCTACGCGATGCTCGACGGCAAGCAGCGGGCGGCGGCGCTCGTCACCCCGCTGCCCAAGGAAAACGCCATCACGTTCCGCGCCGCGGGAACCGCGCCGGCTGGTATTGCCGTGACGGAGCTCGCGGCCGACCAGCGGGCGGAGTTGAACAAGGTGCTCGCCGTGCTGCTCGAGCCTTATCGCACCCGCGACCGCGACGAGGTCCGCGGCTGTCTCGCGAAGCAGGGCGGGCTCGACCGCTGCCGGCTGGCCTTCTACAAGGATGGCGACATCGGCAACGATGGCGTGTGGGACAATTGGCGGCTGGAAGGCCCGGCCTTCGTCTGGCACTTCCGCGGCGCGCCGCACGTGCACGTGTGGGTGAACATCGCCGACACGCCCGACGTGCCCACCAACGCCTGACGCCACCGGCGTTCCTCATGACCGATTGCTGCATCATCGGCGGCGGGATCATCGGCCTGTCGATCGCTCGCGAGTTGGCCGGCCGCGGGGCGCGGGTCCGCGTCCTGGCCCGGGGCGGCCGCAGGGACACGGCTTCCTGGGCGGGGGTGGGCATCTTTCCGCCGGCGCCCGAGTGGGCAGGCTGCGGATCGTACGCGGCGCTGACCGCCTGGAGCGATCGTCTGCATCGGCAATGGGCGGTCGAGCTGCTCGCCGAGACGGGGATCGACAATGGCCTGCGGCCGTGCGGCGGCCTGTACGTCGCCACCGCCGCCGGCGTGGATCGCCTGCATGCCGCGGCACGGGACTGGCGGGCCCGCGGAGCGGAATGCCACGAACTCGACGCCGACGGCTTGGCGGCCTGCGAGCCGGCGCTGGCTGACGCCATCGGCCGCGGCGTGGTCGCGGGCGGGATCCTGCTGCCTGCCGAGCAGTCGTTTCGCTCGCCCCGGCACCTCGAGGCCCTCGAGGCTTCGTGCCGGCTGCGGGCCGCGGTCGTGACCCATGAGGCGGCGGTGCGGGACGTGCTCCGGTCACGCGGCGGCGTCGAGGGCGTCGTGGCGGAGGTGGCGGGAACGGTCGAGACGGTGCGGGCGCGACACTTCGTGCTCGCGGCAGGCGCCTGGACGGGCACGCTCGGCGAGAAGTTCGGCCTGCGGATCGAGACGCGGCCGATCCGCGGGCAGATCCTGCTCCTCCAGCTTCCGCGGCCGGTGCTGACGCGGATCGTGAATCTCGGACTCCACTATCTCGTGCCGCGCGAGGATGGCCACCTGCTCGTGGGCTCGACGCTCGAGGATGCGGGCTTCGTGCCCGAGACGACCGACGCGGCCATCGCCCGGCTGCGGATGGTGGCGCATGACCTGCTCGGCGACGTGGCCCGCGTGCAGCCGACCCGCACGTGGGCCGGCCTGCGGCCGGGAACGGTCGACGGGCTGCCGACGATCGGAGCCGTGCCGGGACTCGACAACGCCTTCGTGGCCGCCGGGCATTTTCGGGCCGGCCTGCACCAGTCGACCGGCACCGCCGTGCTGATCGCGGATCTGATCCAGGGACAGCGGCCGCCGGTCGATCCCGCCGCCTTCGCAGCCGATCGCCCACCGGCGCCCCCGAGCGACGACTCCGTCGCCGCGTACCTGGCCCGGGCGGCCGCGGAATCGGCCTGAAAAGCGGCCGCGGCGCCGGTCCGCGAGTCAACGCTTCTCACGTGAACGTCGCGGGTGACGCTGGTCGGAGTTGCCCACGCCCCAGCGCCGGACGTTCGCTTATTGATGTTGCGCGTTCCCCAGTCTTGCTCTCAGCTTGACACGCGCGAACGGCACAAGAAGCCCCCGGCGGAAGCCGGGGGACTCCGGGTCGCATGCCTTCCCGGGTCCCATGCGATGTGGGTTTGAACCCGGGAAATTGCCTGTCGTCATCCGGCATGGACGGCGGGGTGGTTTTCATGCCCGGAGTCCCCGGGTTTCCACCCGGGGCTTCTTGGACGGGCGACGAGACCGATTCCTAATTCAAAGAATCTGCAAAACAACGTTCGCAAGCGGATTCCTGCAGCGGCGACGCCCTGCCGAGCCACTCCGCGCAACATCAAAACGTTCGCTCCGGCCCTCCGGGCCTGCGCTCACTCGGAGGTGCCTAGCGCTCCGGCATCCTGCCTGCGCTGGGCACCTACGCCGGCTCCCGGGGCATGGGCAACCCTCCCTGACCGTTGTTGCCCAGGAGTGGCTCGTGCGGGAGGCTCGAGTGTGAGCCGTATCAGTCGGTCAGCAACCGCTGCTCGGGCCGGCCGGCGCCGATGCGGATCGGCGTGCTTCGCAGCGTGCGTTGACCGGGACCATCAGGCGGCGGCCGGTGACAGCCGGCCGTGAATCGCCTCGATGTCGGCGGCAGACAACGCGTCGTCGGGCCGGGCCGCCGCCACGACGCCGGCTAGCTCGGCCAGCCGGACCACTGCCGCCGGTGCTCCGGCGGCGATCTCGTGGACCGCGCGGGCCGTCGCCTCTGCCACGCCGATCGGCCGGCCGACGGCCCTGGCGAGAGTCGCTGCGACGAGGCCCCGCGTCTCCGCGGCCGTGAACGCCGGCAGCGCCACCCGGATGCGAACGGCCTGCTCGAGCCGCGTGTCGCGGGTCATGAGCGTGAACAGCCGCCCTTCACCGGCGAGCACGAGGCAGGCCGACGGCTTCCGGTCGCGGCACCGCTGGAGGAGGCGGGCGAGGATCGTCTCGTCGGCCAGGTGGGCGTCGTCGAGGAGGACAATGTCCGGCAGCATGGCGGCCTCCGCCCAGTGAGCCGAGTCGGCCCGCCCGACCGACCGTCGGGGAGCGATCGCCGCGGCGAGCTCCGCGAGCACCGTCGTCTTGCCGACGCCGCCGGGCCCGCACAGCAGCGCGATGCCGCCCGTCTGCTCGCAGCCGCAGGCGAGTTTCGCGACGGCCGCCCGCTGGGCGGCGGTGAGGTGGTCAGGTTCCAATCCGCTCATGGTTCGATCTCCGTCTCGGACCCGGCGCCCGCGAACGTCACCACCTCCCCGAGCGGTTCGATGCCGATCGCCTCCAGCGCCGCGTCGATCGCCGCCGCCGCGGTGCGGTCGGCGCGGCGGACGAGGATCGCGGCCTCGCAGCCGTAGCTCGCGACGAGGAGTCGGGCGCGGCGGATCGGGCCAGGGGGGAACCAAACGCCGGCGTCCACCAGCACGATCCGCTTGTCGTGCGGCGGCCCTTCGGCTGGGGCTCCCGGCTCGGCCACGACGACGTCGCGGCCACGGGACCGGAGCACCCGGGCGAGCGCGGCGACGATCGTCGTCCGGCCCTCGCCGCGTTCGGAGCCGGCGATCGCGATCACCCGGCGGCCACGGCCGCGTGCCGCCTCGACACGGTCAGCGATGGCCTGCCACTGCGGCGCCGCTTCCGCGAGCAACCGCTCCACGAGGGGCGATGCATCGCCGGGGGAATCCGACTGTCGATCGGTGCGGGGCGGGGAGGGCGGTTCGGCCTGCGCCGCGGGGGCGGGCTGTGGTGTCGGCGCCGCGCAGGGCGGCGCGGCGCCGGTCGTTTCGGTCGGCTGTGATGGCCGCGGCGGCAAAGCCTGCCAGCGGTGCAGGAACGCCGCGTCGAGCGTGTCGAGGGTCATGGAACGATCGACTCCCGCGCGGTCGCCGGAGGCTGAAGGGCCAGCCGTTCCGGCCGCCGCTGACGCGCCAGCCGCGCCTGCTCGTGCCAGGTCGCGAGTGTCCAGGCGATCGCCGCGATCACCGCCAGGGAGGCGACCGACAGGGTGGGGAACGGCGGCCGCCGCCGGCCCGCGCCCGCCGCAAGGACGGCCCGCGGCGCCGCAGCCTGCTCCAGTGGCGCGGCGGGGCCTTCCGCCGGCACCGGCGCGAGGTTCGGAATCCGCGCGATCGTCTCCATCGCCTCCCCCATTCGCCGTGAACCATCGTCCCGCCCCGCGCGTGCGCTTGAGCGGCGGCTCGGTGGCCGGTGCAGCATGCGGCGCCGACGCCGACGCATCCCGCAAGGCCATGACACTCTTCGCCATATGCCCCAAACCCCCAGTCGCCTATGATGCTTGAAATGCGGCCCCAAGCCGCGATTGATCCGTTTTCCCGTCGCCTCCGGACCGTCGATGCCAGCCTCCAGCCGAGCCGATCTCCTCCGTTCCATTCTCGCCGACCGCATCGCCATCCTCGACGGCGCCATGGGCACGATGGTGCACCAACTGGCCCTCGACGAGGCCGGCTTTCGCGGGGCCCGGTTCGCCGACCACCACCGCGACCTGAAGAACTGCATCGACGTCCTCACGCTCACGCAAGGGGACGCGATCCGCGGCATCCACGCCGCCTACCTCGAGGCGGGCGCCGACATCGTGGAGACCAACACGTTCGGGGCGACGAGCGTGGCCCTGGCCGACTTCGGCCTCCAGCACCACACCCGGGAGATGAACCTGGTCGCGGCCTCGCTGGCCCGGGCGGCGGCCGACGCGGCCACGGCCAAGACGCCCGACCGGCCGCGGTTCGTGGCCGGCTCGATCGGCCCGACCAACAAGCAGCTCTCCATTTCCGGCAACGTGGCCGATCCCGGCCACCGCGACGTGACCTTCGACCAGATGGTGGCGGCCTACCGCGAGCAGATCGAGGCCCTCATCGACGGCGGCGTCGATCTCCTCCTCGCGGAGACGGCCTTCGACACGCTCGTCCTCAAGGCCTGCCTGCACGCGATCGAGCAGGTGTTCTCCGATCTCGGCCGCACGCTGCCGGTGATGGCCTCGTTCACGATCTTCGAAGGAGGCCGCACGCTCTCCGCCCAGACGGTCGAGGCTTGCTGGACGAGCATTTCCCATATCGACCTCCTGTCGGCCGGCATCAACTGCGCCCTCGGCCCCGAGAAGCTCCGGACCCACGTCGCCGACCTCTCCCGGATCACGCCGCGGCTGGTGAGCTGCTATCCCAACGCCGGCTTGCCCAATGCGCTCGGTGGCTTCGACGAGACGCCGGAGATGATGGCCTCCGTGCTCCGGGAGTTCGCCGCGGCCGGCTGGCTCAACATCGTGGGGGGCTGCTGCGGCACGACGCCGGCCCACATCGCCGCCATCGCCGACGTGATGCAGAACTACCCGCCGCGACAGCCGGCCGCCCCGCCGCGGCGGAGCCGCTACTCCGGTCTGGAGATGCTGGAGATCCGCCCCGAGAGCAGCTTCACGATCGTGGGCGAGCGGACGAACGTCACCGGCTCCCGGGCCTTCGCGCGGCTCATCAAGGAGGAGCGGTACGAGGAGGCCCTGGGCGTCGCCCGGCAGCAGGTGGAGAACGGCGGCAACATCATCGACATCAACGTCGACGAGGGGATGCTCGACGGCGTGAAGGTGATGACGAAGTTCCTCACGCTCCTCTCCAGCGAGCCCGAGATCTCCCGCGTGCCGATCATGATCGACTCCTCGCGGTTCGAGGTCCTGGAGGCGGGGCTGAAGTGCATCCAGGGCAAGGGGATCGTCAACTCGATCAGCCTCAAGGAAGGGGAGGAGAAGTTCCTCGAGCAGGCGGCCATCGTCCGCAGCCACGGGGCGGCGGTCGTGGTCATGGCGTTCGACGAGGAGGGGCAGGCGACCGACGTCGACCGCCGGGTGTCAATCTGCAAGCGGGCCTACCGGCTGCTCACCGAGCGGGCCGGCTTCCCGCCCGAGGACATCATCTTCGACCCCAACATCCTCACCGTGGCCACGGGCATCGAGGAGCACAACCGCTACGCGGTCAACTTCCTCGAGGCCACGCGGCAGATCAAGGAGGCGATGCCGGCGGTGAAGGTCTCGGGGGGCGTGAGCAACATCTCCTTCTCCTTCCGGGGCAACGAGGTCGTTCGCGAGGCGATGCACTCCTGCTTCCTCTACCACGCGATCCGCGCGGGCATGGAGATGGGGATCGTGAACGCCGGCCAGCTCGCCGTCTACGAGGAGATCGAGCCGGAGCTCAAGGAGCGGATCGAGGACGTGCTCTTCGACCGCCGACCCGACGCCACCGAGCGGCTGGTGGAGTTCGCCGAGACGGTGAAGAAGCAGGAGGGGGGCGGGGCGGCCCAGGCCGACGCCTGGCGGAGCCTCGACGTCGAGGCCCGGCTGGCGCATGCGTTGGTCAAGGGAATCGTGGACTTCATCGAAGAAGACGTGGAGGCCGCCCGGGCGTGCTACGACAAGAGCCTGGAGATCATCGAGGGCCCGCTGATGCGGGGCATGCAGACCGTCGGCGATCTGTTCGGCGAGGGGAAGATGTTCCTGCCGCAGGTCGTGAAGAGCGCCCGGGTGATGAAGAAGGCGGTGAACTACCTGCTGCCCCACATGGAGGCCGAGCGGCTGGCCGCGGGCACCACGCAGGCCAAGCGGGGCAAGGTGCTGATGGCCACCGTCAAGGGTGACGTCCACGACATCGGCAAGAACATCGTCGGCGTGGTGCTCGGCTGCAACAACTACGAGGTCGTCGACCTCGGCGTGATGGTGCCCTGCACGAAGATCATCGACGAGGCGGTCCGCAACGAGGTGGACATCGTCGGCCTCTCGGGCCTGATCACGCCGAGCCTCGACGAGATGGTGCAGGTGGCGCAGGAGCTCGAACATGCGGGGCTCAAGGTGCCGCTGTTGATCGGCGGGGCCACGACCTCGGCCCGGCACACGGCGGTCAAGATCGCCCCCAAGTATTCGGCGGCTGTGGTCCATGTGAACGACGCCTCGCGGGCCGCCGGCGTGGTCGACAAGCTCTTGAGTCCCACGCTCCGCGACGCGTTCGTGCGGTCCACCCGCGAGGCCCAGGCCCGGGATCTGGAAAACTTCAAACGCCGCCAGGAGACGAAGCTCGTCTCCTACGCCGCGGCGTGCGCGAAGCGGTGGACCACCGACTGGGCCACGGCCCCGATCGACGTGCCGGAGTTCCTCGGCGTCCGCACGCTGGAGAAGATCCCGCTCGAAGAACTGATCCCGTTCATCGACTGGTCTCCTTTCTTCATGTCGTGGGAGCTCAAGGGTAAGCACCCGGCGATCTTCGCCGACCCCGTGGTCGGAGAGGAGGCGCGGAAGCTCCACGCGGATGCCGTGCGGATGCTCGACGAGATCGTTCGCACCGGCTCCCTGGAGGCGAAGGCGGCCTATGGGTTTTTTCCCGCGAATGCCGCGGGCGACGACGTGATCCTCTACACCGACGAATCGCGGACGACCGAGCGCGGCCGGGTGCACACCCTGCGGCAGCAATGGGAGCGGCAGGGGCAGGACGTGTTTCACGCTCTGGCCGACTTCGTGGCCCCCGTGGAGAGCGGGCGGAAGGACTACCTCGGCGCCTTCGCCTGCACGGCCGGGCATGGCTGCGAGGAGTTGTGCCGGAGGTACGACCGCGATCACGACGACTATGGCTCGATCATGGCCAAGGCGGTGGCCGACCGGCTGGCGGAGGCCTGTGCCGAGTGGCTGCACGCCCGCGTCCGCCGCGAATGGGGCTTCGGCCGGCAGGAGAGACTCTCGCCCGAGGACCTGATCGAGGAAAAATATCGCGGCATCCGTCCGGCCCCCGGGTATCCGGCCTGCCCGGACCACACGGAGAAGCGGTCGCTCTTCGCCTGGCTGGATGCGGGGGCGGGGGCGGGCATGACGCTCACGGAGAGTTGCGCGATGCTGCCGGCCGCGAGCGTCAGCGGGCTCTACTTCGCCCATCCGGAAAGCCGATACTTCGCGGTGGATCGGATCACCCGCGAGCAGGTCGAGGCCTACGCGGCCCGCAAGGGGATGCCGGTCGCCGAGGTGGAAAAGTGGCTGGCGCCGAACCTCGGCTACGATCCGTGAGGGATCGCGGACTTGATCGTCCGCAAGCCCAACCCGGCGACGGGACGGCATGAGTTGCGTCGCTGGCGAAGGTCCGCCACGCTCCGCATCCTCACGCCGATCCCGTCGCCTTGCCCGGGGGATGCAGGAACAGGTTCGCCATGCATCACGAATCTCGCTTTTCGGCTGCAGGGGAGGGGGACGACAAAAGGCGGCCGCGGACGCGGCGGGTCGTGCTCGATGGCGGCGCGGTCGAGGCGGCGCCGGCGGCCACCAGCCTGCAGGTGGAGCGGTTTCTCGACTACGTCCGCCACGAACGGGCGCTCGCCGCCAACACCCAGGCCGCCTACCGCCGCGACCTCCGCGACTTCAGCGGCTGGCTCGGGGGGCGGGCCGCCGCGGGCCTGTCCGTCCGCGACCTCGGCGACTACTTCGCTTTCCTGGCGAAAAAGGGACTGGCCCGGGCGAGCATCGCCCGCCAGGCGGCCACCCTGAAGACGTTCTACGCGTTCCTGCAGCTCGAGGGCGTGGTGGCGGAGAGTCCGGCGGAGCTGATCACGGCCGCGCGGCGGGACGACGCCATGCCGGGCACGCTGTCGCCCGAGCAGGTCGATCGGCTCCTGGCCGCCCCCGATGGCCGCTCGGCCCTCGGCGTCCGCGACCGGGCGCTGCTGGAACTGCTCTACGCCACCGGCTGTAGGGCCTCGGAGGTCTCGGCGATGCGGCTGGCCGATCTGCATCTCGCCGAGAGCTTCTGCACCTGCCGCGGCAAGGGCGACAAGGAGCGGGTCGTGCCGCTCGGCCGCCGGGCGGTGGCGGCGCTGCGGGCCTGGCTGGAGGGGCCGCGGAAGGCGTTCGCCGCCCGGGACGGTGCCGCCCCGTCGTGGGCGATCCTCTCGGCCCGTGGCAACCGCCTGTCGCGGATGCGGATCTGGGAGGTCGTGCGCGAGCACGCCGCCGCCGCCGGCATCCCGCCCGACATTGGCCCGCACACGCTGCGGCACAGCTTCGCCACGCACCTCGTGGCCGGCGGTGTGGACCTGCGGCACGTGCAGGAGATGCTCGGCCATGCCAGCATCGCCACGACCCAGCGGTACACGCACGTGGATGCCGGTCGCCTCAAGTCGATTCACACGAAGTTTCATCCCCGCGGGTGACGGCGGGCGGGGGTGGCGGCAGTTTCGGCAGCGGCGCGTGTACGCACCGGCCGGGGGGTTTTCGTGGGGCGGCCCAAGAAGCCCCGGGTGGAAACCCGGGGACACCGGGCCTGAAGGCCATCCCGTCATTCATGGCGCACGACGGCGGGCGATTGTTTGGTTCGAACCCGCGGCGCATGGCGCGCGGGAAGAGGTGCGACCCGGAGTCCCCCGGCTTCCGCCGGGGGCTTTTTGTGCACCGCGTGGCAAGAACCCCCGGGAACACCTTGTGGGCGACCGGTGGGCCGCGTTCAGCTCGGCTTCTTCGGCGGCGTGAACTTGATCTTCTTCACGAGCTCCACGATCGTGCCGTCGGGCTGTGGCATGCCCGACACGGCCGTGATCGCCTTGACGACGTTGATGTACTTCAGCCGGTAGTCGCAGTCGAGCTCGACCTCGGTGTTCTCGGCGCCGCCGGGGCCGGTGTTCACGCCCACGATGCCGATGATCTTCTGGCGCAGGGCCTCGAAGTCACCCACGCCGCTGCCGTTCATCGTGATGCCGGCCAGCTCCCCATCGGGGCCGGCCGTCATCTTCACCCGCACGATCACGGGCGGGTCTTCCTGCGGCGCACCGGCGCTCGCCCCGAGCGGCATGCGGATGTCGAAGTCGCCCTCGGGGATCACCGTCTTCAGCGTGAGCATGAAGAACGTGATCAACTGGAAGACGCAGTCGATCATCGGCGTCATGTCGATGGCGATCTTGTCGGGCAGCGGTTCTCGATCGGCCATGGCGGTGCACCTCCCCCGGACTTACTTGCGCTCGTCGTACTGGGCTCGCAGCACGAAGTTCTCGAAGCCTTTTTCCTGGCAGATCTTGATCAACTCCTGCACCTCGCCGGTCTTCACGCGGCCGTCGCCCCGGACGATCAGCTTGGCGTCGGCGGGCTCCTTGCCGGCATCGATGAGCACCCGCTTCTCCTGTTCCAGGAAGCCGCTCATGTCGGGCACGCGAATTGCCTCGCCGTTGTAAATCACCTTCGTGACGCCGTCCTTGTCCGGCCACAGCTGCAGCGTGATCGGATCGTCGGCCGGTGCCTCGGCCGGCTTGGCGAGCTGACTCAGGGGGAGTTGCACGCGGTCGTCCTGGACGGCGTTGGAGAAGTTGAGCGTGAAGATGAAGAACGTGATCAACTGAAACGTCACGTCGATCATCGGCGTCATGTCGATGTCGGTCTTGGCCGGCCCGTCGCTCTGTCGTTTTGCCATGGTGCGTGGCTGCTCCGCTGCCCGAGAAACGTCGCCGCCTATTTCTTGCCCATGTTCTGGAAGCGGGACATCAGCCGGCCGCTCTCGTCCTCGACGTCCATGTTGAACTTCTGCAGCCAGTTCTTCAGCAGGGCATAG
The DNA here is from genome assembly GCA_021300535.1 of Planctomycetaceae bacterium. Taxonomy (GTDB): domain Bacteria; phylum Planctomycetota; class Planctomycetia; order Pirellulales; family UBA1268; genus QWPN01. Next base: position 12,724 of record JAJTED010000017.1, on the reverse strand, counting down.
GCGGCGATGGCGGGAATCGCCAGCCACAGTCCGATGAGCGTCGTCACCAGGGCCTGCGAGATGCCGACGGCGAGCTCGGAGGGCTTGGGTGCCGTGTCCGAGCCGGCGATCTTCATGAACGCCGCCACCATGCCGTCCACCGTGCCGAGCAGGCCGAACATCGGTGCCAGGGCGCCGACGAGCGACACGTAACTGATCTTGTGCTCCAGCTTCATGGCCTCCTCGCCCTGGGCACCCTGCATCGCCTCCACGGCGGCGGCATAGCCCGACTGCAGCTTGCCCATGCCCGCGGCGAGCACGCGGCCGAGGTACGAATCGCTCCCCTTCGCCAGTTCGAAGGCCTGCTGGTATTCCTTGTTCTCGAGGTGCTGCTCAAACTGCTGGGAAAGATCGGGGGGCAGCAGCACGGTCTTGCGGAACTGCAGGAAGCACATCACCAGCAGGGCCACGAGTCCGAACGAGAGGAGGAGGAAGACGATGATGTATTTGATGCCGAGGGCCTGGGCGAGAAACGCCAGGTAACTCGTGCCGTCCTCTTCGGAAGCCTCATCGGCAGCCGCGTCGTCGGCCGCCGCATCGTCAGCCTGGGCGACCGCGGCGGCAGGCGCCAGGACGGTCGGCGCGATCGTCGCCGCCATCCACGGGCCGCAGGTTCCGACGACGAGCAGGACGCGGGCGATCCAGCCACGCAGCACTGCCGCCGTCCACGGTCGAACCATCACGCCGCCCGCCTGCAGTCCCAGCTCCATGATCATCTCCTCGGGAAAAAAGTTCGTCGAACGTATTCGTGTCGTGGTCGCAAGGCCGGCCCCGGCCGGTCAGGATCCTTTCCCGGCCGCCAGCTTTCGGGCCCAAGGGCTGTCTGGATAGGCCGACGCCAATTCCTGGCGGGCCTCTTCCGCCCGCTGGGGATACTTGGCTCGATCCCAAAGCTGGGCCAGATTGTACAGGGCCTCGGCCCGCGTCTCCCCGACCGAGTTGTAGACCAGGCTGACGGTCAGATAGGCGATGATGGCATCCTGCTCCTTGCCCACGCTCTGCCAGGCGTCGCCCAGGACGTTGTATGCCTGACCCAGGATCTCAACGTCGTCGGGGTCCGTCTCGCCGACGATCCGCTCGACGGCCGCCACCGCGTCGGCTCCCTTGCCCTGGCGGGTGAAACAGCGTGCCGCCCCGAACTCGGCACCGCGTTTCTGCGCGGTGCTGGCGGTGTCCTTGGGATCGGTCGTGATCTGCCCGGCGGCAGTGAACTCCCGGAGGGCCTCGTCGTACTTCTTCTGTTCGTAGAACAGCCCGCCCCGGGTGGCGGTGGCCCGCACGCGATAGGCGGGCGGACCACGGTCGAGCGGGGCGAGCGCGGCGGCCGCGTCGGCGAACTTGCCACTGCGGGCGAGGAGCTTCGCCAGCAGTTCCTGCATCGGGAATACATGGTGGCTCTGGGCGTGCTTGCCGAGATAGTCGCGCACCGCCTTCTCGCCGGCCGCCAGGTTTTCGCCACTGGCCGCCGCCTGGCCGCCGAGCGCCGCCGCCTTCAGGAACGCGAGTTCATCGACGATCAGCTGCTCGGCCCCCTCCATCTCCGCCGGCTCGATTTTGGCGAGATCGTCGATCGCCTGGGCCGCCTGGCCGCGCATGACGGCCACCCGCGCGGCCTTGAGTGACTGCGGCTCGGCGGTGAAGGTCACCTCGCGGATCCGCTCGATCGGCACCGTCTGCTGCTCGCCGCGAACGTCGATTTCCACGGCCATCGGCGAGACGGCGATGATGTTGCCGGAGATGGTCGGGCCGCTGCCGAGAAACAGCCGCCCGGGCACTTCCGCGCCGGCCTGCCCGCCGAGCCATGCGGCCAGCACCGCCGCCATGACCGGAGTTGGGAGGATCGCTGCGATGGAGCTTCGTGCTTGCATGGTGGAGGCGGGCCGAGCGGCCCGATCGTGTCGCTGGTCGAAAATCATGTGCCGGTCGGTACGGCAGCGGCCTTCGCCGCCGCCTCCTGTGCGTCGAGTTCCTCGAAGCCACGAGGCGGCATGCCCTGGGCCTTTTGGATGTCCTTGAGCAGCTTTTCAAACCGCTTCTCGGTCGACTCGCCGCCAAGGGCCGGATACAGCTTGCGGGTGACTGCGACCGCCTTCTTCGCGCTTGTGAGCAGTTCGGTCTTCTTGTCGGCCGGCTTGCCGGGGATTAGCGCCCGATCGAGCATGCACTTCGCGATGTTCATCCGCGCCTCGTAGAACAGCTCGTCGGCCTTGCCGCCGCCGCCCACCTGCTTGGAAAGCTTGTTGGCGATGCCGCCCCAGCCCCAGACGACGGAGCCGCCGGCCTTGCGGCCCATGACAGCCTCCCGCAGCAGGCCATCGGCCTTGGCCGGGTCTGCCGCGGCAGACTGGCCGCCGGCGACCTGGAGCAGCTCCGCGGCCTGGACCTGCGTGTCGAGCGAGTTTTGCCGCTTGGCGTCGGCTAGGATCCAGTCGATCTGCTCCTGGGCCTCTTCGAACTTGCCCCGCTCGCGGAAGATTCCCGCCATCCGCAGGCGGATCGACGGCTCGTACTTGGTAATCTCCTCGCCCCCCTTCTTGAGCAGGGCTCCGTATACCGTTGCCGCCCGGTCGAGGTAGCCCTGGGCCTTGTCCTTCGGAACGACGGCGCCCGTGCCCTTGCCGGAGCCGAGCGACAGGTAGGTCGTCGCCACCCACATCTGCGACGCAATCCGCTCGTCGCGGGCGGCGAGTTTCTCCAGGAAGCTCTCGAAGCCGGCCAACACCTTGGCGGCCCGCTCACGCACGCCGGGCTGGGCCGCTTCGGCCGCCAGGGCCTCGAGCTGCCCCTGCAGGTCACGGCCCATCGACAGGTACAGGGTAGTCAGCTTGGCCGGATCGCCCGCCACCTTCTCCAGTTGCGTCATCGCCTGCTGGGCGTTTTCCAGTTGCTCGTTCTGGATGAAGTATCGCAGGGCGACTGTCAGCCCGCCCTCGGCGAGCGGGCCCTGCGAGAACTCGTCGCCGCCGGCCTGCACGACCTTCCAAGGCCCATAGCCGGGATTGTCGAGGATCTCGCCCGCGAGCTTCATGTCGCCGTCTTCGATCGCGATCTGCACCCGCGACAGGGCCGCGGCGACGGAAAACCTCGACGGCGGCGCCCCCGCGGCCGCTGCGAGCCCTTCGTCGAGGGCGGCCTTCGCCTGGCCCTTCCACCCGGCCAGGATCTGCTCGTCGGGCTTGAGAGCGTCCTCGAGCCGCCGCTTCTCCTGGACCTCCCGCCACAGCGCGACGCCCACCCGCTGGAGCAGCTCCGGACGCTTCGGCGAGTCGGGGGGCACCTTCTTGACCGCGGCCACGATTTGGTCTGGGTTTCTCGTCTCCAACGCGGCGCCGACGAGCGTCGCCAGGGCGTCGCCTCCCTCGGCATCGGACGGCCACTTGGCGGCCATGAACTCGGCCAACGCGAACAGCCGCTGCTTGCCTTCCTTGGCCGTGGCCACGTCGGCGTCTTTCGCGATCTGCTGCAGACTGGCCAGGGCGATCCGCGCGGCCTGCCGACTCCCCATCGCGTCGGGGAACTTTTCAGCCAACATGCCCCCCATGGCGGCGGCTTCGCGGAACTGCTTCGCGTCGTAGAGGAGGAAGGTGAGCACCGACCGGGCAGATGCCACGGCATTCACGTCCTGCTTGCCGTCGTCGGCCATTTTCAAGGCCGCTTCGTAGGCCTTGATCGCCTCTTCGCGGGCGGCCGCCGCCTCGGTCGCGGCGTTGTTTGCCTTGAAGGCCTTCATCGCATCGACCTTCGTTCGCGCTTCCGCGACCGCGGTGGTGAACGTCGCCTCCTCCTGCTCCTCCTTGGGAAGACTCTTGCCCAGCTTGGCGGCCAGTTCCCGGGCCTCCTTTGCGAAGTCCTTGTTCGCCGTCACGACCTCGGTCGCGAGCTTTTTCGCGTCGCGTTGCAACAGGCCCTTCTTCGCCTTCTCGTTGGGGGGCAGCGCGTCTGCCTTGGCATCGAGCAGGGCGGCGGCGCGGTACTTCGTCGCCAGCCAGTCGGCATCGAGCTGCTTCGCCCCCTTGGGCTGCGTGAGGATGAACTTCAGGACCCCGTCGTCGAGCTGGTCGTATTTCTTGTCGGCGAGCCAGCACTCCAGGGCTACCGCCAGGGCCTTGGCCCGCAGCGCGATGATCAGCGGCTGTTGGGCATCGATCCCGTACACCCCGGAGAGCGTCACGACCGCCTGGTCGCGCTTGCCGAGGAGGGAGTAGTTCCGGCCCTCGTAATACCGGGCGAACAGCCCGGCCCCCTTGTTCGCATACTTGTCGGCCAGCTCCCTGTGCCGCTTGGTGGATTCCTCCAGAGCAGCCTGCCACTCCGGCGAGTTTGGCTCGAACGCCTTGGCCTTCTCGAAGTGCGTTTCGGCCACCATGAGCCTCGTCTGAATGAGCTTCGTGCGCAGGGCATCCTGATCCGCCTCGAGACGCTCGAGCTGCTTGTCGACCGCGGCTGGTCGCCGCGCCGACTTGGGATTGGGCCTCGGCCGGACGGGCTTCTTGTCGCCCTCCTTGGGCTGCTCGCCCTTGTCGGCCGCGAGCGCTGCAATCTCCGCGTCCACGGCCCGGAGCGATTTGAGCACGGCGTCTTCCGCGTTGGTCGGCGTGTCGATCGGCTGACCGGGCGCGACGGTCGCCTGCAGGGCCTTGATGGCGCCGTCGAAAAACACGACCGCTTCCGCCCGCAGGGCCTTGGCGTCCTCGCCCGGCCGCTTGGCCTGCTCCACTTTGACGCGGCCGCGCTGGATCAGCAGGTTGCCCTTCTGGCTGAAGGCATCGATCGCCCGCCGCCCATCCGGACCCGTGGCGAGAAAGCGGTCGATCTCCTTCTCGGCTTCGTCGAGGATCGCCGCCCGCTTCTTGCTGTCGGACTCGGTCTTGGTGGTGGCGACGAGCGCCGCTGCCCGACGGAAGGGCACCTCCTGCTTCAGTTCGGCGGCCGCCTGGGGATCGGCGCTGACCCGCTCGAGCACCCAGATCGTGACATCCGGCATGTCGGCTTCTTGGAGCCGGTCGAGCAGGGCGGCGGTGCTGGCATCGCGGGCCGACAGCCCCTCGGCCGCCGCCGCCGGTGACGGAGAGGCGATGTGGACGAGCGCCACGAGAGCCATGGTCGCGGCGCGAATGGTGGCCGATGATTCTGTCGGCGAAGAGCGGTGCTTCATGGGTGCAGCGGAGGGCGGGCCGTGACGATCGGACGGAGGGCAATGTGGGCGGCTGGATGGGCACGTGACCCTGTGCATTGTGCGAATGCCCAGTCGGTCCGTCAAACCGTTCTCGGAGGAGCGGCCGCCGCGGAGGAGCGGTCGGGCATCGGATCACCGCCGCGGCGTCGGAGCCGGGTTTGCGGTCTTCAAGATGCCGATGCGATCGGCGGCCTCCAGGAGCGCGGTGCCGTATGGGGTGACGTCGCCTCGGGCCCGCCATGCGGCGGCAAGGGACGCGGCCGCCTGCGACGCCGCTCCCCGGGGCCCCACGTGGGGCGACGCCGTGGCGAGTTCGCCCACGGCAACGGCGAGCAGCAGCTCGCAGTCGCGGGCCGGCGGCAGTGGTCCCGTCGAGACCGTCCGCAGCGGAAGCACGGCGGTGAACGTGCGTTCGCCATCGACGTTCACCGGCCGGCAGGAGAGCGTCGCCTTCACGGCCGCATCCTGCATTCCCAGCGGCACCAGTTCGTAGACGACGCGGGTCACCTCCCCGGCATGCAGGTCGGTGGCCGGCGGCTCGCCGCCGGCCAGTGATTCCATCGCCGACTGACGATGGCCGACGAGGCGGTAGGCGGCGACCGCCTGCGGATCGAAGGCCACCTGGAGCCGGCACTGCCGGGCCGTGAGCGTGGGCGTGGCGAACACCTGCTCGAGCACGGCGCGGCGGATCGCGACGGCGTCGGCCGGCGTGCGGCCGAAGTCCGGCTCGAGCGGCTCCCGCACCGTCGGCTCCGTCGGATCGACGAGCACGAACCGCACTGCCGCACGCCGGCCAGCCTCGGGACCGTCGGCCGCCAGCGCCTCGCGCCAGGCCGACACTGCCGCGCGGCCCGCGCCGCGGGCTCGATCGACCGACTCGGAACTCGCGACGACGATCAGCGGACGTGTCGGCCCGTGTCCCGCCTCCTGGGCCGCGAACCGCATGGTAGCGTCGAACTCGGTGGCGTCGTCGCCCGGCTCGAGTGTGAGGGCGGCGGCCAGCCGGCGGAGGCCCGCGGCGTCGAGCCGGGTGCCCGCCAGCCGCGGTTCCCGGCCGCCGACCACCACGGTGATCCGATCGCCGTCGCGCATCTGATCTGCGACGGCCGCGACAGCCCGACAGACGCGGGCCCACAGGAGCGGCTCGCTCCCCGTGTGGCGATCGAGCGCCAGCATGGCGTCGACCGCCGGCGTGCTGTCACCGGCCAGAGGCGGGGCGGTGACGCACACCTCGACGAGCTGCGACTCAGGCCGGCCGCGGAGCGATCGCACCGCGTGGATCATGACCTGCGGTTCCGGCGCGGCCGATCGTGGTGGCGGCGCCGGCAGCGCCGCCAGGATCTCCTCCGTCCGCAGGCTCGCGGCGAACCCGGGCCGCGGTTTCCGGCCCGTGTACGCGACGAGGGCCTCGAACGCATCGGTCCGGATCGACAGCGGCGGGTGGTCGACCTGCAGGGCAGCGGCCGTTCGCGGATCGACGAATGGCGGTTCGCCATGGGTCATCTCGAAGGCCATGTCGAAGCCGGCGACCCGCGGCACGCGCCGCCGCGACTCGCCGCGGGGGAGCGGCACGGTCCTCATGGCCGTGCCGGCGGGCAACGCACCGGAGGCGGTGCCGACCGCCGCACCCCGGACCACGGGCGGGGTCACGGCGAATGGATCTGGTTCGGTGACGGCAATCGCGTCATCGTCGGCCAAGACCGGGGCGGACACGACGGCCAGCGGGTCGGTCGGCTCCAGCGCCGGGTTCGATTCGTGGGCCGCCATGCCGATCGCAGGCTCCCGCGGCGGGGCTCCGCGTGACGGCGGCTGCGGGGCCAGCACGAGCGCCCGTTGCGGCGTCGTGGGCTCCACCCAACGCGCGAACTCGAAGCCCGTCAGGACGAGACCGCCGAGGGCGGCCAGCAAGACCGCGACACTGGCACCGGATTGTGCGACGGACAGGGACCAGCGGCCCAGGCGGCCGCGTTGCCGCGAAGCCGTGGGCTTCCCCGCAGGCCGCAGACTTCCGGCCGCCCGCTCCAGGTCGATGCCCCGGCCGGCAGCTGGCGTGAAGACCGCCGCCCTGACACGGTCCGACAGGCCATCGGGCAGGGCGACGCGGCCGAGAAGTCGGTCGAGGGTTGCATCGTCGAACAGGGCCTCGGGCACGACGCGGTCCGCCAGCCCCGGGGGCAGGGGCACGTTCCGCAAGGCGTCGTCGATCCGCCGGTCGTCAGCCATGGTTCAATGCCCTGCCGTTTCCGCGTTGGGCCGCAGCCTGGCCGTGGGATGCGAGCAGATACTCCCGCAGCCGGCCGCGGGCACGACTGACGCGGGACAGGACCGTGCCGAGCGGAATGCCCTGGAGATCGGCCGCCTCCTGGTGGGTGAGTTCGCCCACGACGACCAGGAGCAGCGTTTCGCGGAGTTCCTCCGGGAGCCGGGCGAGCGCTCCCTGCATGGCGCCGGAGAGTTCGTCGCCGAACGGGTCGGTCGGTGGGGCCTCGGGATGGGCAAGCTCGGCTGGGGCCGACGTCTCGCGGCGCTCCCGCCGCCGCCAATGGTCCGCCACGCGGCGCCGCAGGATCGCCATGAGCCAGGTTCGTTCACTGCGGGAGCGGTCATACAGGTCGCGACTGGTCCACGCCGAGCGGAACGTGTCCTGCACGATGTCTTCCGCCTCGTGGGCGTCGCCGACGAGCCGATAGGCCACGCGGTACAGGACGGTGACATGATCACCCAGCCAGGTTTCAAACTGCTCGACGAGCGGGGATGATCGCGGCATGGAACGTCGCCGGGAGCCCGGAAGGATGCCCTCGTGGCCCGGCGCAGGAACATTCGGCGGCTCGGGCCGAAACTATTCCCCCGGGCAGCGGACCGAGGCTGGGGAGACCATGAGCAGTCTATGAAATAAGTTTGCCCGAGCAGGATGCGATGGCCATCGACCCAGGAAACCCTCGGCGTTTCCTGCGGTCGATCAAGTGGAAAAAGGCCATGGAGGGCTTTTTCCACGGACAGCCAGCGCAGGATGCGATGGCCATCGACCCAGGAAACCCTCGGCGTTTCCTGCGGTCGATCAAGTGGAAAAAGGCCATGGAGGGCTTTTTCCACGGACAAAATATCATACCCGCCACCGCATCACGGCCGTCTGGACGCGGCCGCCGAGGCGGCCAGCCAGCAGGGCAACTGCCCGGCGGGCGGCAGCTTCACGACCCGCGCCGACCGGATTCCCGGGCAGGCCAGCACCGCCGCCAGGGCCTCGGCCGAAGGCTCCTGGTCGAGGTTCAGCACGCCGATCGCGTCGCCGCCGGGCGCGGAACGGCCGACCGTCATCTGGGCGATGTTCACCCCCAACTGCCCGAAGGCGGTGCCGACGCGGCCGATGATTCCCGGCACGTCCTGGTGCGTGAACACCAGCAGCACGCCGTCGAGATAGGCCTCGAGCCGGTGGCCTTCCAGCTGCACCAGCCGGGGCATCGCATGGCCGAAGAGCGTCCCCGCCGCGCGGTGCACGCGGTCGCCCGACACGAGGTCGACCGCGACCACGGAACTGAAGGCCCCGGGATCGGTGCGGCTCTGCTCCACGAGCTCGATGCCCCGGTCGCGGAGCAGCATCTCCGCGTTGACGATGTTGACGTCTTCGATGGCCGACTCGAGGAGGCCGGCCGCGAAGGCGGCGGTGACCAGGCGGGTGTTGCGCGAGGCGATCTCACCGCGGTAGGCGATCGAGCACGAGCGGGGCTGCCCGTCGTCGAGGCGGGACACCAGTTGGCCCAGCCGCCAGGCGAGGTCGAGGAAGCCGCGGACACCCTCCAGCGCCGCCGGATCGACGGCACTCGAGTTGACGGCGTGCTTGATCGTGCCCGTCGTCAGGAAGTCGACGAGCAGGCCCACGCCCTCGACGGCCACCTGCGACTGCGCCTCCTCGGTGCTGGCCCCGAGGTGCGGTGTGACCAGCACGCCGGGCATGCCGAACAGCGGGCTGTCGGTGCACGGCTCCTTCTCGAACACGTCGAGGGCCACGCCCCCGATGACGCCCGACTGCAGGCCCGAGACGAGCGCCTGCTCGTCGTAGATGCCGCCGCGGGCGCAGTTGATCAGCCGCACGCCCCGCTTGAGGAGCTTCAGTTCCTCCATGCCGACGAGGTGCCGGGTCTCGTCGGTGAGGGGCGTGTGCACCGTCAGGTAGTCGACGTGGGGCAGCATGCCGCGCACGCTCTCGATGAGCTCGATGCCGAGCTCGGCGGCGCGATCCGGCGAAAGGAAGGGATCGAAGCCCATGACCCGCATGTCGAAGGCCCGGGCCCGCGCCGCGACGGCCTGTCCGATCCGGCCCAGGCCCACGATCCCCAGCGTCTTGCCCGCCAGCTGCGCGCCCATGAACTTGTTGCGGTCCCACTTGTGGTCCCGCAGGCTGGCGTCCGCGGCGGCGATGTTGCGGGACAGCCCGAGGAGGAGCGCGAAGGCGTGCTCGGCCGTGCTCACGGTGTTGCCGGCGGGCGTGTTCATGACCACGATGCCCTGCCGCGTGGCCGCCTCCTTGTCGATGTTGTCGGTGCCCACGCCGGCGCGGACGATCGCCTTCAGCCGATGGTTGCCGGCCAGGGCGGCGGCGGTGATCTTCACGCCGCTGCGGCAGATGGCGCCGTCGTGCCGCGTGAGCGCCTCACGGAGCGCGTCGCCGGAGAGGCCGGTGACGACCTCGTAGCTGATGCCGGCCGCGGCAGCGGCGTCGAGCAGGGCCAGGCCGTCGGGACTAAGGGTGTCGAGGACGATGATCGAGGGCATGCGGCGGGAATCCGGAGGGGGAATGAAGGCGGTTGGTCAGGACCGCCTGGCCTGCTGGAAGTCGACCATGAAGTCGCGGAGGGCGGTGACGCCTGCGACGGGCATGGCGTTGTAGATGCTGGCGCGAATGCCGCCGACGGACCGATGCCCCTTGAGGTCCATCAGTCCGTGGCCGGCGGCCGCCTTCACGAACTCCTTCTCCAGCGTCTCGTCGGGCAGCCGGAAGGTGACGTTCATGTCGGAGCGGCAGTCGGGGCGGGCGTGGCCGGCGTAGAAACCACCCGAGCCGTCGAGGACGTCGTACAGCAGCTTCGCCTTGGCGACGTTGTGCGTGTGCATGCCGGCGAGGCCGCCCATCGTGTCGCGGATCCAGTTGCAGACGAGGCCGAGAATGTAGATGGCGAACACCGGCGGCGTGTTCGGCCGCGACCCGTTGCTGACGTACGTCCGGTAGTCGAGCATCGTCGGCAGGTCGTCCCGCGACCGCGCGAGGAGGTCTTTGCGGATGATGACCACGGTCACGCCCGCGATACCGGCGTTCTTCTGGGCGCAGGCGTAGATCAGGCCGTGCTTCGCGACGTCGATCGGCCGGGAGAGAAAGTCGCTGGAGCAGTCGCACACCAGCGGCGCCGAGCCGACCTGCGGATCCCGCTTCCACTGCACGCCCTGGATGGTCTCGTTGCTCGTGATGTGGACGTAGGCCGGGTTCGGGGAGAGGGCGATCTCGCCGGCGACCGGCAGCCGGTCGTACTTCGTGGCGGCGCCGTCCCACGCCACGTGGACCTTGCCCTCGCGGCGGGCCTCCTTGGCGCCGGTGGTGCCCCAGGTGCCGGTGAGAATGTAGTCCGCGGCGCCGGACTGGCCGCGCAGCAGGTTCATCGGCACCATCGAGAACTGCAGGCTGGCGCCCCCCTGGAGGAGCACGATCTCATGGTCCGCGCCCACCTTCAGCAGGTCGCGGAGCCCCTGGAGCGTCTCCTCGAGGATCCGGTCGAAGGGCGGGCTGCGGTGGCTGATCTCCAGCACCGACATCCCCACGCCCGGCAGGGCCACGAGTTCGGCCTGGGCCCGTTCCAGCACCTCCAGCGGCAGCACGGCCGGCCCAGGGGAAAAATTGAAGACGCGTTCCACCGCGGCCGAACTGCGATCCATCACGGCTGACTCCCAGGCTGCGACGCGGATCTTCCGCGTTTCGCCGGCAGAATAGGGGCCTCCCGCGGCGCGGTCAACGGGCCACGGTGCCGAACGGGCCGGGCGTCGCGGTCATCGCGCCGGGGGATGGCGGCGGCGGCATGCCGAAGGGCTGGACCGGTCCGCCGGCCGCGGGGGGGAAGGCCGCCTGGGCCTGCTGGAGCGAGGCGACCTTCGCGGCGACGACCGGCTGGCTCGGGTTCGCGGCGAGCGCCCGAGAGTAGGCCGCGAGTGCCTGCGACCGATCGCCGCTCGCCTCGCGCAGCGCGGCGAGGGCGACGAGCGCCCGGGCGTCGTTTGGCGCGACTGCCAAGGCGGCGTTGAGTTCGGCCTCGGCCTGCCGCAGGTCGCCCTGCTCCTGGCTCAACCGGGCGAGTTCGACGTGCGGATCGGGATCGGAGGGCTGACGCTGCGACCAGGACCGCAACTGCGCGATGGCGTCGTCACGGCGTTTCTCCTCGACCAGCAGCACCGCCAGCGCCCGCTGGCAGGCCTCGTGGTTCGGATTGCGGGCCAGGCAGAGGTGGTAATACTGCTCGGCGGTCTGGAGGTCGGCCGGCCGGCCGAAGACCTTCGCCTGCTGGTGGTAGGTCGCCCCGAGGTTGTAGAAGCAGTCGGGGTTGCCCGGCTGGCGGGCGAGCGCCTGCTGGAAGTGGCTGGCGGCGCCGAGGTAGTTGCCCTGCTGGTAGAGGGCCACTCCCTGGGCGTTGTCGTTCCTCCCGATGCCCCCGCAGCCAACGCAGGCCAGCGCCACGAGCACGGTGGCTCGGCGGGCAGGATGCGGACTCGCAGGCGTGGCACGCGGCGGCACGGGCGTTCTCCATCCCCCGGCAACGTGGGACGGAGGACGGTACCCGACGCCCCGGCGGCGGGGCAAGACTGCCCGGGCTTGCCTATTTTGCGTAGCCCAGCGACCGGACGACCTGCAGGATCTCGCTGCAGGTCGGGAACAGGCGGCCGCTGGTTCGCTTGTAGCGATCGAGGGCCTGCATGAACTCGAGCTCGTCGGCGGCGTATTCCCGTTCGCAGGTGGTCGGATCGATCAGCCGCCGACGGACGGCACGCGGGCGCGTGGCGGGCTGCGGTTTGGGCTGGCGACGGGCGGTGCGCGGGGCAGAGAGAGTGGCGACGGTCATGGCGTGCTCCTGGCGGTGGGGCCGGCATGAGAAGCATGCCCGCTGCCGGTGGCGCAGAGGCTGCCGGCTACGAAAAAAAACGCGGCCTTGCTGGCTGTCGGGGCGGGAGAAACCCTGCGGGCCGCACGACCGTCACGCGCCGCACGACCGGACCACAATCGTCTCGCATGGCACCCGGGAAGCGGTGGCCACGTGGCGCGGCGGACTGTGGCCGTCGCATGCGGCTTGCGGCTCGGTGCCCTCCGTGGCGCATGCCTCCAGGCATGCGAATGGGCGTCTGCGCTCCCAAACCCGCATCCGCACGCCTGGAGGCGTGCGCCAGTGCGTTTGCAAGTGTATCGAACCAGCGGGGTGAGAGTCCCCGTCAGGACGGAATCGCGTCCTGTAACCGAACGAAACTGCTTCCCGGCAA
>JAJTED010000016.1 GCA_021300535.1 Planctomycetaceae bacterium | reverse complement strand
AAGGTCTTCACTACACGGCCGTTCGCGGAGCCACACGTTGCCGCGTCAGCACTTACGATCGATGGAGCGCCCAAAAATCCGAAAAAACGGCTTCCAAGTGCGTAACTTGGGTTAGCCCCTCGCTGATCAACTCAGGCTGATGCCTACCTCATGTTCCCAAACCTGAGCGGACGGCGCAGAGCCGCGCGGCAAAGCGTGGACTTTCTAACCACAAATTCCGCCGAAGACCCTCATAAAAGGCCGCCGGCAGAAGCGGGGGGACACGGCGGTCGGAGACCGCCGCTCCAGGGAGCGGAAAAAATTTTGTCTGGCCGGACGGGCTTGGGCACCTGGATAGCGAGGTCGCTGGAGTCGACGCCGTCGACGGCTGGCCTCGATGTTCGCGAGGTTTTCCTGCAAGGTGTTTATCATGAAGACGATGCGTTTCCTGGTGGCGATGGCGATCGTGACGGGGCTGGGCCTGGGTGTGGCCGGATCGGCCGGTGCCGCGGAAAAGACGGGCCGGAAGGCCGCCACGCCGGCGGTGGAGAAGGCCGAGCGGAAGGCGGCTGCCAAGCCGGTGAAGAAGGAGAAGGGCGTCCAGAAGAAGGCCACGAGCGCCGAGAAGGTCGAGGCCGGCAAGAAGCCCGCGGCCGGCAAAAGCACCGGCGGCCGCAAGAAGGCCGCCTGAACGCGGGCTCGAGGCGGCGGCCCGAAATGGCAGCCCGTCCGAGCCGATGGTTTACTGTCAGCCACTGTCCGGGGGCTACCGGTGAGGAGCCCCCGGACAGTGTGCCAGGGCTCCCGCGGACCGTCATCACCAGCGACCGACGCATCATGAGCAATCCCGAGTTGATCCGTCAGCTGCTGCGACATCAGGGGGACTTCATGGCCTACCTGATGGCGATGGTCCGCGACCTCGATGCCGCCGAGGAGATCTTTCAGAATGCCGCCGTGGTGGTGATGCAGCATGCCACGGGCCCGGACGCGGAACCGATCCGCGATGCCCGCGCATGGGGCAAGGAGATCGTCCGCCGGCAGGCGCTCCAATACCTGCGGGCCAAGGGGCGGGCGGCCCGCGTCGCGGCCGTCGAGCCGGAACTGCTCGTGCAGATCGACCGCGCCTTCGACGACGACGCCACCGATCCGGCCGATCGGCAACGTGAACTCGACGCCCTGCGCGAGTGTGCTACGCGGCTGCCCGACGTGCAGCGACGGATGGTCGCGATGCGGTACGAGGGCCGGGCGTCGTTCGACGCGATCGGCACGGCGGTGGGCCGGACGGCCGCGGCCGTCCAGCGGTCGCTCTCCCGCACCCGCAGGATGCTGCACGACTGCGTGCAGTCGAAGCTGACCCGCCTCCCTGGAGCGATGCCATGACAGCGATGCCTTCCCAGCGCGACGGCGGCCCGCCGCCGAGCCGCGAGCTCGACGACCTGATCACGCAGCACTTCGACGGCGGGCTCGATCCCGCCGGGCAGCGGCGGCTGGCGGAGCTGCTCGCCGCCGCGCCGGCGGCCCGCGCGACACTCGCCCGCTATCTGCGGCTCGAGGCCGCGCTGATCCGGCTCGCCTCCGCCGGCCTGGTAGGCCCGGTTGCGGGTGACGATGCAGCCGTGATTCCGCGGCCCCGGGCGGACGTCGGATCGTCGCCGTGGCTGCGACCGGTGACGCTGGCCATCGCGGGCGGCACCCTGGCCGCCGTGGTGATCGTGGGACTTTTCAACGCGCGGCCGGCGACCGAACACCTGCATGGCGGCGAAGTGGCTTCCGTGGCGGAGCGGTGGCTCGAAGTGCGGGCGGCGGATGCCGGCGCGTGGCCGGAAGGACATGAACTCGAAGCTCACGAGCCCGAAGGAGACGAGCCGGATACGCCGGGCGGACCGCCGGCCTGGCTGGTGGCCGCCATGGCCGACGAGGAGCTGGCAGACTGTGGACCAAGTCTGCCCGAGCAGGATGTGAGGAATGCCGAGCGTGGAAACCCTTGGCGTTTCCACCGGTCGGCCAAGTGGACAAAGGCCATGGAGGGCTTTGTCCACGGACAGCTCGCAGACTGTGAAACAAGTCTGCCCGAGCAGGATGTGAGGAATGCCGAGCGTGGAAACCCTTGGCGTTTCCACCGGTCGGCCAAGTGGACAACGGCCATGGAGGGCTTTGTCCACGGACAGCTAGCGCGTGACGAGGGCTGAAGTCCCGGGGAGAGATGTGATGCAGCGGTTCCTGACAATGGCGGCGGTATGGCTCTTGTTTGCGGTCGGCCACGACGGGTGGTCCGTCGCCGGAGCTGACGATCAGCCGGCGGCTGCCACGGCGGAGGACGACCGTGAGCAGCGGGTGGTGGCGTTCGTCGCGGCACACCAGCCCGAGCTGGCCAAGGTGCTGGCGCATCTCGAGAAGCGAAAGCCGGCCGAATATGCCCGGGCGATCGAGGAGCTCGACCGCAGTGTGCAGCCGCTGACCTCGGGCAAGGCGAAAGACCCGCGGCTGCATGAACTTGAATTGCTGGCCTGGCAGGCGCGGACCCGCGTGGACCTGCTCGGCGCCCGCTTGGTGAGCGGCAAGGAGAAGGACAAGAATCGCGAGCAGCTCGAGCGGCAGCTCCGCGAGGCGATCGCGGCGGAACTAGACATCCGCGCCGAGAAGCTCGCCTATCGCAAACAGCGATCGGCCGCCTGGTACGACCGGCAGATCAACCGGCTTTCCGAAAAGCGCGACGCCCTCATCGACGCCCGCCTGAAGGCCCTCCTCGAATAATCGGCCCCGACAAACCCGCCCGGAACGGATGCCGCCGCGGAGCGACGCCATGACGCAGCCCTGGTATGCGATCGCCAACGAGGCCGAGGTGCCGTCGCCGGCGCTCTTGGTGTACCCCGACCGGATCGCGGCGAACATCGACCGCACGGTCGCGCTGGCCGGCGGGGCCGGCCGCCTCCGGCCGCACGTGAAGACGCACAAGATGCCCGCGGTCGTGCGGATGCAGCTCGACCGCGGCATCGGGAAGTTCAAGGCGGCGACGATCGCCGAGGCGGAGATGACGGCGGCGGCCGGGGCGGAGGACGTGCTGCTGGCCTACCCCGCCGTGGGGCCGACGGCGACGCGGCTGTGCGGGCTCGCGGCGCTGTTTCCGCGGACGCGGTTTCGGGCGCTGGCCGACTGCGACGCGGGCATCGACAACTTGGTGCGGGCCGCTACGGCTGCCGGAATCACGCTCGACGTGCTCCTCGATCTCAACGTGGGCATGAACCGCACGGGCATCCTCCCGGGGCCGGAGGCCGGCCGGCTCTATCGCCGGTTGGCCACGACGCCGGGGCTTGCGGCCGGCGGCCTCCACGCCTACGACGGCCACCTTCACGACCCCGATCATGCGCGGCTCGGGGCCGCCGCCGCCGCGGCCTTCGCGCCGGTGTGGCGGCTGCGCGACGCACTCGTCGCCGCCGGGCTGCCGGTGCCGCGGGTCGTGGCCAGCGGCACGCCCACGTTTCCGATCCTCGCGACCCGGGGGGACGTGGAGGTGGGCACGGGTACGACGGTGCTCTGGGACGCGGGGCAGCCGGTGACCTCACCCGACCTGGATTTTCTTCATGCCGCCGTGCTGCTGGCCCGCGTGGTGAGCAGGCCGGCGCCGGGGCGGCTGTGTCTCGATCTGGGCCACAAGGCCGTGGCGAGCGAGATGCCGCATCCGCGGGTGACGATCTTCGGCCTCGAAGACGCGGCCTGCGTCGGCCACAGCGAGGAGCACATGGTGCTGGAGACGCCGCGGGCCGAGGCGTGGTCCGTGGGCACGGTCGTCTATGCCCTGCCGTGGCATGTCTGCCCGACGGTGGCTCTCCACGAGGAGGTGGTCGTCGTCCGCGCCGGGCGGGCCGTCGACCGCTGGCCCGTGGCCGCGCGGCGCCGGCGGATCACGGTCTGATGTAAACTTACGGCCTCGGTCCATCGCGAAGTCGGAATGCCATACAGACGCCACTCGAATTTCTCGATGTCTTTCGTTCCACGCTGCGGTCGGCCGGCATCACGTTCGCCGTCACCAGCGGCATGGCCTGCATTCGGTACGGTCTGCAGCAGACGACCAAGGTCTCCGACTGGATTGTGGCGGCCGAGGATTTGCCGAAACTCCGCGGTCTGCTCCAGCAATGCGAGCGGCGCATGCCTCCATGGGTCGTGCAGTACCGCACGATTTTCGGGGCTCCCTTCGCGGCTGAATGGCTGGACGGAGGATGGTCAACCCACATCTTCATTCGCACGACGGGAGGGGGTCCCGATCACTATCTCGATTTTTTTGCCGTCCCCCGAGAGCGACCGCCTGGCGGCATGATCCGGAAGACCCCGACTTCGCTGACCGTGACACTGTTACCAGGATGAAAAAAACGGATCGCGACAAAGACTGGCCGATCGTCGGCGGGCTGGCGGCGCAGACGTTTGTCCGCGGCGAACCGGCGGCCGTGCTCCACCTGCGGGATGCCGCGACGCTGACCCGCGCCTGGGCGCTGATGCCCGATGCCGAACGGGACCGGGCGATCGCCGCGCGGCCCCTGCTCAGCGCGGTGGACGCCGGCTCCGAAGGCTTGCGACTCGAGTTTTTGTTGCGGGCCGAGAGGATCGTCTGGGAGGCGGTGAACCGCCATCGCCAGGCCGTCTATCAAAATGCCTGGAAGGATTGGTACCGGCGGTGGCAGGCGACCGGAGATTGGCCATGGCCGGTGTCCGAGCCGTTTGCAGCGCAGCACGAACGGATCGTGACGGCGGCCCGCGACTGTGGCCTTCCGCCGGACCCGCTGGCGGGCACCGTTCGTCACGAGGTGTACGCTGCGGGCTTGGCCGACGCGGCAATGCTCGCGAACATCGAGGAGGATCGGCTGACGACGATCGCTCCGCCGATCGAGGAGGTGCTCCCGTGAACCCGCCGCACGCCCCGCAGGACACCCGGCCCGACGGTTACCCGGAGTGGTATTACGAATTGCTCGCCCGCACGATGGGCGAGGCCAAGGCCGACTGGGCCCGGCTGTCCCGCCGTGATCGCGAGGCGGAACTGACGCTTCTCCATCGGAGCTTCGACACGCCCGACGATCTCTCCGTGTGGCCGGCCGAACTCGACGGCGGCGCTCATCGGCCATGAGGGGCGTACGCCGATGTGACGGACGGTCTGATCAGGTGCCGACCCGGGCGGCCTCGGCTTCGACCACTAGCCGCCGCAGCGTCGTGTAGTCGGTCTTGCCGGTGCCGAGCACGGGGATGCGGTCGAGCCGCCGGACCTCGTCGAGCCGCATCACGCCCCGCAGGCCATCGGCGACGAGGATCTCCGCCGCTGCGCGGAGCGGCAGATCGAAGGTCGTGAACAGGACCACGTGCCGGCCGTCGGGCGTTTCGATGCCCTCCACCGCGACCCGCGGGCCATCTTCATCGGGCGGATACCGCTTCTGAAACGGCTCTTCGAGCGCCGGCAGCGAGATCATCTCGCCCCCCGCCTTCAGAAACCGCTTCAGGCGGCCGCGGAACGTGAGGTAGCCGTCGGCGTCGGCCGACACGAGGTCGCCCGTGCGATACCAGGATCCGCCCGCCGCCGCGACGAACGGCGCCGGGCCGGCGTGCCGGTGATAGCCTTTGAAGATGGAGGGGCCGCGGACGAGGAGCATGCCCGTTTCCCCTGGCGCCACCGGGACGTGCGACTCGGGGTCCACGACGAGGGCCTCCACGCCCCGCACCGGTCGGCCGATCGTGCCGGCCTTCACCTTGTCGAGCCGGTTGGCCGCCACCACCGGCGAGCACTCGGTGATCCCGTAGCCCTCGAGAATCGTGGCTTCCGGGGCGAGGCGGCGGCAGGCCGCGA
The DNA here is from genome assembly GCA_021300535.1 of Planctomycetaceae bacterium. Lineage (GTDB taxonomy): Bacteria > Planctomycetota > Planctomycetia > Pirellulales > UBA1268 > QWPN01. The sequence goes on along the minus strand of JAJTED010000016.1, from coordinate 21,548 downwards.
ACGTCGCTTCCGGACACTTCTCCGCGCCGGTGATGATCTTGCGGAGGCTGTGCAGCTCCGTGCCGCGGCAGGCGGCGAGGACGTAGCCGAGGAACGTCGGAGTGGTGAAGAGCATCGTCGGCCGGTGCGACTCGATGAGCCGCACGAGGCCGCGGGCATCGGTCGGGTCGGCATGCCGCACCGAGCGGATGCCCGCCACGGCCGGAAGCAGCACGTTGCCCGTGAGGCCGAAGCTGTGGAACGGCGGCAGGAACCCGAGCAGCGAGTCGGAGGCCGTCGCCTGGAGCACCTCCAGCCCCGCGGCCACGTTGGTGAGCAGGTTCTCGTGCGTCAGCGGCACTGTCTTGGGCGCGGCCTCCGAGCCCGACGTGAAGAGGAACACGGCCGGATCGTCGGGCCGCTGCCGCGGCAGCTGCCGCAGGAACCGTCCCGGGGTGATTCGCGAAGCGAAGAGCGTGCGCAGGGCTTCGGCCTTGCCGATGCCCTGGCGGATGTCCTCGAGGAACGCGTATTCGGCCCCCTCGACCTCGATCCCCAGCCGATCAACGAGCCGTCGCGAGGTGACGATCCGCCGCGTCTCCGTGACGCGGACGCCATGGGCCAGGTTGGCCGGCCCCGTCGTCCAGTTCATCATCACCGGCACCTTGCCGGCCAGGTGAAGCCCGAAGAACACGACGTCGGCCGCGACGCTCGCCGGCAGCATCACGCCGACGTGCGTCTCGGGCCAGGCGGCGAACCGGCGGGCCATCAGGCTCGCCCCCACGAGCAGCCGCCGCGCCGAGAGCACGCCCGAGACCGCGTCGGCCACGGCCACGGCGTCGGGCGCGGCGAGCACGCGGCGCACGAACGCCTCGGCCACGGTGGCGGCGAGCACGTCACGCGGGCCCGACGGCGCGGGCCGCTGCCAGGCCGGCGGCGCGGCGGCGGGCTGGGCCGGTGCGGCCGCGGTCGCGAGCTTGCCGTCGGCCAACGCCCACAGCTCGCCGAGCGTGTCGACGACGGCGTCGCTGTGGAAGCCGAACTGCCGCTCCACCTCGAGGGCCAGGTCCATGCGGTCGAGGCTGTCGAGGCCGATGGCGTCGAACCGTGTCTCGGGCTGCAGTTCCTCAGCGGTCAGGTCGCGTTTCAGATGCGCGGCCACGAGGTCGTTCACCTGCCGCACCGTCTTAGGGGAGAGCGTGGCCGGATCGACGGCCTGGCCGCCGGCCGCCGGACGGAAGTGCCCCTCCCGCGGGCCGAACAGCCGGTGGTAGCGGACGAACTGCGGGGCTTGGCCGCCGTCGGCGTCGTACCAGGACTCGAGGAAGGCGTTGAAGGATTCACGCGACTCCAGCGGCAGCCGGTCCCGCGGCACGACCTCGGCGTGGAGGTGCACCGGCCGGCGCGGCAGGAAGAACACGAGGCTCGCGGCCAGCCAGCCGGCGGCGGCGCCTGCCGCCCGGACGAGGTTCGGCAACGTGCCCTCCTTGGCGCAGCTGAACATGCTCCCCCACACGCCCCGCGTGCGGACGAGCACGACGTTCACCTGCGGGCAGCGGACGAGCAGCTCGTGGACGACGCGGGCCGAGCCGACGACCTCGCGATCACCGCGCTGCAGGCGGCCCGACGGATAGATGAGAAAACTCTCGCCGGCGTCGAGCCGGGCGGCGACGGCGTCGATCAGGTCCTTCGTCTTGGCGGCCGCCGAGCGGCTCTGAGCGGAGAGGTCGGGCACCTCGAAGGCGCGAACCAGCTTCATCAGCGGCAGCAGGGGCAGCAGCCGGTAGGTGCCCGAGTAGACGAGCGGCCGCAGCGGCGCGGCCAGCGGCACATGGGAGAGCACTGTGGGGGGATCGACGTAGGCCGGATGGTTGGGCAGCACGAGCGTGGGGCCGCGGAGCCGCGCCACCGCCTCCATGCCGTCGGTCGTCACGCGGTACCGCAGGCGCAACAGCGGCTTCATCAGGCTCCAGAAAATGCGATCCGGTCGAAAGGCCATGGCGGGTTCCTGCGCGGGGCGAGTGGGGGCGGGCCGATTGTGGCAACCCGCCGGTCGGGCGGACAGATCGACGCCGGGTTCGCAGATCTGAGGCGACATCCGCGCCGGCATGTCACGCGGCGGTCACAGGCCGCCGGTGGCCCGCAGCCAAGCGGCCGTTTCCCGCAGGCGGGTGTCGAGCGGGGCGGCCGGGGCGAAGCCCAGGTGCCCGCGGGCCTTGGCCGCCGACGCGGCCCAGCTGCCGGCCGTCGCCTCCCGCAGCTTGTCGGGGGAGACGATGCTCGGCTGGCCGAGCAGGCTCCAAAACGAGGCCACGGCCAGGCTCGCCGGCCAGGCCAGGGGCACCGGCAGCGGGCAGACGAGCACGCTGCGGCCAAGGGCCGCGGCGATCTTTCTGCCGAGCGCGCCGTAGGTGGGATGCTCGCGGTCGTCGCAGGCGTGGTAGATGCCGCGGCCGGGCACGCCGCCAGCCAGCCGCTCGCCGTTGCGGGCCGCCGCGACGGCGAGGCTGGCGAGGTCGGCCGCGTGAATCAGCGACAGTGGCGCGTCGCGAAACCCCATCCGTAAGTGGAGCCGGAAGCGGGCGATCGACTGAAACATCGCCGCGACCTTGGTGTCGTGCGGGCCGAACACGATGGCCGGCTGGAGGATCGTGATCGGCAGCCGGGCCGCGCGGCGGTCGAGCGCGGCCTCGCCGGCGTGTTTGCTGGCGCCGTAGATCGACACCGGCGCGACGGGGTCGGTTTCGGCGCGGGGCACGTTCGGCCGTGGCGCCGGCCCCGCGGCGGCGAGCGACGACACGTGCACGAGCGCGGGGGGCGTCGGGCGGTCTGCGCAGGCGTCGGCGAGGCGGCCGACCGCGTCGCCGTTGACGCGAAACAGATCGCGGCGCCGGCGGGCGGCCACGAGCCCGCCGGCATGGATCACGGCGTCGCAGCCGGTGAGGTCACGCCGCCAGGCGTCCACGTCCTCGAGCGTGCCGGGCACGACCTGCACGCCGTCGCGCCGCAGGTGGCCGGCGCGGTCCGGCGACCGCACCAGACAGCGGACGGCGCAGCCGTCGGCGAGGAGCCGATCGACGAGATGCCGGCCGATGAAGCCGGTGCCGCCGGTGAGGAACACGGTGCGCATGGGAGATGTGGGGTCGGCATGCAAGAATGATTCCCCGCGGCGCGGTTGCAACCGGCGGCTGCGGGCCGAGGAGAGGGGCGATGCAGATCACGTTCACCCAGTCGGGCGGCTTCGTCGGGGCGGTGCGCGGCTGCCGGATCGATGCGGCGACGCTGCCGGCCGACGAGCGGCGGCGGCTCGAGGAACTGGTGGCGGGCAGCGGCCTCGACGCGTCGCTCGAACTGTTCAGCGAGACCGGCCGCGACCGGCGGCAGTATGAGATTCGCATCGACCGCGGCGGCGCCGCGGTGCGGGTGTGCTGCGACGACGCCTGCCTGCCGGAGCCGGCCCGGCCGCTGGTGCGATTCCTCGCGGAGCGGGCGACGCCGCGGCCGCCGGGCTGGGAGGCCGACCAGGCGGAGCAGGGGTTGCAGCCCGCGGTCGCCGCCGACGCCGCGGCGTGGGGCCGGTTCGAGGGGCAGGTCGTGGCCCGCTGGCACGACGACGGCCGCGAGATGACGCTCGTCGAGCCGTTTGTGTATCGCGATCCGCGGGCGGTCCGCTGGGAAGCGCCGGCCGGAGCGGTGGTCAACGGCGCCAGCATTCCGCGGGCGTTTTGGTCGGTGATCGGCGGGCCGTTCTCGGGGCGGTTTCGCAACGCGTCGGTCGTGCACGACGTGGCCTGCGTGGAGCGGTCGCGGCCCTGGGAGGACGTGCACCAGATGTTCTACGAGGCCTGCCGCTGCGGCGGAGTGGCGGCGGTGACGGCGAAGACGATGTATTACGCCGTCTTCCACTACGGCCCGCGCTGGCGGGTGGAGGAGCGGCGGACGATCGTGGCCGGCGCGGCGGTCGTGGAGCGGGTCGTGCGAGACGACACGCCTCCGCCGCCGTCGGCGGCGGAGGCCGCGGCGGTCGTGCAGTGGTTTGCCACGCACGACGTCACGGCCGAGGCGATTCCCACGCTGCCGGTCCCGCCCGGCGGGTGATTTTTTCAGATCCTGAGTCCCCGGGTTTTTGGGGCTTGATCACAAAAAGCCCCCGGCGGAAGCCGGGGGACACCGGGTTGCAAGCCTTCCCGCGTGCCATGCGGTGCGGGTTCGTACCGAGAAATTGCGTGCCGTCATCCGGCATGGATGGCGGGGTGGTGTTCGTGCCCGGAGTCCCCGGGTTTCCACCCGGGGCTTCTTGGGTCAGCGCGCTGCTCCCACAAAAAGCCCCCGGCGGAAGCCGGGGGACACCGGGTTGCAAGCCTTCCCGCGTGCCATGCGGTGCGGGTTCGTACCGGGAAATTGCGTGCCGTCATCCGGCATGGATGGCGGGGTGGTGTTCATGCCCGGAGTCCCCGGGTTTCCACCCGGGGCTTCTTGGGTCAAAAGCCCCCGGCGGGAGCCGCAGGATGCGGCGTGCGCCGACCGTCGAAAACCTTGGCTTTTCGACCGGTCGGCCAAGTGGACAAAGGCCAGGATGGCTTTGTCCACGTAAATTCAGAACGGCACGTCGTCGTCGCCGGCCTCGGCGAAGGCGTCGTTGGGATCGAAGCCCTCGGATCGGCCGCCCTCGTCGCGGCCGCTCCCGGACAGCCGCCGAAACGAGAGCCCCTCGGCGGAGAGGAAATACTTCGCCTCGCTGGCCTCGTCCCGCTGCCAGCGGCGGCCGCTCAGACGGTAGGTGACCTCGATTTCATCCCCCACGCCGAGGTCGTCCACGGCGTCGCAGCCATCCTTCACGAACTCCACGGGGATGTAGTTCGTGAACGAGCCCTTCTCCTGCTGCAGCACGACGAGCCGCTTGCGGAAGCCCTTCTGCCCGAAGGTCTTGGTCTCTTCGATCAGGTGGACGACGCCGCGGACGGTTGGATCCTTCATGCCATGGCCTGTTGTGCTCGGGGAAACATCCTGCTAATCACGGACATCAAGTATCGTACCGCGAGGCTCCTGGTCGTGTCAGTGGCCGCTCCAGCCCGCGAGTCGGCCTGGCATCGCTCGCCATGACGGACGCAAACACCATCGCCGCGCTCGGTCGCCTCCTGCCACCCGGCACGGAAGCCTATGTCGAGGAGCTGCTCACGCGGCAGCCGTGCGCCGTGCGTCTCGCCCGCCCGCGGCGGACGAAGCTCGGCGATCACCGGCCGCCGGGCCGCGGCCGGAACGGCCATCGCATCTCCGTCAACGACGATCTCAATCCCTATGCGTTTCTGACGACGCTCCTGCACGAGATCGCGCATGCGGCGACGTGGGAGCGGCACGAGCGGCAGCGGCGCTCCGGCCGGCGGGTGCGGCCGCACGGCGCCGAGTGGCGGGCGGAGTTCGCCGGCCTGCTCGAGCCGGTGGTCGCGCTGGGCGTGCTGCCGGACGACGTGAATCGGGCGCTGACGCGATCGCTGGAGCGGCCCAGGGCCGCCACGTGCAGCGACCGGGAGCTGCTCCTGGCGCTGGGTCGCTACGACAGCGTCGATCCCCGGCTCGTGCGGGTCGAGGAGATCGTCGAAGGGGGGTGGTTTCGGCTCGCCAGCGGCGCTGTGTTTCGCGCCGGACGGACGCTGCGGACGCGGCGGCAGTGCTTCGCCGTCCCCACGGGGGCGGAGTACCGCGTGCACGGCCTGGCGCGGGTCGAGCCAGTCCCACCGCCCGTCAGCGGACCGGCTGGCCGTCGGCGGCGGGGGCGTTTTGGGCGTTGCGGATGAGGGTCTGCCCCTCGCGGATCACCTGGCCGGTCACCGCCTCGACCTTGGCCTTGTCGACCGAGATCTCGATGTTCCCGTTCGACTGCGTGATGTGGATGGCACCGGCCACGACCAGACCGCCGACGATCAATCCCAACAGCATCAGCGTGCGCATCGTCACGTTCTCCGCGAGGGTGGCCGCGGCGTGAAACCGCGGCCCCGAGGAAGGATTCCCCGGGGCCGCGGAGGGTTTCAGAAAGCCCGGTCGCGGGCAACGCCGATTTTTTGCTGGACCGCCGCGGTCATCGGCTGCCGCGGGCGTGGCGGCGGCGGATGGTGTTGCCGTAGACGTGGAGCGGCCGGTAGGGCCGCTGCTCGATCGGCGTGCTCTTGATCTGCTCGCGGGCGGGGCCGAAGGTGACGACCCGCGGGTCGAAGCCGGTGCCGGCGGCGGCCGCGGACGGGCAGGGAAGCAAGGCGGCCGCCGTCAGGGCCGCGAGGATGATGGTGCGCATCGGGCGATGATGTCCTTCCAAGCTGAAAACGCCACGCATCGGGGTGATCGGATCGGTCGCCGGAAAAATTGCGTCGGCAAGGCGGCGGCCTTTCGGCCCGAAGATCCATCATGACTCCAACCCCCGAAGCGGCGGGGCATGACCCAGGTGGCGTACACCTCCAGGTGTGCGAATGCGGGCTGTGGAGCGCGGAAGCGGATTCGCAAGCCTGGAGGCTTGCGCCACTGGGGTCAGAAGTCGATGCGGGTCGTATAGACGAGCCTGTCGTCGACTTTGTCGTCGATGCTCTCCAGCACCGCGCTGACGCGGGGGTGGAGATGGCCGCGGAAGGCTTGCCGGCCGTTCACCAGCACCTCGACCGGCTGGGCGAGATCGACGAGCCGCTCGTTGAGCAGGAGGCTGAAGCCGCCCGTCAGGCGGGTTGCGGCCACCGTGATCGTGTTGCCCTCGATGCGGGCCTCGATCCGCTGGAACATCGCCGGCTTCTCCACCCGCAGCCAATAGAAGTGCTTGATGAAGGAACGCGTCGGCTCCCAGGTCAGCTCCTTGGGGTCGGGGTTGCGGTCGTGCTCCAGGATCCACTCCACAGATTCTTTGAGCGGCTTGCCGGGCGGCATGTGACCGCCGTTCACGGTCTCCACGTAGCGGTGGCGGTACTGGCCTGGATGCGCCTTCTCCAGTTCGCCGAGAATGCGGCTCGACTCCTGGTCGCTCCAAACCGGGGACGGCTCGTCCTTCGTGCCGTGCAGAAAGGCGACCGGCGTGTGGCGGAGATTGCCCAGCACGCCCCAGCCCCAGGACTCGCCGATGCTCCGGCCGGTGAGGATGCCGCCGGCCGCGGAAATCACGCCGGCGAACACGTCCGCCTGGTGGCCGCCGATATGCCAGGCGCCATAGCCGCCCATCGAATGGCCGCCGATGTAGATGCGGTCGGTGTCCACGTCCCAGGTGCGCTTCGCCGCCTTGAGCAGCTCCTTGACGTAATGCTCCTCGACCGGGTTGCGGCCCCATTCGGCGTATTTCTTGTGGAGCACGGATGGACAAACGAAGATCCCGCGCTTCCACACCGCGCGGGCCGGCTTGGTGAACAGGTCGGTACCACTCTTCCAATGGCCGTCGTTCTCGCCCCCGCCGTGGAGGGCGAGGAAGAGCGGCAGCGGGCCGCCCGCCGGATCTCCGGCGACGACCTCGACGTTCACCTCGCCCGGAAACTGCGGATGGCTGAAGCGCTGGGTGCCGGGAGCGAGCCGGCGTCCGGAGCGGGCCAGGTCCCAAATCCTGGACCTGAAGCCCGCCAGATCCTCGGCGGGCACTGTGTCCTGCTGCCGCAATGTGGCCAGGATGGCGGCCTGGTCATCGGGGCTGTCTGCGGCCTCGAAGTAGGACGTCACGAGTCTGTCGAGGGCGGCGCGTTCCTCGGCGTCGAGACGGGCCTTGGCCGGCAGCGCCGTCGCCTGCGGCCGCCATTCCGGCGCAGGAGGATCTTCGATCATGGCCACGGCCTGCTTGGGGATCGTGAGCCCGAATCCGCGGTACACCTCGAGCCGGTAGGCGTCGTCGCCCACGGGGAGCACGCGTTCGCCCCGCTCCCGGGTGCCCCGCGTGGAATGAACGATGACCTGCGCCGGGGCCAGGCCCTGGAGGCAGACCAGCGCCAGGGCACCTGAGAAGAACCAGCGTTTGTGCATCTCTCGCCTCCGGATGTTTGCGGGGCACGCCTTCGCAACCATAACCCGCTCAATGGCAGCTCCGCAACGGCCGGCCGGTCGATGACGGGGCGGCAGGCGATTCGTGAGCCGCGGGACGACGGCGGCCCAGCACCCGTTTGCTGCAGGTTTTCGCAGCGTCGTTTATGATCGGCGAAGAGGCGGCGTTCCCGCCGAAGTCCCGTGTCTTGCAGGTGTCGTCCATGAAGCGTCGCGCGGCGAGCGGTGTGTGCAAGCGGTTGGTGGTCGTGGCGGCGTCATTGGCCGCGTGGCGGGTCGATGCTGTCATGGCCGCCGACGCCGATGCGGCGATCCGGTCGGCTGCGGCCGCGTACGTCGCCGCCTTCAACGGCCGTGACTTCGCGGCGTTGGCCGACCAGTGGACCGAGAAGGCCGAATTGGTGGAGGGGGGCTCCCGCGTGGAAGGCCGCGAGCAGATCGTGCGGTCGATCCGCGGCTGGCTCGAGCGGCATCCGCAGGCGGGGCTCGCGATCGAGGTCACCGCGGTCGAGCAGCTCGCCGCGCCTTTGGCGCGGGTCAGCGGCGTGATGCGATTCACGCGGCGGCCGGGCGACCGGAAGGTGGAGTCGCGGTTCACGAGCCTGCGGGTGCTGGAAGACGGCAAGTGGCGGCTCGTCGAGTCGCTCGTGGCGCCGAGCCACGCGGCGGCGCTCGACGACCTCGACTGGCTCGTGGGCCGCTGGCAGGCGGAGGATGCCGCAGCCGGCACGACCGTGGAGGCCACTTACGAGAAGACGGCCGGCGGCCACTGCCTCGTCGGCCGCTCCACGATCAAGCCGAAGCAGGGGGCGACGATCGACGCGCTGGAGGTGATCCACGCCGATCGCGGCACGGGCACGATCCGCTCGTGGACGTTCGACTCGACGGGGGCCAGGGCCGAGGGCGTGCTCGGGGGCGACGGCAGGACGTTCGAACAGTTGCTCGTCGGCGCGCCGGCCGACTCCGCGGGCGGCGACGTCGCCCGCTGGGTGCGGGTCATCGCCCCCACCGGCGACGGTCGGTTCACGCTCCACGCCATCGACCGGTCGATCGACGGCGTGCCGCTGCCCGATGGCGTGCCACTGCATTTCCGCAAGATTCGTTGACGGGCCGCGGCCCGTCGTTCCATCCGCAACCCGAGGACTGACGCGATGACGAGTGCGAAGCGATCCGTGTGGCTCCGGCCGGCCCGGGGGCTGGCGTTGCTGGCCGCGGCGATCCACCTTTCCGCGCCGCTCGTGGCCCACGGCCACGGCGGCGGTGGCGGCCACATGGGTGGATTCGGCGGCGGCGGTCACATGGGCGGGTACGGCGGCGGCCATATGGGGGGCTATGAGGGCGGCCGAGAAATGTCGGGGGGCTTTTCCGGCGGGCGTGACATGGGAGCCCGTGACATGGGTGCCCGCGACTTCGGCCCGCGGGACTTCGGCGGCCGCGACTTCGCGGGCGACCGCGGGGCCGAGGGCGTGCGCAGGCTCGACGGCGGCGGGGCGCTCGACGGTGGCGGCCGGCTCGACGGCGGCCGTGCCGGCGAGGGCGTCCGCGACTTCGGCCCCGGCCACTTCGCCGGTGACGGGCACGTGTCACGGGCCGACTTCCAGCAGATCGCCGGTCGTGGCATCGGCGGTGCGGGCATCGGTCGGGGCGCGGTGCGGCCCTATTCGGCGACAAACCTCGCGGCGCGGGGCACGGCGATCCGCAACAACTTCTACAACAACGGCTGGTACGGCGGCCGCGGCTGGTATGCGAACCACTTCAACCCCTGGTGGCCGGGCGGCTGGTGGGGCGGCTTCGGCTGGGGCATGGGCGTCGGCATGCTGACGGGCCTGGCCTGGGGCGATCTCGCCGGCTGGGGTGGCTACGCCGCCGCCCCGGTCTCCTACAACTACGGCACCACCGTCTGCTACCAGGACGACGGCGTGTACGTGCAGGGCGCGCGGGTGGGGTCGGCCGAGGAGTATGCCCAGCAGGCGGCGACGCTCGCCGGGCAGGGCGGCCCGGAGACGAAGATCGCCGCCGAAGACCAGTGGCGGTCGCTGGGCGTGTTCGCCCTGGCCCGGTCCGAGGAGACGAACCCGAGCACGTTCATGAGCCTCGCGATCGACAAGGACGGCCTGCTGCGGGGCAGCTACTACGACGCCGTCTCCGACACCACGATGAACATCACGGGCAAGGTCGACAAGAAGACCCAGCGGGCCGCCTGGACGATCGGCGACAAGAAGATCCCGGTCTACGACGCCGGCCTCGCCAATCTCACGCAGCAGCAGACGACGATCCTCGTGCATCGCGACGGCGGCAAGGTCGAGCAGATGCTGTTGGTGCGGGTGCAGGACAAGCCGGGGGCCGACGGTGCCGCCACGCCGGCGGCACCGCAGCCGGCGACAAGGCCGGCTCCCGCGGCCGCCGTGCCGGACGACGATCCGGACGGTGACGAGTCGTGAGGCTGCCGCTCGCGACGACGGTGGTTGCGATCGTGGCCGGCTGCGGTCCGGCCGTGACGCCGCGGCCGGCCGCTTTGACGGCGGCCGCCTTCTCCGCTGGCCGCTGGATCGACCTCACGCACGCCTTTGGCGCCGACACGATCTATTGGCCCACCGAGAAGGGCTTCGTGCTCGAGCAGGAGTTCGCCGGCCCGAATCCCAAGGGCTACTACTACGCCGCCAATCGGATCACGACGGCCGAGCATGGCGGCACGCACCTCGACGCGCCGCGGCACTTCGCCGCGGGGCGGAAGACGAGCGACCAGATCGACCCAGCCAGGCTCGTGGGCGAGGCGGTGGTGGTCGACGTGACGATGCGGTGTGCGGCGGATTCGGCCTACGAAATCACTTCCGACGACCTCGTGGCCTGGGAGCGAGACCACGGCCGGCAGCTCGTGGACGTGATCGTGCTCCTGAAGACCGGCTGGGCGGCGAAGTGGCCCGACCGCGGGGCCTACCTCGGCACGGCGGCCACGGGGCCGGAGGCGGTGGCCCAGTTGCGGTTTCCGGGGCTCGCGCCCGAGGCCGCCCGCTGGCTGGTGCAGCAACGGCGAATCCGGGCGATCGGCATCGACACGGCGAGCATCGACCACGGCCCCTCGACGCATTTCGGCGCGCATGTCATCCTTTGCGGGGCCGAGGTGCCGATCTTCGAGAATGTGGCCGACCTGTCGCTCCTGCCACCGCAGGGCGCCTTCGTGGTGGCCTTGCCCATGAAGATCGCCGGCGGCAGCGGCGGCCCGCTGCGGATCGTCGCCCGGCTGCCGGAATCGGATCGCTGAATCGAGCACCCATTCACTGAGGAACGAACGATGGCGAAGAAGATCGTGATGCGGACGGGCGAGGCGCTGGTCGAGGCCGACGAGGCCTGGAGCGCGGCGGAGCCGGAGGTGGTGATCGGCGAGCTCGACGGCCCCGTGGGCTACGCGATCGCGAACCTCATCGGCGATCAGGTGAAGGGGCACTCACGGGTGTGGGCGATCCTCAACAGCGACGTGCAGGTGCGGCCGGCCACGCTGATGGTCAGCAAGTACACCGCGCCGAACGCCCGCTACACGAACGTGCTCATGGGCACCGTGCAGGCGGCGATCGCCAACGCCGTGCTCGACGCCGTCCGCGCGGGGCACATCCCCAAGGCCAAGGTCAACGACATCGGGATCATCGTGGCCGTGTGGCTCGATCCCTCCGCGGGCGACGCGAAGACGAAGATCGACCACGAGGTGCTGTTTCGCACCCACCGCGAGGCGACCTTGAAGGCCATCGCGAAGGCGATGAACCACGAGCCCTCGATCGACTGGCTGCTGAAGAACCAGAAGAAGGTGGGCCACTATTTTCACGAATTGGCGCTGCAGGACGGCCTGGGCTGACCCGGCGTGTTGTCAGACGGCGGCCTTCGCCCGATCGATACCGATCGGGCGGCCCCGACGCACGTCATCAATGGCCTACCCCCGGGCGGACAATCGCGGCGGCGGCACGTAGCGGCGGCACCGCTGAAAAAGCGCCAGCGGGTTGCCGAGGACGATCGTTTCGATGAGCGACTCGGCATGCCCGCGGGCCCGCATCGCCACGATGAAGTCGGGCACGGCGACCGGCCGCGACGGCCCCCAGTCGCCGGCGGAGTTCACGAGCAGCCGTTCGGAGCCATACCGCTCGACCATGTCGCAAGCCCGCTCGGGCGAGCACTTCGTGACGGGGTAGAGCGTCATGCCCGCCCAGTAGCCGGCATCGAGTGCGTGGCGAATCGTGTGCTCCTCCACGTGGTCGATCACCACGCGGCCCCGGTCGAGCCGGGGAAAGTCGGCCAGCATGTCGAGGATCATCCGCGTGCCACGGAGCTTGTCGGCGAGATGCGGCGTGTGGATGAGGATCGTCTCGTCGTGCTGCACGGCGAGCTCGACCTGTTCCAGGAACACGGTGGCTTCGTTCCGCGTGTTTTTGTTGAGCCCGATCTCGCCGATGCCGAGCACGTTGGAGGCCCCGAGAAACTCCGGGATCGCGGCGATCACGTCGCGGGCGAGCTTCACGTCCTCCGCCTCCTTGGCGTTGATGCACAGCCACGAATAGTGGGCAATGCCGTAGCCGGCGGCCCGCTTCGGCTCCACCTCCGTGATCTGCCGGAAGTAGTCGCGAAAGCCATCCGCGCTGCGACGGTCAAATCCGGCCCAGAAGGCGGGCTCGCTCACGGCCACGCAGCCCATCCGCGCGAGGGTCTCGTAGTCGTCGGTCACCCGCGAGACCATGTGGATGTGGGGATCGACGTAATTCATGACGCGGGGCTCACTGGCCGCAGCAGTTCGGGGAGCCGGCCAGCCGGGGTCCGCCGTCCTTCCGCCACCCCGGCTCGTAGGCGTCGGAGAACAGCTGTTGAATGTCATCGACCCGGTGGCCCGGCCGCGTGAGCCGCTCGACGGCCTCAGCGAGCAGCCGCCAGCGGGGGTCTGCTTCGAGCACGCCCCCGGCGGCGGCATGCCGCTCCGTCCGGTCGAGGCCCGCCGCCAGCTCCACGATCAGGCTGCGGATCGCGAGAAACCGCTGGTCGGAGAGACTGGGGTGCATGGGCAAGCCGAGCATCGAGCGGGCAGATGACATTTGGTAGCCTAGTCGAGTGGGGTGTGTTTTCAACATGCGTCCCGCGTTGTCCTGGTTCCGCGTGGCCTGGAATCGTGCCGCAGGGCCCGTTTGACGATTTCTGCCGCTTTGCCTTGGCGTCTCTCGACGATCGGGGCACACGGCACCTCGTCAGCGGTGGCCTGGCGGTGATGGTCGGGGGCGAGCCGCGGACGACGCTTGATGCCGACGCGGTCGTGTTCGTGTCGCTGGCGGAGCCCGAAGTGCTGATCCGGCAGGCTGCCGAAGCCGGCTGCGAAGTAAGGGAGGATGTCGAGCGGCAGCGGCGGGCATCGACCGGGAAGGTCCGTCTCCGCCGAGGCCGCTTCCAGATCGATCTCATCACGGCGTCGCTGCCGTTCGAGGAGGCCGCCTCTCGCCGAGCGAGCGTCCACGAGCGCTGCGGCAGACGCTTCCGGTTTCCGGCTGGCGCTGTCCGGGCATGGGCGGCGGAGGTAGACTCTCAGGCCGCATCTCGGGTCCGCGCACCCGTCTCGTCCCCGCCTCGCGTCATGAAGCCCGCCATGAACCCGCTCGCCCGTCCTGCGCTCCGCGTGCTCGCCCTCCTCGTGTCCGGTCTGTCGCTAGGCTCGACAGCAGGGCAAGCCGACGAACTGCCCGTGGACACGAACAAGATCGAGAGCCTGACGGTCGAGCAGGCGACCGCGTTGCTGGCGAAGTTCCCGGAAGCGAACGTGCCGTTTGAGATCGAGGGCGTCGGCCCGCAGACGTTGCGCCAATGCTTGACCTTGAATGGCCTGAAGTCGGTCGATGCCAAAACGGCAGAGGTACTTGCGGGCGATCGCATCAGCCCCCTTTTCCTCGACGGTCTGGTCGAGCTCTCTGAAGAGGCGGCCAAGGCGCTGGCGCAACACAAGCGCTTGCTGTCCCTCAACGGCTTGACGACGCTCTCCGACGAGGCGGCCAAGGCCCTGGCAGAGCACATGGGTCTGCTGTGCCTCAACGGTGTGACGACGCTCTCCGATGGGGCGGCCACGGCGCTGGCGCAGCACAAGGGCGACTGGCTCTTTCTCAACGGCATGACAACGCTCTCCGACGCGGCGGCCGAGGCGCTGGCGCAGAACAGAGGCGACTATCTCTCACTCAACGGTTTGACGACGCTTTCGGACGTGGCAGCCAAAACGCTGACGCAGTACAAGGGCCAAAATCTCTACCTCAATGGCCTGACGACGCTCTCCGACGCGGCGGCCGAGGCGCTGGCGAAGCGCGGCGACAGGAGCTGCCTCTACCTCAGCGGCCTGACGACGCTCTCCGACGCGACGGCCAAGGCACTGGCGCAGCACAACGGTAAAAGGCTGTACCTCAACGGTCTGGACACGCTCTCGGACGCGGCGGCCAAGGCGCTGGGGCAGCATAATGGCAGAGCGCTGTCCCTCAACGGCCTGACCACACTCTCAAGCGAGGCGGCCGAATCCCTGGCACAGCACAAGGGCGGGCTGTTTCTCAACGGACTGACCACACTCTCAAACGAGGCGGCCGAATCCCTGGCACAGCACACGGGCGGGCTGTTTCTCAACGGCCTGACCACGCTTTCCGGCGCCGCAGCCAAATCCCTGGCGAAGCACAAGGGTGCGGTGTCCCTCGCTGGCCTGACCACGCTCTCCGCCGACGCGGCCGAAGGCCTCGCTGCCGTCGAAAAATGGGACGGCATTCTCCTCCGATTGAGTGCCTTCGACTCCCCCGACTCCGTCGCCGTCGCCCGAGCCCTCGCCACTCGCAAAGGCCCCCTGCTGCTCCCCGCGCTCAAGAAAATCTCTCCCAAGGCGCTTTCTGTCCTGCTCGAGAAGAAAGACGTCGAGATTCCGCTGGTCGAGACGCTGGAGTTTGTCCCGGAACCTGACGGCAGCACGACCGAGGACTTCATCATCCCGGAATGGCTGGAGGAGCGCGAGAAGCAGAGGCGGGCAGCCCGGGCGACCGAGTGAACCAAGGCCAATCGCCTGCTGCCTGGGGAACTGCGCGGTGCAAGAGTTACCAGGTGGCGAAAGGTCTCATGGCTCACTTCGCCTCCCCCGGGGCGCGGTCGGCCGCAGGCCGGGTGAGGGTGCCGCCCGTTCCTAAGCCCGAGGCGTGCGCCGAGCCGAATGACCGCGGCTGGCCGGTGGCCTCGAGCACCGAGAGCCAAAGGTCGCCGTCGGGGGCGACCTGGTTCCGCTGGCTCACCGCCAACGCCATCGGGATGTGGACGAAGCGGCCGTGCCAGCGGCCGACCACCATCTCCGTCCGCCCCGCCAGGGCCGCATGCACCGCGTTCTGCGCCAGCCGCAGGCAATAGACGCTGTCGTAGGGATTGGCCGGCACGCTGCGGATCGCGTAGCTAGGGTCGATGTACTTGAGGTTCAGTTCCACGCCCGCGGCGGCGAAGTGGTCGGTGATCCGCTGCCTGAGGAACAGGCCCACGTCGTGGAGCCGGGCATTGCCCGAGGCGTCGGCCCCCGCGGCGGCGGCGGCGATCAGGTGCTGGCCGGCCCCCTCGGCGGCCACGATCACGGCATGGCCGCTGCGGCGGACGCGGGCCACGAGATGGTCGAGCAGGCCGTGCGGGCCGTCGAGCGCGAAGGGGACCTCGGGGATGAGCACGTAGTTGGCGTCGGGCTCGGCGAGCGCCGCGTAGCAGGCGATGAACCCGGAGTGGCGGCCCATGAGCTTGACCAGACCGACGCCGTGAGGCGCCGCCTTGGCCTCCACGTGAGCCGCGCGGATCGACTTCGCCGCCTCGCCGAAGGCCGATTGGAAGCCGAACGACTGGTCGATGAACGGGATGTCGTTGTCGATCGTCTTGGGAATGCCGACGACGGCGATCCTCTGGCCGCGGGCGGCGATGACCCCGGCGATCTGCATCGCCCCGCGGAGCGTGCCGTCGCCGCCGATCACGAACAGGGCGTTGACGTTCATCCGCTCCAGGCAGTCGACGATCTCCTCCGGATCCTGGCCGCCCCGCGAGGTGCCGAGGATCGTGCCCCCGTCCTCGTCGATGTCGCTGACCAGCGCCGGCGTGAGGTCGAGCACGTCGTGGCCGTAGCGGGAGATGAAGCCCTGGTAGCCGTTGCGGAAACCGTGGATCCGCTGCACGCCGTAGTGGAACGCGAGCTCCATCACCAGGCCCCGAATCACGTCGTTGATGCCGGGACAGAGGCCGCCGCAGGTCACGATCCCGACCCGCATCTTCGCCGGGTCGAAGAAGATGCTCCGCCGCGGGCCGGCCGGCTCGAAGCCGGGCAGGGCGGCGGCCGCGCAGCCGCTCTCCGCCACGAGGCGGGCCGTGTCGTGGAACAGCACGCGGTCGTCCTCGGCCACATAGTGGACGGTGGTCCGCCGCGACTCGATGAGCGGCTTGAGCGGCGAGTCGATGCGGCAGGGACCGAGCGACTTGATGGCGAGGTCGGCGGCGTTCATGGGTAGCGTCGGCTCCGGGGCGGAAACATCAGCCGGTGGTCCGCATGCCGGCGGCGATGCCCTGCACGCAGAGCCGGAGCAGGTCGCGGAACGGGGGCGTGGCGTCGGCGGCGCCGGTCGCCTCCCGGCGGCGGCGCATGAACTCGATCTGCACGAGGTTCAGCGGATCGACGGAGGGATTGCGGGCCTCGATCGACCGCTGGAACCAGGGGGTGGTGGCGAGCAGCTCGCCGCCGCCGACGATGTCGAGGATCGCCTGCCGGGTGCGGTCGCGCTCGGCCGCGATCCGCAGCCAGATGCGGCGGCGGGCGTCGTCGTCGGTGGCGAGCTCGGAATACCGCTGCGCGACGTACATGTCGGCCTTGGCGAGCGCGAGCGTGGCGTTGTCGATCGTGGCCTGGAAGAACGGCCACTGCCGATACATGTCGCAGATCGTCTGCCAGGCCCGCCGGTCCTCGTACTTCACCTCGGCCAGCGCCGTGCCCAGGCCGTACCAGGCGGGGATCATGCAGCGGCTCTGCGTCCAGGCGAACACCCAGGGAATGGCCCGCAGGTCGTCGAGCGTCCGCTCGCCGCGGCGCCGCGCGGGCCGGGAGGCGATCGGCAGGTTCTCGATGTCGTCGATCGGCGTGGTCTGCGAGAAGTAGCCGATGAAACCGGGCTGGTCGACGAGGTCGCGATACACGGTCCACGACCGCTCCGCCATCCGCGCGGCGAGCGTCGCCCACTCGGCCGCGGGCGCCGCGCGGCGGACGCTCGACGCCACGAGCGTGGCCCAGGTGACCTGCTCCAGATGGCGGCGGGCGATTTCGGCGTCGTCGTACCGCTCGGCGAGCACCTCCCCCTGCTCGGTGAGCCGCAGGCTGCCGTCGAGCGTTTCGGCGGGCAGCGAGAGGATGCCCCGGGCGGCCGGGCCGCCGCCGCGGCCGAGCGAGCCGCCCCGGCCGTGAAAGAAGGTGAGCCGCACGCCGCGGGCGGCGGCCGCGGCATGGAGCCGCTCCTGGGCCGATTGCAGGCCGCAGCAGGCCGCCAGGTAGCCGCCGTCCTTCGTGCTGTCGGAATAGCCGACCATCACCACCTGCCGGTCGCCGCGGCCGGCGACATGGTCGCGGTAGGCGGGCACGTCGAGGATGGCGGCGAGCGTGTCCTGGGCGTGGGCGAGGTCGTGGATTTTCTCGAACAGCGGCACCACGGCGATATCGGTGGCCGCGACGGGGCCGCCGGCGTCGCGGGCCCGTCGGCAGGCCTGCCGCCACAGCCAGAGCACGGAGAGGACGTCGGCCGGACAGCGGGTCAGGCTCACGATCGCGCCGCCGAGGCATGCGTCGCCGAACCGCACGGCGGCGGCATGCAGCACCGCGAAGAGCTGCAGCGTGTCGAGGGCGAGCGGCCCGAGGCCGGCATGGGGCACGTCGCCCACGGCGCCGAGCGTGTCGACGAGCAGCCGGCCACACGCCTCGTCGTCGAGCTCTCGATAGTGGTCGGCCGTGGGCACGACGCCGGCGGCGGCGAGGATCTCGGCCATGATGTCGCGATAGGCGCGGGCGTCCTGCCGGACGTCGAGGCGGGTCATGTGCAGCCCGAAGGTCCGCACCAGGTCGAGCCAGCGGCCGGCCGCCGATTCGTCGGCCGTGCCGTGATCGCGGGCCAGGCACTCGACGAGCAGCGCGACGTCGGCCTCGAGTTCCGCGGCCGAGCGGTAGGCTTCGGGGGCACGCGGTGTGGCGAGGTCGTCGCAGGCCGACTGCTCCAGCCGCAGGCGGATCATCCGCAGCCAGCGGCGGTAGGCCTCGTGCGGTGCCAGCGGCTCGAGCGCCCGGGCCAGGTCGGGCCAGCGGGCGGCGAGGCCGACCAGCCGCTCGTCGAGGGCCGCGGCGCCGGAGGCGGCGTGTCGCGAGATGGTGAGCAGGTCGTGGAGGCGGTGGCACCAGCCGACATGCTGCTCGATGGCCGCGGCCCGGAGGCGGAGGAGCGTGCGGGCGGTGACGTCGGCCGTGACGAACGGGTTGCCGTCGCGGTCGCCGCCCATCCACGACCCGAACGTCAGGAACGCCGGGATGCGAAAGGTGGCGGCCGGAAAGCGGGTCGCCAGGCCGCGGCGCAGCGCCGCATAAACCTCCGGCACCGCCTCCCACAGCCGCGGCATGATCGACAGGCCGCGCTCGACCTCGTCGGAGACCGTGGGCCGGGTGGGCCGGAGGAACTCGGTCTGCCAGAGGACGGCCAGTTCGGTGGTGATCGCGGCCTCGTGGGCGGTCCGCTCGCGGGGCAGAAGGTCGGCCCGGTCGAGTTCCTGGAGACTGCGCCGCATCCGCCGCAGCTTGGCGCGGATCGACCGGCGCTTGGCCTCGCTGGGGTGGGCGGTGAAGACGAGCTCGACCCGCAGGTCATCAAGGTGCCGCTGGACGTCGGCGGGCGTCATGCCGAGGTCGGCCAGTTCCGCGATGCCGGCGGCCAGGGATTCGCCCAGCGGGGCGGGGTGCCGCGTCCGCTCCCGGTCGCGGAGCACACGCACCCGCTGCCGGTCCTCGGCGATGTTGACGAGATCGAAGTAGACGCTGAAGGCCCGGGTGATGATCCGGGCCTCGTTTTCGTCGAGCGCCTCGATTCGGGCGGCCAGCAGCCGCTCGGCGTCGTGGGCTCCCGCCCGCCGCTGCCGGGCCAGTGACCGCACCTCCTCGACGAGGGCCAGGGCCGGCGGGCCCTCCAGTTCGCGAATCACGTCGTCGAGCAGGCCGCCGAGGAACCGCACGTCGCGGCGCAGCAGATCGTCTTCGGGCACGGCAGGCTCGTGTGGGGTGGGGCGGATGAGGCTCACGCCGAGCATAAACCAAGCAAATCATGCGCCGAGGGGATGCGAAACCGCGGCCCACGTGTGCCGGGGCGGGCCGTGCAATCCGGCCGGGCATGGCCCCGCCGGCTGACCCGGCGACGGGCAGCGACTGCCCGCGGAATCGGCAGCGGTCCTGGCCGTCCCGGTAGGTCGGTATGATGCCCGTCATGATCAGTGCACGAGCCCAATTTGGCCGCGGTTGTTGGACGGTTTGTGTCGTGGTGGCCGTGGCGGCCGCGTATGCCATCCTGACCCGTCCCGACGCGGTCGCGAAGCCGGCGCCGGACCCTGTCCGCCAGATGCAGATCGACGCTGAAGCCACCGGGCACGCTCCCTGGGGCCACTGGGGCGACCAGCCGCAGCGGTACGCGGCCTGGTCGAATCACTCCAACCGCCTGATCCCGGTCTACACCTTCGGGATGAATCTCGAGGCGGTCGCGGGTGCCAACAGCCCGTATCGTGACGAGCGGCGGCTGGCGGAGCTGTACGGCCGCCTGCCGGAGCGGACGCTCAATCCCGAGGCGGCGTATTTCGACCAGACCGACGTCTGCCGACTGCAGGAAATGGCCGCGGCAGCGGGCAGAAAGCGGATCGTGCTCGTCGTGTTCGACGGCATGGACTGGCACACGACCCGCACCGCGGCGATCGCCGCGACCGGCCGCGTGGCCTATCACGAGGGGCGCGGCCGCGGACTCGCGTTCCAGGACTATCGCGGCACGACCACCGATTTCGGATTCTGCGTCACGAGCCCGGCCAACGACGGCACGAAGGTCGACGTCGATGCGCAGGCGGTGCGGAACCCCGGCGGCGCAACGCCCGGTGGCTACGATCCCGCCCGCGGCGGCGGCACCCCGTGGGACCCGCGCTGCGACCTCCGCTATCTGAGCGGCCGCGACCGCGATGGGGGACATGCCGTGACCGATTCGGCGGCGTCGGCCACGGCGCTGTGCTCCGGCCGCAAAACCTACAACGACGCGATCAACGTGGACCCGGCAGGTGCGGAGATCGTGCCGGTCGCACGGCTCCTCCAGAAACGCGGCTACGCGGTGGGCGCCGTTTCGAGCGTGCCGGTGTCGCATGCCACGCCCGCCTGTGCCTACGCCAACAACGTCAGCCGCGACGACTATCAGGACATCGCCCGCGACCAGCTTGGCGAACGGTCGATCTTCCATCGCGAGGCTCCGCTGCCCGGACTCGACGTGCTCATCGGCGGCGGCTGGGGCGTGGCGGGAGATGCCGCGAAGGACAGGGACCAGGGCCGCAACTTCGAGCCGGGCAACAAGTACGTGGCCGACTCGACGCGGGCGGCGATCGACGTGACCAACGGCGGCCGGTATCGCGTGGTCGAGCGGACTCCCGGCCGCCGCGGCGCCGACGTGCTCGCCGCGGCGGCCCGCGACGCCGTCGCGGGGCAGCTGCGGCTCTTCGGATTCTTCGGCGCGGGCCTGGGGCACCTGCCGTTTCGGACCGCCGACGGCGATTTCAATCCGGCAGGTGTGGCGAACATGGAGCCCGAAGCGGCGGCCCTGCGGAAGAAGTATGGCGGCACGATCAGCTACTCGCCGGCCGACATCGCCGAGAATCCCACGCTCGCCGACATGGCGGTGGCGGCTCTCGACGTGCTCTCCAGCCGCGGCCCGTTCTGGCTGATGGTGGAGGCGGGCGAAGTCGACTGGGCTTCGCACGCCAACAACATCGACACCGCCATCGGCGCCGTGACGAGCGGTGACGCCGCTTTTCGGGCGATCGTAGGCTGGATCGAGCGGCACGGCGGCTGGACCGACACGGTGGTGATCGTGACCAGCGACCATGGTCACCTGTTCGTGCTCACCGACCCGGCCGCCTTCGCCCGATAGCGGCGGAAGTCGGGGAGGAAGGTTCACGCGAACCTGCGGCATCCTGCCGCAGTTCGCTTGGCGGGCCGTCGCCCGCGCCCGCGCAATCCGGCCCTCCCGGCCTGCCCGCTCCCACAAAAATCATCCGGCATGGACGGCGGGATGGTTTTCATGCCCGGAGTCCCTGGGTTTCCACCCGGGGCTTCTTGGCGGGTTGCCCACAAAAAGCCCCCGGCGGAAGCCGGGGGACACCGGGTTGAATTGCGATCCCGCGGGCCATGCAGATGGACGATAGGGGTAGGGAGGCCCGATCGTTCGGGCCCCCCTCCCTCCGAACCGTGCTGGCGGATCTCCCGCACACGGCTCTCCAGTCGATGGTTTTACCTCCGTGAGGATTGAACG
>JAJTED010000124.1 GCA_021300535.1 Planctomycetaceae bacterium | reverse complement strand
TATTGCTACGGTTCTCGCTCGACTTGCATGCCTAATCCACGCCGCCAACGTTCACTCTGAGCCAGAATCAAACCCTTCAATTGATTGGTTCGTCATGCCGCGAAGGCCGAAGCCACGCGGCGGTGATTCGCCGGAATCTCGTGAAGAGACTCGATCTGTCTGATGAATAAATGGTTCGTGATCGATCGGTCGGTTGCCCGACTTTTCGGTCACTTGCCGGTCACGATCGCGTGCCGGCCGAAACCAAAAGAGATCAACTGCCGAATTGTCAAAGATCTGTTCGCTGCGTCGCACCCGAGGGTTTGCCGTAGCGAGCCCCCAAGCATAGCAGCATCGCGGGCGCCGTCAACAGCCCTGCAAGCAGGGCGAAAATTTTCGGCGGACACCGTTTATCGGCGACCGGAGCCGGCGGATTTGAGTCATACGCGGCGGTCTGCCAGCCGGTTCGCGACCGCCGGCAAAAATCACGAAAAAGCTTATTTTTCGGCGTCGAGAACGACAGGGATGTCGAGGCGGTGGCCTTCCCGCTGGACGGTGATCAGCACCTGATCGCCCGGATTTTTTGACTCCACGGCCGACAAAAAATCGTCCGCAGTCCGCACGCCTTGCCCACCCACGGCGACGATCAAATCCGCTCCGGCCCGATCCACCCGTTCAAACTCCATCATGAAGGGCCCCTGCCGCCGCCGCTCCCGCACGATCTTGAAGCCCCGCAGCCCGGCCCGCTCGGCCGGACCACCCGCTGTGAGGGTGGCCACGACGAGGCCGGCGTCGGACTGATACACCCGAGAAATCCCGGCGTCGGGGCGAATCACGCGGCCGCGCTGAATGAGCTGCGGCACGATCCGGGCCAGCGTTCCCACGGGAATCGCGAACCCCACGCCGGCGCTCTGGCCGGTGCGGCTGGCGATGGCCGTGTTCATGCCGATCAGCCGGGCGTTGCTGTCGAGCAGTGGCCCGCCCGAGTTGCCCGGGTTGATGGCGGCGTCGGTCTGGATGATCGACTTGATCGTGCGTCCGGTCCGCGTCGGCAGCGAGCGATTGAGGCTCGAAATGATGCCGGTGGTGAGCGTGCGCTCGAGGCCGAACGGATTGCCGATCGCGAACACCCGCTGTCCGACCCGCAGGTCGTTCGACGTGCCGAAGGCCACGGGCTGGAGCAGGTCGGCAGGAGCGTCCACCTTGATCACCGCCACGTCGGTCGCCGGGTCGAAGCCGACCACCGTGGCCGGGTGCGAGGAGCCGTCATAGAGCAGCACCTGGATCTCCTTGGCACCCTCGACCACATGGAAGTTGGTCAGCAGATGCCCCTGCTTGTCGAGCACGATCCCCGACCCGGCCCCCTCCGACGGCATCTCGATGAGCAGCAGGCCCGTGGCCACGGTCGCCTTGGTGTTGATGTTCACCACGCTCCGATTCACCGCCTCGTAGACGGTGATGTTGGTCTGTTCCTCGGGAGTGAAATGGCGTTCGGTCGCCGGAACCGCCCGCGGGGCTGCGGCGGGCTGGGCATGGCATGCCACGGCGCCGAGGCCGGCGAGGCTGACGAAGAGGGCAGCGTGCAGGAATCGCGCCGGGGCGTGCATACGGTCGAAATGAGGGGGTTTTGTGAGAACTGTGTCGGCCGAGAGGAGTATCGCGACCTGCGCCCGCTGGCCCAAGAGCGAAAGCGTCGCGATCCTGGGCAGGCTGAATCGCCGGCTCAAAGTGCGGATTTCACGCGGAATCGACGTTGGCAGCCCGGGACGCAGAAAATATGCTGGACCTTTGGCCGGTTGATTTGCCCCCCGCCCCCGGAGCGCCCCTCATGTCCACCCGTGCCTTGCCGCTGCTCTCGGCCTCCCTCGCGGCACTCGCGACCCTCGCACCGGCCGCCCTGACGGGGAGCGGTTCATGGGCCGCAGCCCCCACCGCGACGGTGACCTTTACCGACGCGACGCAACCGGCCCAAGGCACGCCCGTGACGGCCATCGGCATCAAGGCAGCGGCGGGCGACGCTGCAGGACCGGCCCAGGTGCTCGTGCTCATCGACACTTCGGCGAGCCAAACTGGCGAGTTCCGCCGCCGCGCGCTCGACGCCGTCGCCGGCCTACTCGAATCCGCCCGCCCAGACGACAGGTTCGCGATCGCGGCGGTGGACGTAAACTGCACGCCGCTGGCGAAGGAGTTTCAGCCGGCACGCAGTCCCGGGGTGACGCAGGCGACGCGGGCCCTCGACGCCCGCACGCCGCTCGGCGCGACCGATCTCGTCGGGGCGCTCACCACCGCGGCCGACTTCTTCACCGCTGGCCCGGCAGACCAGCCACGGGCCATCGTCTACGTGGGAGACGGGCCGGGCCTCACGGGCATCGACCCCGCCGAGTTCAGCCAGGCGATCGACGCCCTGCGGTCGAAGCGGGTCGCGGTGTCGAGCCTCGGCATCGGACCGCAGATCAACTGGCCCTGCCTGGCCGCCGTGGCCAATGCGACCGGCGGGATGCTGATTGTTCCTGAAGAGAAGGACGCGGCCAAGGAAGCCGGTGCGAAAATTGGCGCCGCGGCCGTGCACCATGTCGCCTGGCCGGACGAGGTGGCACTGGCGAGCGACGTTCCCGACGCCGCGCTGCGGCTCCTGCCCAGCCGCCTGCCGCCGCTGCGCGCCGATCGCGACGCGGTGGTGCTCGTCGAGGGGCCACTCACCAAGGCCCGGCTGGAGATGCGGCTGACACGGGGCGGCGACCAGGGAACCGTGACGCTCGACTTGCCAGCCGCCAAGCCTTTGGATCAAAACGCCTACCTCGCCGAGCTCGCCCGCAACGCCCGCGATACCGACGGCATTTTCCTCCCGCTGCTCGGCCGCGAGGGCCTCGCCCTGGCGCGGTCGGTGGTGCGCGGCGAGGCGGCCCAGCTCGCGGCCCTTTCGCGGCAGGCCGAGGCATCCGGCGCGCACGACTCGGCGCTGCGTTTGGCGGAGGCCTCCCTGCGCCGCGACCCCGACAACGCCGACGCCGCCGTGATTCGCGAGGTGGTGCAGCGCCGGGCCGGCGCCGTGCCGCCGCCGCCGCAGCCGGGTGTGGGCGTGATCACGCCGCCTCAGCCGTTGCCCGCGAGCGAAGACGGCGAACTCGCCGAACTCAACGCGATGCGGAAGGTCCGCGGACAGCAGCTCGAGCAGGAGACGGCCGTGCGGCTGCGGAACGCCCGCCAGCTCCTGGCGACCGATCCCGATCTTGCCCGCCAGCAGTTGAAGGACGCCCAAGAGCTCATCCGCACCGACGACGCCCTGGATCCCGAAACCCGCGACCGGCTGCTGCGGCAGTTGGAAATGCGGATTCGCGAGTCGATCGTCCGGTCGCGGGAGAAGACCGACCGCGACCTGGCGGCTGAGCGGCGGGCGGCGATCGGCCGCGCCCGGGCCGATCTGGTCGCCGACCTCGATCGCCGCGAGGCCAAGATCAAGGCCCTGACCGATCGCTACAACGCCCTGGTCCAGGAGGGCATCCGCGTCGGCTATCAGCGGCCCACCAGCGCCTTCGGCGAGGCGGAGCGCGAGGTCGGCCTCGAGATCGCCGAGGCAGCGCCGCCGCTGTACGCGAACTATCCGGTGCCGATGACGGCCCGCGTCGTCGGCGAAACCGCGCCCCTCGTGGCCCGGATGCTCGACTACCACGCCGAAAACACCCGCGTCCGCCGCGACCAACAACGCGGGTTCATGGATGTGTTGCATCTCGTCGACGTGGCCGGGATCCCCTTCCCCGACGAGCCGCCGATCATCTATCCGAGCGCCGCGCGGTGGAAGCAGATCACGGAGGACCGGAAACGTTACAAGTCGGTCGACTTGGCGAAACCCGGCAGCGCCGAGCAAAAGATCTACGACGCACTCGACGGCACGGTGCAGAACCTGAACTTCACCGAGACCCCACTGCGGGACGTGATCGCCCAGCTCAAAGACTCGCAGGGGATTCCCATCCAGCTCGACATGAAGGCCCTGGAAGACGCAGGCATCGATCTCGACACGCCCGTCACCAAGGACCTCTCCGGCATCTCGCTGCGCTCGTCGCTGCGGCTGCTGCTCGGCGACATCGACCTCACCTACCTCATCAAGGACGAGGTGCTCCTGATCACGACCAAGGAGAAGGCCGGCGAGAACCTCGTCATCAAGGTCTACCCGGTGGCCGACCTCGTGCTTCCCGTGAATCCCCAGGGCGGCATCAATCCCTTCCAGATGGGCGGTGGCCTGGGCGGAGCCAGCGGCATGGGCGGGGGCATGGGCGGCATGGGTATGGGCGGCATGGGTGGCGGCATGATGGGTGGTGGCATGGGCATGGGCGGCATGGGCGGGGGTGGGTTCTGCTGGGTCGCCCGCGAGGTGTATGGCGTTCACGACCCGCGCTGGATCGTGTTCCGCACCTGGCTCACCACCGAAGGTCCACTGTGGCTGCGGGATTTGTATGCCGCTCACGGCCCGGCCTTCGCCGACTGGATCCACGACAGGCCGCTCGCCAAGGCGGCCGTGCGGGCCGCAATGGACCTCGTGGTCGAGCCGCGGCTTGCGGCTCCGGCCGGCGGCCACTTCCAGGTGTCGGATGCTCGGGAGCGGATCGCCCGCAAGGAGAAGCCTGACTCCGTGCCGTCGGCCGACCCCGCGGCCGCGGCGCCGACGCCCCCCACGGCCCCGCGTCAGGGACTGCCCGCCACCGTCCTCGATGCCGCCGACCTGCGGCAGGCGCTCGGCGACTATCTCGGCATCACCACCACAGGCGACGCCGGCCGCGAGCGGCAACGGCGGTTCGCGCAGTTGCGGGCGTCGGCCGCGGCCCTTGGGGAGGCCGGCGATTTCGCGCGTGCTGCCGACCTGATCGCCGCGACCATCGCCTGCGGGCACGTGGAGCCGTGGATGTATGAATCACTCGCGATCGCCATGGAAGCGGCCGGCCGGCCGCGCGAGGACGTCGAGCGGCGGCTCGATCCGACGAGCCGCGAGGCCTTCGCCCTGGCGATGACGCTCGCCGCCCGCAACGACGATGCCACCACCCTCGCCTGGGCCTGCCCCGGCGTGCTCGCCCATGACTGGCCAGCGGGGCAGCAGGAGATCGCGCTCCGGGCCGCACGGCTCGCGAAGGCCACGATCGCCGCCCTCGAGAAGGCCGGCAAGGCGGAACAAGCGGCGGCCTTCAAGGCCGCGGCCGACCAGGCCCTCGTCCGCGACGTGGTCGTGGAACTCTCCTGGACCGGCGACGCCGACGTCGATGTGCTCGTGGAGGAGCCGTCGGGGTCGGTCTGCTCGGCGGCCGCGCCGCGATCGACCGCCGGGGGCGTGCTGCTGGGCGACGAGGCGGAGCAGGTCGGCGACACTTCGGCCACGCACCGCGAGCGCTACGTCGCGGCGCAGGCGTTTCCGGGCACCTACCGCGTGCTCGCACGGCGGGCCTGGGGCAAGGTCGCGGCCGACACGGTGACCGCGAAGGTCACGCTTCGCAAAGGCACGAAAGACGAGGAATCGATCACCCGCTCGCTGCGGCTGGGGGGCGATCAGCACGCATTCGCCTTCGCGATTCCCCACGGCCGCCGGCGCGAGCCGCTGCTCGATGCCCAGATCGCCCAGGACGTGGCCGCGCAGCAGGAAATCGGCAAGACGATCCTTGCCCAGCAGCTCCAGGCCCTGGCCGATCCGGCCGTTGCGGCCTCGATGTCCGCGAGCCGCGGCGGACCGCCCGGCGGGCCCAACGGCGGCTTCCCGCCGTTCTTCGGTCGCAACGGCGCAGTGGGCTATCAGCCGCAGATCTCGCAGCTCCCCGAAGGCGTCAATATGTTCGCTCGCGCCGTCGTGTCCGCCGACCGCCGGTATGTCCGCGTCACCACCACACCCCTGTTTTCGACCGTGGGCCAAGTGTCGCAGTTCGGCGCTGGGGCTGGACCTGCGGCTGGTGCTGGGCCTGCAGCTGGGGCTGGCCCTGCAGTTGCGGCTGGCCCTGCAGCGGCTGCTGGACCAGCGGCAGGGGTCGGCGCTGCGGCCGGCGCTGCGGCCGGGGTTGGCGCTGCGGCCGGCGCAGGTGGTGCCGCGGGCGCAGGTTTCGCTGTTGGCCCTGGTATCGGGGCTGGCGCTGCCGCAGGGGCCGGTGGCGCCGGGGCCGCTGCTGGCGCCGGAGCCGCTGCCGGCGTTGGTGTCGCGGTAGGCGTGGGCGGGGGCGGGGGCGGGGGTGTGTTCTGCTGGGTCGCCCGCGAGGTGTATGGCGTTCACGACCCACGCTGGCTCGTGTTCCGCAGCTGGCTCGTGACCTCCGCGCCGCGATCGCTCCGCGAAGCCTACATCGCCCATGGCCCGGCCTTTGCCGCGTGGCTCCATGACAAGCCCGTTGCCAAGGCAGGCGTCCGGTTCCTCATGAATCGGGCGATCGAAGCGCACGTGTCCGCGATCAGGTCCGCCTCCCCGGCGACGACACCATGCCGCGGTTCGGAGTGATCCTGGCGGCTGCCGGGCAAAGCAGCCGCTTCCAGGATGCCAACTACAAGAAGCCGTTCGCGCCGCTCGCGGGCCGGGCCGTGTGGCTGCACTCGGCCGAGAAGTTCCTCGACCGCGAGGACGTGAAGCAGGTGGTGATCGTGGTCGCCCCCGAGGACCGCGTGGCCTTCACGGAGAAGTTCGGCGCGAACCTCGCCTTCATGGGCGTGACGCTCGCCGCGGGGGGCGCGCATCGCGCGGAGTCGGTCCGCAACGGCCTGGAAAAACTCGCCCCCGAGATCGACATGGTGGCGATCCATGACGCCGCCCGCCCGTGCCTCGCCCAGGCATGGATCGACCGCGTGTTCGCCGCCGGAGAGAAGACCGGCGCCGCCATCCTCGCCACGCCCGTGGTGGCCACGCTCAAGCGGGTCGGCCCCGACCACACGATCACGGCCACGGTCGATCGCACCGGCCTTTGGGAGGCGCAGACGCCGCAGGTCTTCCGCCGCGACCTGCTCGAGAAGGCCTTCGCCGCTGCCCATGGGGGCCAGCCCACCGACGAGGCGAGCCTGATCGAGGCCCTCGGCCACCCGGTCACCGTCGTGCCCGGTTCGCCGATCAACCTCAAGATCACCTCCCGCGAGGATCTCAAACTCGCGGAGCACGCCCTCAAGGCCCTTCCGGCCCCGAAACTCTCCGGCCCCGCCCACCCGTTCGCGGGCGACGACCTCTGGCGCTGACCATGCCCGACCTGCTCACCGACTTCGAGGCCCGCGGCCTCGTCAACCAGTCCACCGACGCGGCGGCCCTCCGCGGCTGGCTCGCCACGCCCGGCCGCCGCGTCTACGCGGGCTTCGACCCCACGGCCGACAGCCTGCACGTGGGCCACCTGGTGGCATTGGTGCTGCTCCGGCGGGTGGCGGCCGCGGGCCACGAGCCGGTGGCCCTGGTCGGCGGCGCCACCGGCATGATCGGCGACCCCAGCGGCCGCAGCGAGGAGCGGAACCTGCTTTCCCCGGACGAACTTGCAGCCAACATCGCCGGCGTGGAGCGGCAGATCCGCGGCGTGCTCGCCTCGACGGGACAGACGGTGCACGTCGTCAACAACGCCGACTGGATGCGCGGCGTGGGCTACCTGGAGTTCCTCCGCGACGTCGGCAAGCACGTGCCGCTCGGGCAGATGCTCGGCAAGGACTCCGTGAAGAGCCGCCTGGAGCGAGAAGGGGGCATCTCCTACACCGAGTTCAGTTACATGCTGCTCCAGGCCTGGGACTTCGTCCACCTCTCCGACGCCCTCGACTGCCGCGTGCAGATCGGCGGCAGCGACCAGTGGGGCAACATCACCGCCGGCATCGAGCTCGGCCGCCGCCTGCGCTCCCGGGAACTCCACGGCATCACCTGCCCGCTGCTCACGAAGGCCGACGGCACGAAGATGGGCAAGACCGCCGCCGGCGCCGTCTGGCTCGACCCGCGGCGGACGAGCCCCTATCGCTTCTACCAGTATAGGCCACCGCGATCTTCTTCGGCGCCGAGATCTCCGCCCTCGACGACGCGGCCCTCGCCGAGATCTTCGCCGACGTGCCCAGCCACGAGTTCGCCCGCGCGACCCTCGACGGCGACGGCCTGCCGCTCGTCGAGGCCCTCAAGGCCACTGGCCTCGCCGCCAGCACGAGCGCCGCCCGGCGGACGATCGAGCAGGGGGGCGCCTCCGTGAACAATCGCCGCGTCGGCGACGTGGCCTACCGCCTCACCCCGCGCGATCTGGCCGGCGCCGCCACGCTCGTGCTCCGCTCGGGGAAGAAGTCCTACGCCCTGGCCCGCTTCGCCTGACCGCCCCTCTCCGCCTCGAGTGGTCCTGGCCCCCCAGTGGCGCAAGCCTCCAGGCTTGCGAATACGTTTCCGCGCACCACATCCCGCATTCGCACACCTGGAGGCTTGCGCCACGTGGGCACTCCAGTCGACCTGGCCCCCCAGTGGCGCAAGCCTCCAGGCTTGCGAATACGTTTCCGCGCACCACATCCCGCATTCGCACACCTGGAGGTGTGCGCCACGTAGGCATTGACCCGCGGCGGGCATCCTGCGACCGTTCGCGCGGAGGCTCCACCATGCGACGCCGATTGTTCCTCCTGCTGGCGACAACCGCACCGACCGTCCTCTACGCCGCCGAACCGGCCGCCACGGCCCGCGGCGCGATCGCGTCGCTCGAGGAGCGGCTCAAGGCCGGACTCAAAGTCCAGGCGCCCGCCGACGTCGCCTTCTGCGACCGCGTCATCGACGCCGTGCGGGCCGGGAAGCTTCCCGGCCAGGTCGTGGACTCGACCTACCTGTGGGCCGTCCGCCGCGGCAAGAAGTATCCCTTCCCGGCCTTCCGGGTCGCGATCCTGGCCAAGGCCGAGCGGCTCGGCATCAGGTTGTAGCGCACGAATCCGCGGCATCCGCCGCGCATTTCCGCCGGGGGCTTTTTGGGAGCGCACGCACCAAGAAGCCCCGGGTGGAAACCCGGGGACTCCGGGCACGAACGCCACCCCGCCGTCCATGCCCCATGACGGCACATGATTCCCCGCTTCGAACCCGCAACGCATGGCACCCGGGAACGCATGCCACCCGGTGTCCCCCGGCTCCCGCCGGGGGCTTTTTGTGACATGGTCACGCATGCCCCAAAACGGTGCGGCAGTGGATAACCCAAGAAGCCCCGGGTGGAAACCCGGGGACTCCGGCCACGAACGCCACCCCGCCATCCATGCCGAGCGGCTCGCCGTCAGCCTGTGAGCAGCCCCGCGATCCGCGGGTCCGCGAGCGAGTCGGCGATCAGCCGTGCCCCGGTGAAGTCGTGCCGCCGGCTGTGGCCGCCGGGCACGGCCACCACGACCGCCCCCGCGGCCACCGCCGCACGGCAGCCGTTGTGCGAATCCTCGAAGACGATCATCGCCGCCGGGTCGACCCCCAGCCGGGCGGCCGCCGCCAGGTAGATCTCGGGATCGGGCTTGCCGTTGACGACGTCGGCGCTGGTGAGCACGAAGGCGAAGCGGTCGAGCAGACCCACGCGGCCGAGCACGTCGTGGGCGAAGGCAGGGCCGCTGCTGGTGGCCACGGCCCGCGGCAGGCCGCGGCCGGCGAGCGCGTCGACCAGGTCCATCGCGCCAGGCATCGGCTCGAGCCGTTCGTCGAGCAGCCCGGCGAAGATGGCTCCGGTCTCGGCGGCCAGGGTCTCGACGGTGTCGGGGAGACCATGCCACTCGATCATGATCGCCAGCGACACGGCCGGCGGCCGGCCCATCATCGCGTCGAGGAGGTCGGTCCCGAAGGTCTTGCCGCGGCGACGCAGCAGTTCGCTGCCGACGTGCTGGTAGAGTTCCTCGGTGTTGACGAGCAGACCGTCGAGGTCGAAGACGGCGGCCTGGATCGGGGCGAAGACGGTCATCGGGATTCCGGCGGGGGTGCAAGGCGGTAGACGGCGTAGCCGTGGTTGGCGTGCAGCCGTTCGAAGGGGAGGGTGTCGAGACCGGTGACGCCGAGCGGCACGATGGCATGGTCGGCGCCGTACCGATCGGCCACGTCCCGCATCCGGGAGGCACCGAGGGCGGCGGTCGAGCGTTCCATGGTGACGAGCGTGCCATCCGCGGAAAAGCAGTCGAGGATGCGCCGCCGCCACTCGAGCAGCGAGACCGCGTCCTGCGGACTGTTCTTCCAGGCGACCACCTCGGGCAGGCCGGTTCGCCAGGTAAAGCTGGCCGCGCTGCGGGGCGTGAGGAACCGCGACCCCGGCGGCACGTGCGCCTTTACCCACTCGCAGACGTCGGCCCAGGCGACCGCGTCCACCATCGAGTCGGCCCGCGACCGGAGGCCGGTGCGGCCAGGCAGGGGCCAGTGGCGCGACTGGAGCCCGAGATCGAGCAGCAACGCGGCGACCACCAGGCCCCGAACGACGGCCGGCCGGCCGGGCAGGATCCGCGCACACACGCCATCTTCCGTCAGGACCGCCGCCGCACTGGCGGCTAACGTGAACGGCACGATCACATCGGCCAGCCGAAACCAGTAGTACCGCAGCAGCCCGAGGGCGATGTCGGGCGCCAGCGGCTCCGCCAGCGCGATCAGCAAGCCCACGAGCGAGATCGCCAACGCGGCCTCGCGGAAGGCGGCCACGCGGGTTCGCGCCGGCGACACGGGCACGACGCGGTGCATGATCGTGCCGACGAGGATCGCCAGCAGGTGCCGGGCGACCATGGCTTCGGGAAACCTCCAGGGCAGAAGGTGGTGATACAGCCGCTCGACCACGTACACGCGATTCGCCAGCGCCCGTCCGGCCGCATCCACTCCCGCCGACAGCGACAGCGCCGGCAGCACGCCCCAGGCGGCGAGTGCCAGCCCCGCCACAATCAGCCCGCCGCCCAGCGCAGCGGCAGGCGGGCGGGTCGGCGCGAGGATCGGGAGCGTGTCGGCGACGGTGCTCATGTCGCCCGCGCGCCGGACTGTTCCGCGGCCCGCGGCCCGCGGCTCGCGCCGGCTCCGCCACCATGCGAGCCCGCAGGCGACGAGGCCCCAGCCTCCCACGATCGGGTGCAGCGCCGTGGCCCCACCGAGCAGGAACACCGCGGCCGGAAACCGTCCGCGCCCGATTTCGCCGATGCCCGCCAGCACCCCGGCCCACGCGAACACCTTCGCCTCGCAGCCGCCGATCACCCACTCCCCCGCGGCGGTCGTATGCCGCAAAGCCACCGCGAAGACCGCGGCTGCGAGCAGCCGGCCGCAGGCCGTCGGCAGCAGTGGCACGACGGCGCGGTGGAAGCCGACGGCCAGTGACAGCCAGCCGAGCCACCGGCCCACCCAGGCCCCCGATTCGAGCCCGCACGCGGCCACGATCGGCCCCATCACTGCGTAGAAGACGGAGTGGGCGTCGGGCGTCTCCAGGAACCAATCGCCGCGGCCGTACGACGGGTCGACGTGGTGCAAGGCCTTCGTGAGGTAGACCGTCTCGTTGACGTCGGGCAGGGGCCACGCACCGGACGCGGCGAACAGGAGGAGGATGGCGGCCACCTCGATCGCCGCCGGCAGCCGTCCCTTGCTTTCGCTCGCCATCCGCTGCACCTATAACTGCCTGACCCGCAAACCAAAGAGTACCGCACGCCGATGAACAGTTCCGCCCCTGCCCCGTACGGCCCCCAGACCGCAGCCCGGGGCGCGGCTCTTCGTCGCGCCGTCACCGAGGAGACGCTCGGGATCGTGGGCGCGCCCTTCGCACTCGCGGGCAAGCTCGTCGAGCGGGCGGGCTTCGACGCCATCTACCTCTCCGGCGCGGCTTTCTCCGCCGGGGGGCTCGGGGTGCCCGACATCGGCCTGTTCACCCGCGACCAGCTCGTCGAGCAGACGCGGATCCTGGCCCGGTCTGTCTCCATTCCCCTCGTCGTGGACGCCGACACCGGCTTCGGCGGCCCCCGCGACGTGGAAGAAACGATCCGCATGCTGGAGGAGGCGGGCGCGGCCGCGATCCAGATCGAGGATCAGGTCGGCCCGGCGGCCGGCGGCAAGCGGTGCGGGCATCTGGCGGGCAAGGAGATCATCGCGACCGAGGCGATGAGCGAGCGGATCGCGGCCGCCGTCGCGGGCCGCCGCGACCAGGGCACGGTGATCATCGGCCGCACCGATGCCCGCAGCGTGCACGGCTTCGACGACTGCCTGGGCCGGCTGCACGCCTACCGCGCGGCCGGCGCCGACTGGCTCTTCCCCGAGGCCCTCGCTTCACGCGACGAGTTCGCCCGCGTCGGCTCCGAGTTTGCCACCGACGCCACTCCGCTGCTGGCCAACATGACCGAGTTCGGCGTCAGCCCGCTGGTCTCGATCCCCGACCTCGCCGCCTGCGGCTTCGCCGCGGTGCTCTACCCGGTCACACTCCTCCGGCTGGCGATGAAGGCCATGGAGGCGGGACTCGCCGTGATCGGGGCGGAGGGCACGCAGGAGAGTCTGCTCGACCTGATGCAGTCGCGCGAGGAACTGTACGATCTGCTCGACTACGACCCCCGGCATCCGGAGCGGCACGCCGCCGGCCCAGCCGCCGCCCTGGAGAACCGCCCATGACAGCCGCCCCCGCACCGGCGCCGGCCGACGTCGCCAAGGGCCTCGCCGGCATCGTGGCCGGTAGCACCGCCATCTCGTCGCTCGAGGGCACGCTCCGCTACCGCGGCTACGACATCGAAGCCTTGGCCGCCGCCGGCGACTTCGAGGAGGTCGCCTGGCTCCTGCTGCACGGCGACCTGCCGACGGATGCCGAGCTCACGGGCTTTCGCGGACGGATCGCCGACGCAGCCCGAAATCTCGACCCGGTGATCATCGACACCCTGGCCCGGCTGGCGGCGGCCAACCCGCACGCCGCGCCGATGGATGCCTTGCGGACGGGCATCAGCATGCTCGGCATGGTCGAGCAGGACGACCATCCCGGTCCCCGCCCGGCGCTCCTGGCACAGGCCGAACGGCTCCTCGGCCAGACGCCGGCGATCCTCGCCGCGTGGATCGACCTGACGGCCGGCCGGCCGGTCGCACCCTGGCCCGCGGGCCCACTCGCCGCCGCCCTGCTCGAGCGGCTCACCGGCCGGCCGCCGGCCGCGGCGGCCGTGGCGGCCTTCGGCGCCACGCTCGTCTTCTATGCCGAGCACGAGTTCAACGCCTCCACCTTCGCCGCCCGCACGGTCGTCTCCACCGGGTCTGACCTGCACTCCGCGATCACGGCGGCGATCGGCGGTCTGAAGGGGCCGCTTCACGGCGGTGCCAACGAGAAGGTGCTCGAAGTGCTTGGCGCGATCGGCTCACCCGAGCGGGTCGAGCCCTGGCTGGAGGAGCAGTTCGCCGCCAAGCGGGTGGTGATGGGCTTCGGGCACCGCGTGTACAAAGACGGGGACGTGCGGGCGACGCTGCTCGGCCGGCTATGCCGCGACATGGTGCGCGGCACGGAGGGCGAGCGGCTCGAGGATCTCGCCGCCCGGGTGGAACGGATCATGCTCGACCGCAAGCGGCTGAAGCCAAACCTCGACTGGCCGGCCGCCCGCGTCTACCACGCGCTGGGCCTGCCGGTGAAGGTCTTCACTCCGATCTTCGTGGTGGCGCGGATGAGCGGCTGGACCGCCCACTGCATCGAGCAGATCGGTGACAACCGCCTCATTCGGCCGCTCTCGGCGTACATCGGCCCGCCACCACGCGACTACGTGCCGCTGTCATCCCGGCGGTAAGCCCCGCGTGTGGCCAAGAAGCCCCGGGTGGAAACCCGGGGACTCCGGGCACGAAAACCATCCCGCCGCCCATGCCGCACGACGGCACGCAGTGATTCATCCCCCACCCCACCGCTGCCGGGAAGACCGCAGCGCACGCTGAGGGAATCCGCGCCGCTTCACCGCGCCGCGGGGAGGCTCGCCGACTGGGTCACGTTCGGCAGGGCCGAGGTCTGCGTCTCTTTCGTCTCGGCGGCCTCGACGACGGCCTGCACCGTGACCGTGGGCACCGCTCCCTCGCCGAGGTCGGTGGCGATCTTCAACTGCCGCTCCACCTTTCCGGCGGCCGTGCCCGCCGTGAACGTGACCGGCAGGATGTGCACCGTGGCGGGCGTCGACTTGGGTGTGCACGACAGGCAGCCGTCGGGACAGGAGATGCCGGTAACGCAGAACGGCCGATTCGCCCGCACCACGACGTTCTTGGTTACCGAGCCACCGGACGGCACCGCGCCCAGCGAGAGTAACTGCGGACTGACGGTCACCTCGGCGACCACCCTGCCCTCCACGTCCATCGGGATCTGCGTGGCCCGGGGATCGTTGGTGACCAGGATCAGCTGCCCCTTCAGGTAACCGGCGGGAGCATCGGGCTTGAGCCGCATCGTCAGGTCGTAGGTGGTCTGAGCAGCCCCCACGGTCGGCTTCGACAGCGCGACCT
This sequence comes from Planctomycetaceae bacterium, assembly GCA_021300535.1. Classification (GTDB taxonomy): domain Bacteria; phylum Planctomycetota; class Planctomycetia; order Pirellulales; family UBA1268; genus QWPN01. The sequence goes on along the minus strand of JAJTED010000124.1, from coordinate 4,319 downwards.
CGAAGTTGCCGTTCGCACTGCGGACGTCCTTGATCTCCCACGGGGCGCTGCCGACCCGTGTCACACGGATCGTCCGCTCGGCTCCCTTGCCGAGATCGACGTTGCCGAGATCGACGAACGGCGGATCGAAGGTCACGTCGCCGCGGATGTTGCCCGCCACCCGCAGCTGCACCTCCGCGTGAAACGGCTTGTCGAACGTGACCGTGAGCGTGGCCCCGTGCTGGCCGAGGAAGGTCCGCGTGTTGAACTTGGCGATGATCTCGCTCGTCTCGTGGGTCTTGAGATCCCGCTTCGTGATCTCCGGCGACGTGCAGCCGCAGCTGGTCCGCACGCCCACCACGTGCAGATCCTCCTTGTAAAGGTTGCGGAACACGAAGCGGTATTCGGTCTTCGAGCCCTTGGCGACAGTGCCGAAATTGTGGCTCGTGACGGAGAACATCTTCTTCGCCCACTCCTGGGCGGAGGCCGCATCGGCGACACAGAAGGCGACGGCGGCGGCGGCCACCTGCAGCACGGACCGGCTCACGAGACGCGGGGCGATCATGGTCGAGGCACCTGGGGTCGGAAGGGCTGGGCACAGCGCCCCCCGGAAAAGCTCAATGGAGAGTACGGCTGCCATGGGAGGAGCGTCAATGTTCGGGGCTGAAGGGCCGGGGAGCGAAAGCGGCTCCCGGCAGAAAAATATTCACGCCCGCAGGTGTCGAAGTCGGGCCCGCCGGGCATTTTGGCCGGGAAATTCAGCCTCGGCTCCGTAAGCAACCCCGAGCGATGGCCCCAGTCGGAAGGGCCTCCCAATCGGTCGCCAAATCCGACTCGCCCCGGTTCACCGCCTGGTACGGCCGGGGCTAAAAACGTTCCGGGCTGGTCCGTGACGCACCCTGCCGGCCGGGGACGCACGGACGAGACTCAAATCGACCGGATACGCGCGTAGACGTCTGTGCCGAAACATCACGGGACGCGGGTTCGACTCCCGCCGCCTCCATTTCACGCCCGCCGGGGCATCCATGCCCCCGGCGGGCTGAATCGATGGCCCGCCCTCCAGGCGGGCAGTCAGAAGTTGGTCATGCCCCCGGCGGGCTGAATCGATGGCCCGCCCTCCAGGCGGGCAGTCAGAAGTTGGTCATGCCCCCGGCGGGCTGAATCGATGGCCCGCCCTCCAGGCGGGCAGTCGTCTTCACGCCAGCCGGGGCATCCATGCCCCCGGCTGGCTTTGGCCGGCGTGGTCGCAGCCAAGGTGCGACCAGCCGGCCGGGCGGTCGCACCTCCGGGCGACCGTGGCCGCCGCGGAGCGGCGGCGCTCGGCGGCTCGACGAGGTGTCGAGCCGAGCCGAGCCCGAGCAGGCACATGACGCGACCTGACGCGGTAGGCAGCCTATAATTTTGGCGAGTCCGAGATTGCGAAGGCCCGAAGGTCAGCAGCGTCCCTTACCCCGTCACTCCCCCTGGCCGGATCACCTTTGGTGAGCCGGCCGTAAGCTGGCGAAGGCCCGAAGGTCAGCAGCGTCCCTTACCCCGTCACTCCCTCTGGCCGGATCACCTCTGGTGAGCCGGCCGTAAGCTGGCGAAGGCCCGAAGGTCAGCAGCGTCCCTTACCCCGTCACTCCCCCTGGCCGGATCACCTTTGGTGAGCCGGCCGTAAGCTGGCGAAGGCCCGAAGGGATTCGCCAGCGCGATATCATGCAATGCAACATCGACAAGCGGGGCCGGGCGCTCCGCACGACGCTCGGCATCGCCACCGACGCCATCGGCACCCTGCTCCTCGTGGGCCACTTCCTCGGCTGGCTGCCGGGCTGGACGCTCTACGCCGGCATCGCCGCGGTGCTCGGCGGGGCGTTCATGGTGTTCGAGGGCGTCAACGGCTGGTGCGTTGTCCGCGCGATGGGATTCAAGACACCCATCTGACCGTCTCGTGACCGCGGCCTTCGGCGGCCCGGCCGGTTCACCCTACCCGTGACACCAGTCGGGGTGCGGGCGGGGGTGGATCCGCGGGGCAGGCCCAGAGGCGAGACGGTCGCGGGCAGCCGCGAGCGCCGGTCCGGCGAGGTGCTCGATCGCCAGATCGAACCGCACCGTCTGATTGGCCGCCAGGGCGACCACCCGGCCGTGCGTCTCCTCGAACGACCGTGGATTGGGATAGTTCGTGCCGGGCTCCAGCCCCGTCACGTAGCCGTCGGCCAGGCCCCCCTGGTTCTTCCAGAGCGTGAAGCAGGGGAGCGTGTCGGCCCGCCACTCCAGGCAGGCGCCGTGCCGCCCCTCGGGGGCCACGAGCAGGGCCGCCGCCTTGCCATCCGGCCGGGTTCGCATCCGCATGAAGTGCACCTCTTCGCCCCGCCCCGCCCGCGGCGCGTCGTAGCGGTTCCAGTGCGGCAGGTCCGCGGTGCTCACCGCGTCGCGCGGGGCCACCTCCTCGACCGCGGCCACGAGTTCCGACCCCGGGCCGAGCAGGGGCGGCCCGAAATTGACGTGGTAGAGCATCTGCATCGTGGCCGGCCGCTCGGAGAGGTTCCGCACCGTGTCGGTCCAGGCGATCCGCTGCCGATCGACCGCGACGGTCAGCGAGGTCGTCATCTGCAGGGCATGGCAGAGGAACCGCGTCTCATCGACGGCACCGGTGAGCGTGATCGTGCCGGCGGCCTCGTCGAGCGTGACGTCGAGGTGATGGGCCGGCAGGTTCGCAATCCGGCCGTGCAGCCCGTGCCGCAGCCGGCCGGCGGCGTCGAAGTCGGGCGCGCCATTGCTCACGAGGCCGCACCGGGCGACGAGTTCGTCGAAGCCGTCCAGCCAGCCGAGGCCATTCGGCTCGGCCACCGGCACGAACCGCGGATGGACCGGCCCGTGCACCGGGGATTGCCAGCCGAGCTCGCAGTCGCCCGCCATCACCTTCCAGATGCCCAGCCCCCGATCAGGCAGCACGAACACCTTGGTGCTGCCCGCCACGAGCTCGACGAGGAGCACGCCGTCCCGCCGGCCGCCGGAGAGCCGTCGGGAGCGGACCGCCAACGGCCCGAACGCCACATCCACGCGGTCGGCGGCCGAGAACGAGGCCGCGCGGTGAGAGGTGATGAGCTGCAGGGTCTGCGATGCCATGGGGCGTCCTCCGAAAGGGCGGCCGGCGGCTCCGGCCGAGTCCACATCGTACCAGGGGCCACAGGGCGGATGGGTTGAACGGTTCCCTGCAGACGGTCAAATGGCCGGTTCGGGCCGCGGTCGCCGCAGCCCCCCGTCGCCTCCCGAGCGATTCGATGAACGACCTCAAGATCTTCAGCGGCCCGGCGAACCCGGCGCTGTCGCAGGACATCTGCCGGTACCTCAATCTCCCCATGGGCAAGATCTCGCTCGGGCGGTTCCCCGACGGCGAGATCTCCTGCAAGATCGACGAAGACGTGCGCGGACGCGACGTGTTCATCGTCCAGCCCACCAGTCCGCCCGTGAACGAGCACCTGATGGAGCTGCTCGTGATGATCGACAGCTTCAAGCGGGCGAGTTCCTTCCGGATCACGGCCGTCATCCCCTACTTCGGCTACGCCCGCCAGGACCGCAAGGACGCCGGCCGCGTGCCGATCACCGCGAAACTGGTCGCCAACCTGATCACCCGGGCCGGCGCCGACCGGGTGCTGGCGATGGACCTCCACGCCGCCCAGATCCAGGGATTCTTCGACGTGCCGGTGGACCACCTCTACGCCGCGCCGGTCCTCAACCACCACCTTCAGTCGCTCGGCATTCCCAAGGACGAGCTCGTCGTGGTGAGCGCCGACGAAGGGGGCATCAAGCGGGCCGTGGGCCACGCCAATCGGATCGGCGCCCCACTGGCGATCATCGACAAGCGCCGGCTCTCCGCCGAGACCATCAAGAGCACGAACATCATCGGCGCCGGCGTCGAGGGCAAGACGGCGATTCTCTTCGACGACATGATCAGCACGGCCGGTTCGATCTGCGGGGCGGCCGACGTGCTCCACAAGCACGGCGCGAGGGACATCTACGCCTTCGCTACGCACGGCCTCCTCGTGGGCCCGGCCATCGAGCGGCTCAAGCAGGCGCCCTTCAAGAGCATCGTGATCACCGACTCGATCCCGCTCACCCCGGGCAAGATGCTCGCGAACATCAACGTCCTCTCGGTCGCTAGCCTGCTGGGCCAGGCGATCAAGCGAATCCACCGCAACGAGTCGGTGAGCATGATGTTTCAGTAAATAGCGCCTGCGGGGCCATCCCTGGCCCCCGCAGGCTTGGCCCGGCGTGGTCGCAGCGAGGTGCGACCAGCCGGGCGATGGCTCGCCCTCCAGGCGAGCCTCGCGTAAGCCGAAGCAGGCCCGAAGGGATGC
>JAJTED010000123.1 GCA_021300535.1 Planctomycetaceae bacterium | reverse complement strand
GCGGCAGCGGATCGGCGTCGCGCAGGCACTGATGCACGACCCCGACCTCGTGATCCTCGACGAGCCGACCGACGGGGTCGATCCGGTCGGGCGGCGCGGCATTCGCTGGCTCGTGCAGCAGCTCAAGGAACGGGGCAAGACGGTGCTCATCAATTCCCATCTGCTCGGCGAACTGGAGATGGTCTGCGACCGGGTGGCGATCCTCGTGCGGGGACGGGTCGTGCGGCAGGGCATGGTTGCCGAGCTGACTCGCGACTCGTGCCGCTATGAGGTCACCGTGCGGGGAGAGGGCCCGGCTTGGGTGCCGGCCGACCGGCTGCTGGCCGCGGGCGGGGAGGCCTGCCGGTTCACGGTGCCGGGCGCCGATCCCGAAGATTTGCAGCCGATCATCGACCGGCTGCGACGCGAGGCGCGGACGATCATCGCGATCGCGCCGCTTCGTGAGTCGCTCGAGGATCTGTTCATGCGGACGGTTGGTGGCGAAGGAGAGGTGCCGGCCGGCGGCGGGGGGAGTGGCCGATGAACGTCGCCGTCAGTGCCGGACAAGTCGCCGCGCTGGCGGTCGACGCCTATCGTGAGTTGAACAGCAAGAAGCTGTTCTGGGTGACGCTTGCGCTTTCGCTCGGCGTGGTGCTCGCCTGCGCCGCCTTGGGCATCAATGACCGGGGCATCACGCTCCTCGGCTGGCAGTTCGACACGGCACCGCTGACGGCGGACCTCGTGCCGCCGGCGAAGTTCTATCTTTTCCTGTTCGCCACCCTCGCCGTGCCGATCTGGCTGACCTGGCTGGCGACCATTCTCGCCCTGGTCTCGACCGCCAGCATCGTGCCCGACTTCCTGGCCAGCGGCGCCATCGAACTGACCCTCGCCCGGCCGATCTCACGGCTGCGGCTGTTCACGGTGAAATGCGGCTGCGGGCTGTTGTTCGTCGCGATTCAGGTGGCGGTGTTTGCCGTCGCCTGCTTCCTGGTCGTCGGCCTGCGGGGCGGCAGCTGGGATCCACGAATCTTCCTCGCGGTGCCGATCGTGGTGCTGTTCTTCAGCTACCTGTTTTCGTTCTGTGTGCTGTTCGGGGTCCTTACCCGATCCACGATCGCGGCGCTGCTGCTGACGCTCCTCGTCTGGCTGCTGTTGTGGAGCCTCAACACGACAGCCTCGATGGTCGTGTTGATGCGGGAGACGGCGGCCGTGAAGGCCGAGCGGGCGGGGGGCGCGGCGGTCGAGTCGGCGGCCCGCTGGCGGCGGGCGGCGGCCGTCTTCGGTGCGATCAAGGCGGTGCTGCCCAAGACCGACGAGACGATCGCGCTGCTTGACCGCTGGCTGCTCACGGCCGCGGACAAGCGGCCGTTCGGGGTCGGCCTGGAACCTGCCACCGACGATGCCGCGCTGCCGTTCGGCGTGCCCGACCGGGAGGCGTCGGCCAGGTTCGAGCGGGCGATGAGTGGCCGGCCGGCCGGCTGGGTGATCGGCAGTTCGTGCCTGAGCGCGGCGGTGATCTACGGTCTTGCGGCCTGGCTCTTCTGCCGCCGTGACTTCTGACTTCGACTTTTGCAGTTTTTGAGTGCCCGGCAGACGCTACCCGCCTCGGAGGTCGGGGGTGCCCACGCCCCGTCGCCGGACGTTCGCTGCGGGCATCCTGCCCTTCGCTCACTCGGATGCAGCCCGCGCTGCGCAATCCTTGCTTCGCTTGTCTGCATACGCCGGCTCCCGGGGCGTGGGCACCCCCTCCCGTGATGACCCTGATTCAGCCAAGAAGCATGCACGCGATGGCCTGAGTTCGTCGTCGTCAGGCCGCCATGGCGACCGCGTGTTCCAGGAGCCGGGCCAGCTTTCGGGAACCCCGACCGCTCGGGGCCATCGCCAAAACGTGCTGTCGCACGCTTGCCCGTCGCAGCGTACGGAGCATGTCACTGAACGACGGATCGGCCTTGCCGGGATACCAGCGGTGAGTCGGCGCCTGCCAGAGCCGATGCCCCTCCTTGGCGAACCAGAGAACGACGAGCGTGTGGAGAAGCATGGCCAGCGGGGCAGTCCGTTCGACTGCCTTCCGGCTCCAGTCCTGCGGCTCCTCGAAGCCGAGGCACTGCTGGCTGTCACGGAAGGTAACTTCCACGCTTCATCGCACTTGTCAGATCGCCATTGCTGGGGAGTTTCGGGAGCACGTTCTGTCCGCCGCAGGCGCTGTTGGCCACAGCGAGAATCTGCAAGACCGCGCAGCGGCGACTTTTGCCGCCCCCGAAGCCGGTGCTTCACCAAAGTCGGATGCGCTCTAGCCGCACTGCGGCGGTCACGGCACGGAGGCGATCCAGCCCTCGAGCGGGTCGAGGTCCACCGGCAGGCCGAGCCGAGGCGCGAGCAGCGCGTGGCCCGCCTGTAGGCCGCAGATCACGGCGTCGAGCAGGTCACCGGCGCCGTCGGCCATGATGCGCCGCCGCCATAGGGGCGGAATCTCAGCCGTGACGCCGAGGCCCGCTCCACCCGTCTCGAGCGCCCGGAGAATCGCCCGGCGGCGGTCGCGCCGGTCGGCGGTCTGCTTGGCCGTCGTGTCGCTCTTGTATGAGAGCCGTGTCACCTGGCGGGCGGTGAATCCCGGGTAGGCTTCGAGCGCGATCCGCTCCCTGCCTCCGAGCCGGCTGCGGCTGCGGAGGTGGCGCGGGTGATCGTGGGCCGGGAACGAGAGGCCCGCGGCGAGCATCCGCCCGATGCCCGCGTGCATCATCCAGGCCACGGGCGGATTGGCCCAACGCATCGCCGGGCTCGAGCCCGCCGGCCTGTCGGTCGCCCGCCAGGCGAACTTGTCGCCCGCGGGCCGCCCGTCGCACCAGCGCTTGAACACGCGGCGCAGCCGCTCGCGGGGCTGGCGGCAGTAGAACTCCACGAGCGCTGGCCAGTCGGTCGGCCAGCCCTCGTGCGCGATGAGGCTTCGGGGCTGCGAGAAGGGCAGGTCGAACCCACCGATCCACGGGCCCGGCTCGTGCAGCAGCGCGGAGAACGCGTCGAGGCTCTCGAGCCCGCGAATCGCCTCGAGCACGTAACGGCTGCCGCTGCGGCGGCTGACGAGCCGGCCCACGGCCACCGTGATCGGCTTCCGGGCGGTGGGCGCCGAGGTGAAGTCCACGCCCAACACCAGCGGGTCGGAGCGGCTCATCGCCGCTTCTTGGCCGGCTGCTTCGCGGCTTTCCGGGCCGGCTTTTTCGCCCGCGGCTCACCGTCGTCGGCAGGCTCGGCCGCGTCGCCCTCGACCGTCGCGATTTTCGACTTCCTGCCCGTCGCCTTCTTTTCCTGTTTCGGAAGGGCTGCGTCCGCATCCGTCTGCCCCGGGATGACCTGCGGCACGATGATGCAGTTGTCGCCGAGCTCGAGTTCCTCCTCGTCCTGGATGGGGCGGCCACGGTCGTCGAGCTTCACGTCGGCCTCGGCCGTCCGCTTCTTGGCGACGGCGAGCAGCTGCTCGTAGAGCTTCGCCCGGTCGCTGCCGTTGATCTGCGACACGGCGGTGGCGACCTCGCCGAGATACCGGAGGAAGATGCTCCGCCGCTGCCCTTCCTGGGCCACCCGCAGCCGGCGCCGCAGGTACATGCCGAGCTTGCGGCCCACGGCCTGCAGGGCCAGACGGATCTCCTTTTGGATCTCCGGGTACGAGGCGATCGCCTCCTTCGACTCACTCGTGAACGGCACCCACACGCTGGCGACGTGCACCATCGCCGTGACCGGCCCGCTCGGCAGGCCGCCCCGCGACTGCGAGAGCCCGTAGGACCGCCAGTTGGTCGAGGTGATCGTCTGTGTGACCGCGCAGGCGGCGGGCTGGAACTGGAGCGGCACGCGATTGGCGTACCGCAGCACCGTCATGCTCTGCCCCTCGTCGACGCTCACGTCCTGCATCGCGGCATAGAGGGCGTCAAGCTGCGGCTTCTTCAGCTTCGCGGGGCTCTGCCGCGGCGCGAGCTGAGCCTCGGCGAGAATCTTGTCGGCCGCCTCGCCCCCCATGCCCGTGAAGGTGGTGGTGAGAAACTGCCGCAGGCTGCGGGCATCGCTCTCGGAGGCGATCTCCCCAAGCGCCTCGCGGGTGATCTTCTGGGCCGCCACGCCGCCGCCGTAAGCCAGCGCCGCCTCGATCACGAAGGGATTGCCCCGGTAGACCGATGGGGGCCGGGTCGCGGCCGTGAAAAACTCGCCCGGCACGACCTGGCGCAGGCCGGCCAGCAGCCGCTGCTCGCCGATCGGCACGATGCAGTCGGTGGCCGGCGGCGGGATCTTGGTGTCTTGGATGGCCTTGAAGAGGGCGTCGGCCTCGCCGCGGCCGAGCTTGCCCGTCGTCACGCGGGTCGAGAGCTTGGCGGTGTCGCAGATCTTCTTGGCCGTGCCGTGGGAGACGCGGGAGAACGACTGCGTGAGGAACTGCGCGAGCGTGAGCTTTGGCTGCTCCTGGAGCATCGTCACCAGCCGGCCGAGTTCCACGCCGTAGGGATGCGGCTTGATCTCCTTCGGCTCCGGCGGCAGGTCGTCGCTCGACCGCTCCAGGATCCGCTCCGGGCCGTCGGGCCCCTGGAAGTGGATCCGCGCGTGCGGGTTGGCGATCGCGGTCTGCTCGAGGTATTCCTCGACGCTCCCCCGGCCGCGCTGGAACTTGGCCTCCATCTCGATCGTCACGCGGGTGCCGTGCTCGATCGGCTCGCCCTTGTCGTTCTCGGCCACCCACTCGATCGCGTGCTTCTTCATCAGCTCCGCGCCGCTCTTGCCGGCGGGGATGTCGACGCCGTCCCCCTTGCCGTTGAGGATCTCGGGCTGATTGGTCTTGGTGTCGATCCGCAGCTCGGAGTAGTGGGCCGCGTGCTTGGCGTCGATCTTGGAGATGATCTTCACCGGCTTGCCGGTGGTGAGCACGCCGTACATGCCGGCGGCCGAGATGCCGATGCCCTGCTGGCCGCGGCTCATTCGCAGGCGGTGAAACTTCGAGCCGTAGAGCAGCTTGCCGAAGATGAGCGGGATCTGCTTGCTGACGATGCCCGGGCCGTTGTCCTGCACGCTCATACGGTAACGGCTGCCGCTCTCGCCCACCTGCTCGATGCGGACCCAGATCTCGGGGAGGATGCCGGCCTCCTCGCAGGCGTCGAGCGAGTTGTCCACCGCCTCCTTGACGCTCGTGAGCAGCGCCTTGCGGGGCGAGTCGAAGCCAAGGAGGTGCCGGTTCTTGGCGAAGAACTCGCTGACGGAAATGTCGCGTTGGCCGGCGGCCAGGGTCTGGGCCGTGGCCCGCCGCTTGGCGGCCGGCTTGGCCTGGCCATTGGTGGACGGTGCCGCCGCCGCGGGGGCCGCGGGCACCGCCGGACGTTCTCTGCGGGCCTCCGGCCCTCCGCTCACTGCATGTCCGCTGCGCTTCGGCATCCATGCCTGCGCTTGCTTCCATAGCCCGGCGATATGGCAGGGGAACCCCTGGCCCTATCGTGGCAGGCAGGAAGCAATCGGCATTTTCAATGTCTCCCGAATCCAGACTGTGATCCCGGATGGCGGGCTTGGCAAGAGGGGCTGGCTTTGCGGGTTAACGCGATGCTGCGGGCAAGGGCTCCGCGCCGGGTCGAGTGACCTTTGACTGCGGTTTGGCCCCGGAAGTTGTGCCTGTCGGGCAGAGGCAGCGGTGGCCCGGGGCGGGCAGTGATGCGGTCGCAACGGGCGTGCCGAATCCACCAGCACTGCGCGGCGCACCGCGGCGCGGGTTCCCGTTCACGAGGTGAGGCGATGCGACGAGCAGGATGGCTCAAGGCCGCGGTGCTGACGGCGGTGGTGATCGGGATGGAGTGTGGCGGGGTCGCCGTAGCGATTCCGATCGACGGCGGCGTCGAGGCCCCGACGCCGGACGTGTTCTACAACTTTTACGTGCCGCCGGTGCCGGCCGGGGCGTATCCAGGTGTGGGGGCGCAGCTCTACGTGTCGCCACGGCCCGTGCCGCCGCGCGTGGGCCACACCTGGCACACTTACCCGCCCTTCATGCCGCACGAGTTTCTGTACAAGCATCGGCGCCGCTACATCCGCCCGGCGGGCGTGATGGGAATGCGGACCGACGTGCACGCCTACTGGTGGTGAGGAACGGAAATCCCATGCATCGAATCCTGGAACGGGCCGCTGCGGCATGCGCCGTCGCGATCTTCATGGGCTGGCTCGTCGTCGGCGTCGCGGCCGCCGGCGGGCATGGCCACCACGGCTGCACCCAGGCGGGATGTGGTCCGAACGGCTGTCGCCCGCAGGGATGTCCTCCGGCCGGCTGCCATCACGGCCACTGCCACCGCTGCGGTCCCTGCGGTCATGGCTGCAAGCACGGCCTGTGCCAGCATGGCCACTGCGGGAAGTGCAGCCTGTGCGGTCATCCGGTCGGCGGGCCGTGTAGCTACGGCATGAGCGGCGGCCTGCACGAGCACTGCAAATACAACGCCTGGGAGAAGCGGTACTTCCTCCGCAGCCAGGGCAAGGCTTGGCACAGCGCCTGGTATGACCCGTGGGAGGGGCGGCCGATCGCGTTGGTGGTGCCGCCGACGGCCGAGTTCCAGACGCAGTATTCCTGGGGCGTGCCCAGTTCGCGGGTGGCACCGATCTATCATCAGTTTCGGCGGCCGTATCCCGGCCCGGGCGCGGTGGGCGGCGGTGGTGCGGGCGGCTTCCTGCCGACTCCGAACCAGCCCAGCGACACGGTGCAGTTCGGCGTGAACGCCGTCCGCGGGCCCTGGGGCGGGTACTAGCTTCACGCCTGCCGGGCCATCCATGGCCCCGGCAGGCTTGGCCCGGCGTGGTCGCAGCACGGTGCGACCAGCCGGGCGTTGGCTCGCCCTCCGGGCGAGCCTCGCGTAAGCCGCCGCAGGCCCGAAGGGATGCGCCGGCGCGAATCACAGCCCCCCGGCAGGCTTGGCCCGTCGTGGTCGCAGCACGGTGCGACCAGCCGGGCGTTGGCTCGCCCTCCGGGCGAGCCTCGCCGTAAGCCGCCGCAGGCCCGCAGGGATGCGCCGGCGCGAAGCACAGCCCCCGGCAGGCTTGGCCCGTCGTGGTCGCAGCACGGTGCGACCAGTCGGGCGTTGGCTCGCCCTCCACGGCATCGAAAGTCTCCTTACCCGTAGGGCAGTAGACCTTCATATCGCCTGGATCAGGATTTCCAAGGCAGGCCAATGTCGAGCGGCATGAACTTCCCGCCGGAGCCCGACCGATGCTCGTGCCAGGTTTCACCCCGCCGGACGACGTCCCTGCCGTCCACCTGCACGAAGAACGCTCTCACGCTTTCCCGCTGCCGTCAACGAACTGGCGGGGAGTGAGAATCTTCAGGTTTACGACGGCCGCAGCGGGGAAGTGTCGCGAGTTGCCCGACACAAGGGGGCATTCGAGCGCGAGCGCACATCCCGCGAACGGTGCGTCGTCGGTATCCGGTAGGCCTCGAACGACATGGGCAGGGTGGACTACCGCGTACTCAGCCTGGGCTTGAATGCGTCTGAGCACGATCGCCACTTCGTGTCGTGGAAGGTTGAACTCCGGACGAGCCAGCACCGCCTCATATTCCGAGATGATCCTGTCATCAAGGCTTGCGCGCACCGCGCCACTTCTCAGCCACTCAACGATGTGGCCGGGCGCGCCATGTGGACTCAGAAATCCGGACACCAGGACATTCATATCTACGACCGCAACACGCGGGCGGTCACTCATGAGGGTCGCTTTCTGTCGCGACGAGCCGCGGCAATCACGCCATCGATTTGCGGGCCCGACAATGTGTCCGCACCCGTGCGACGAGCCCGCTCCCGAATTCGGCGGAGGGCAATCAGGCTGCGAGCCTCTCTGGCTGCCTTTAACACGTCCTCTGGATCGTCTTCCTCATCGACGTACATGATCACGGCCATGGGCCGGCCGTTGCTGGAGAGAATCATCTCCTCGGCGGCAGCCAGCCTTTCCCGAACTGCCCGAGGCCGTTTCAGCTCGTTGACCGCAATAGAGTCCATAACTATCTCCTTTTGAGGTCATAAAAACGATCCTTGTGCGCTCTGGCAACACGAGGATTGCGACAGAGAGCCTCGATGCCGGCCGGGCACACGTTGCTGCTGGCTGTCCCGCGAGCAATGGGCCGGCCAAAAGCACGTCACAATGGTCTCCGGGCTGACGAGCAAGTCGCGAATCGGGGGTTAGAGGCTGCGGATATCGCTCAGCGGCAACTCGTCGGCCGACGCCTGGACGTGGGCCTTTTTCGGCGGAAACTGGCTCTGGTAGCTGGCGATCGCCGTGCCCTTGGTATTGAGGTGGCCGGCTATGTCCGCCACCAGCGGCCAGTGGCCGCGTCAAGGATTATGCCTGTCCCTTGTGTGTCATGAGTCGGGCGATGCTTGGGGAAGTGGCATTGTCCATGCTATCCTTCAGCGCGGCTAACGGTTCGATCGCTGCGCCGCTTGCGGCTCCTCAGGCCCGGTGTTTCTTCAAATGATGATGCGACGCCTCGTGCTCGCTGCCGCGATTTTCGCGACCGCGAGACTGTCTGTCGTTGCGGGTGGAGAGAGCAGCTCGCTCGAGTCCGCCGACGTGGTCGTGTACGCTGGTACATCCGCGGGAGTCGTCGCGGCGATCCGCGCGAGCGACCTCGGCCTCAACGTTCTCCTGATCGAGCCCGGCCGGCATTTGGGCGGCATGACTGCCAGCGGGCTCGGGCAGACCGATCTGGGGAACAAGAACGCGATCGGCGGGATGGCCAGGGAGTTTTACCGCCGGATCGCCCGTCACTATGCCCGCCCTGAGGCGTGGCGATGGCAGGAACAGGGAACCTACAAGGCCGGGGGGGGGCAATCCACAACCCAGCCTGGCGAAGACTCGATGTGGACGTTCGAGCCAAGCGTGGCGGAGGCCATCTTCAACCAGTGGATCAAGTCCTCCGGCGTCACCGTCTGGCTGGGGGAGCGCCTCGACCTAAACGATGGCGTCCGTCGCGTGGGTCCGAAAATCACAGAACTTCGCATGGAGTCCGGTCGCCGTGCCTCCGGCAAGGTCTTCATCGACGCCAGCTACGAGGGCGATGTGATGGCCGAGGCTGGAGTCTCCTATCACGTCGGCCGCGAATCGAATTCCGTCTATGGGGAGACCCTCAACGGCTCGCAGCCCGACATGGATCGTTTGCACTGGCACAAGTTCTTCTTCCCTCTCGATCCCCACGTGATCCGCGGCGATCCGTCGAGCGGCCTCCTGCCGGGCATCTCCCCGGACCTGCCTCCTCCGACCGGGGTGGGCGATCACCGCGTTCAAGCGTACAACTTCCGCGTGTGTCTGACCGCGGTCCCTCGGAACCGGCGCCCGCTGCCGAAGCCGGCGGGCTATGATCCGATGCGCTACGAGTTGCTCGCCCGCTACATCGAGGCTGGTCGTTTCGACGCACTCGACCTCAACCGCCCGATGCCGAACGGCAAGACCGACCTGAACAACCAGGGCGGATTCTCAACCAACCACGTCGGGGCGAATTACGAATATCCGAACGGCGACTACACGACCCGCGAGAGGATCTACCGGGACCACGTCGACTACGTTCAGGGGCTGCTCTGGTTCCTGCAGAACGACCCGCGCTGTCCGCCTGAAGCGAGGGCGCAGGCTGCTCAATGGGGCCTCCCGAAGGACGAGTTCGTCGACAACGGCGGATGGCCGCACCAACTCTACATCCGCGAGGCTCGCCGCATGATCGGTGCCCTTGTCATGACCGAGCGTCATTGCCGGCGAGACGAGGTGATCTCGGACGGGATCGGCTGCGCCGCCTACGGCATGGATTCACACAATGTGATGCGCTACTATCGCGACGGTTGGGTGCGCAATGAAGGCAATGTCCAGGTCAAGGTCGCCGGACCTTACCCGGTGTCCTACAGGGCCGTCGTTCCCCGGCTGGAGGAATGCACCAACCTGCTTGTCCCCGTATGCCTCTCGGCCTCGCACATCGCCTACGGTTCGATCAGGATGGAGCCGGTATTCATGGTGCTCGGAGAGAGCGCTGCCGTTGCTGCGGCGATGGCGGTCGCCGAGGGAATACCGGTGCAGCAGGTGGACTACTCACGTCTGCGGGCTCGCCTGCTCGAACTGGGGCAGGTGCTGGATTGGGAACCTCACCGGGCAACCCGATGATCGGGTATGATCCGCACTGATTGGTAACAAACTATCCGAACAGATGGGTTACGCTTTGGGCCGATCATGCCCTGGAAGAAGGTAACCCAAAGGGACGGAAAGACGCGGTTTGTGGCACTGAAGCCCAAGCAACGGGGTCTGTTCTTCGCGATCGTCATGGATCTGCACGAGGTCGCCCCAGTCGGTGGGCGGGCCACGAGCGGGCGACACCGGTGGCAGCTCGAGCGGTTCGCCAAGATGCGCGAGCATTTTCCGGATCGGCCCCGGCTCGCGGACAGGATGTCCGCAGCAACCGGAGGTTGCCAACAGTGCGAAGGCCAGGGATGGTTTCGCACTGGTAAAACAGCCTGAACGCGATCAGCCGGGTGTCGCCGCCGCAGTTCGGGCACTCAAGCGAAAACTCCTCCCCGACCCTCGCCATCAGCTTGGCCCAGGCAATCCGTGACGTGTCGTGGGAGCGGGGCTTTTGATTCGGATTCGCGTCACAACAGCCCCCCGCCCCGGCATCAGCGCAAACACCAGTACTTTCACACCGCCCCACGAATGCGCGCTGTCCGGGGGAATGAAGAGGCGGTCCTCGGCCACGACTGGACTGCAGGCCGTGCCGGGCAGCGCCTCGGAATCCCGCTGCAGGATCTTGCCGGTGTTCATGTCCACCGACACCAGCTTCTGCTCTTCACCAACCAGGAGGTACCCGATGCCGTCCCGGATGGAGATCCGGCGGTTCATGCCGGGGTCGGGCGGGATCCCGTGGCGGTTCTCCGCGGTGTCCTCGAGCTTCCAGCATTCGCGCGGCCCTTCCAGCGAGAGTTCGTAGCAGGCCAGGAGTCCGCTGCCGGCTGCCGGATCCCCTGGCGCAGACCGCCGCCCATCTCGTCGATCACGTCATCCCCCCGGTGCCCGTGCGACAGTGGGTGATCTCCGTGCCGAAGCGGCTGCGCTGCTTCCCCGTTGGCGTTCCTGCCGGTCCGACCGATCTCGCACGCCGATCTGGCCGCGCTCACCGCGCGGGTCCGTCGTCGGGTGATCCGCTGGTTCCGGCTCGCTCGCCTGCTCGACGCCGCGGCGTGTTTGCGCCGAACCACAAACTGCGAAAAGCCGTCACGGCGCTGGCGATCAGGAACATTGGCAAGCCACGGGAGGCCATGAACGGCGGATAAGGGAACGAAGGTCGCGACCCGGAAGGCTGCTGCGACGCGAAGCAAAAGCACCGCTCGCACGACACGTCACGGATCGCCTGGGCGAAACTCCTGGCCCGGGCGGGGGAGGAGTTTCCACTTGCGTGCCCCACCTGTGGCGGCGACATCCGGCTCAGAGAAGACGGCCGGCAGGAGCCGGCTCACTTCGAACCGGGGGTTCGCAAGCGGGCGAAGGCCAGGATGGCTTCGCCCGCGTGAAGTCAGATTCTCAAACACCTCGGCGAACCACACGATCCGCCTCCCGTCTCTCCCGCTCGTGGCCCGCCCACGGACTGGGGCCAGCTTGTCCAGGCTGATGACGACCGCGCAGCGGTTCAGGTGTCGCCCGACGAGCTGCCCGTGATCGACATCCACAGCCTCTGACCGGTGCCGGACGCGAGGCATCAAGGCCCCAGACGGGCGACCCGGGAGACGGTCTGCGCCGAGGCGAGAAAATCGCCATCGCAGCGGGGCGTGAGCGGTGTTTCGGCGTCTCGGGAAACCGCCTCCGGACTCCCATGCCGCTCTCCCCGAAGGATCATCAGTGGCTCATCAGCACGGAAACCGTTGCGGAAGTGCCATTGGCCGGACTATCCCTGGTGTCGCGCAGTCTATACTCACTCGGTAGCCCTAGTTCCCGCCACCCGCGTCGAGCGTGCCGATGCCTCTCTGGTCGCTGCCGATGTCTCGCGCGGCGGAGCTGATGGACGATCCGGCACTGCCGGCGGCCGAACATGCGGAGGCGCTCGGGGCTCTGGCGACGATCAATGCCGTCTCGCGAACGGCCGCGCATGTGGCCGGGGCGGTCGCCGCCATGCGGCCACCGACCGCTGACACGGTCACGGTCGTGGACGTGGCCTGTGGTGGCGGTGACGTGACGGTCGCCGTGGCACGCCGGCTTTCTCGGTCCACTGTGGGCCCGCGTCCGCAGGTCGTGGGGATCGACATCAGCCCACGGGCGATCGAGCGGGCCACGCAACTCGCCCACGACCGCGGCAGCCCGGCGGCCTTCGCCGTCCGCGACGTGCTCGAGTCGGGCTTGCCGCCGTGCGACGTCGCCGTCAGTTCGCTGTTTCTCCACCACCTCGACGACGCCGACGCCGTCGCGCTGCTGGGCCACATGGCGACGGCCGCCCGTGTGGGGATCGTGATTTCCGACCTGATCCGCAGCCGCCTCGGCCTCGCGCTGGCGGTGATTGGCACGTCCGTGCTGGCGTCGTCGCGGGTGGCACGGATCGACGGACCGCTCTCCGTGCGGGCCGCCCGCACGATCCCCGAATATCACGAGTTGCTGGCCCAGGCGGGGATGGCGGCGGCGACGGTGCGGCGCACCTGGCCCGAGCGGGTGCTCATCGAGTGGCGGCGCACTCCGCCTCCTGCACGCGGGGGCACGGCATGAGCAGTGTCGCGGCGACCATCGACCTCGACGCCGCCGCGGCGCTGTGCTGGGACGTGGTGATCGTCGGCGCCGGGCCGGCCGGTGGTGCGGCCGCCCTGCGGCTGGCGCGACATGGGCTGCGGGTGATCGTGATCGATCGGGGGGCGCTGCCCCGCGGCAAGCTCTGCGGCTGCTGCCTGTCGGCCGCGGCGGTCGCGGAACTCCGCAGCCTCGACATTCCGGGG
>JAJTED010000015.1 GCA_021300535.1 Planctomycetaceae bacterium | reverse complement strand
GAAGCCGGGGGACTCCGGGTCGCACACCTTCCCGCCTGCCATGCGATACGGGTTCGCACCAGGGAAGCAGATGCCGCCTCTCGGCATGGACGGCGGGATCGTTTTCAGACCCGGGAAATGTGCCTTGGTAGCCGGGCTCAGCCCGGCTACCGTAAGCCGGAGCCGACGCCGGGATGGCGGCGACGGCGCGAAAGCCTCTGGGCGCAGCGAACGTCCGGCGACGGGGCGTGGACAGCCCCTCACCGGCGCTCACCTCGCACCGTCGCTGGGACCAGCCAGAGCGGCCCCGTCCCCATGCTTGAACTCTGAATCTTCGATGCTCCTCGACGTCCTCTACCTCGTCGCGTTCGTCGCGCTTCTGCCCTGGGTCGCATGGCGGAAGCTCTCGGGTGGCCGGCCGGTGGCGGCGCCATGGACCCGATTCACCGGAGCGGTCACGGTGCCGCCGCAGCCCGCGGGCGCGGCGCGGATCTGGCTGCACGGCGTGAGCGTGGGCGAGGTGCAGCTGCTCTCCGCGCTCGCCGCCGAGATCTGCCGCCAGGCGGAGGCCGCCGGCCGGACGGTCGACTGCGTGCTCTCGAGCTCCACGACCACGGGCCTCGAAGTGGCGGCGAAACGGGTCGGCGCCGCGCGGTCGTTCCCCTGCCCGCTCGACTTTACCTGGGCGGTGGACCGGGCGCTCGACCGCGTCCGCCCCGACCTGCTCGTCCTCGGTGAGCTCGAACTGTGGCCGAACCTGCTGGCCCGAGTCCGGCGCCGCGGCATCCCGATCGTCGTCGCCAACGCGCGGATGAGCGAGCGGAGTGCCGCCGGCTACGCCCGGATCCGCCCGCTCGTGCGGCGGATGCTCGGCCGCGTGGGGCTCGTCGTCGCCCGGTCGCAGGCCGACGCCGATCGGTTCGCGGCCCTCGGTGCCCCGGAGGTCGTGGTGACCGGCTCGATGAAGTTCGACGGCGTGCGGGGCGATCGCAACACGCCCGAGATCGAGCGGCTGCGTCTGCTCGCCGGGTTCGCGGCGGATGACATCGTGTTCCTCGCCGGCAGCACGCAGGCCCCCGAGGAGCGGCTGGCGGCGGAGGCCTTCGTGGCACTCCGCGCATTGCATCCCGCCCTGCGGCTGGTGATCGTGCCGCGGCACGTCGAGCGGGCGGCCGAGATCGGCGCCACCCTCGACGGTCTCGGCCTGCGGTGGCAGCCGCGGAGCCAGATCGAGCAGGCGGCCGCGGATCCCGCCGTGCGGGTGCTGCTGGTCGATGCGACGGGCGAGCTGGCCTGGTGGTGGGGCACGGCCACGATCGCCTTCGTAGGGGGCAGCCTCGACGGCAAGCGGGGCGGGCAGAACATGCTCGAGCCGGCGGCCTACGGGGCGGCGGTCTCCTTCGGCCCGCACACCCGAAACTTCCAAGACGAAGTGGCGCGGTTGCTGGCAGTGCAGGCCGCGGTAGTGGTCGCCGACGGCCGCGAACTTCACGCCTTCGTGGCCCGCTGCCTGCAGCAGCCGGCATGGGCAGCCGCCCTCGGTCGCCGGGCCGCCACGTTCGTGGCCGCCCAGCGCGGCGCCACGGCGACCACGGCCCGGTTGATCCTCGACCGCCTGGCCGCCGCGGCGGCCGGGCGGGCATGACACGGGCCGCAGGCCGGCCGGTTGCCGTTCCGCGGCCCGCCCCCGATAATCCTGGTCTTCCGTCCGGAGCCGCCAGGCCACCGAACCTTCCACCAATCCCCTAGCAAGCACGAGGCTGGAACGTGTCTCAAGGAAAGTATCTGTTCACGAGCGAGTCGGTCAGCATGGGCCACCCGGACAAGTTGGCGGACCAGATCTCCGACGGCGTGCTCGACGCGTATCTCGCCCAGGACCCGCGGAGCCGCGTCGCCTGCGAGACGATGGTCACGACCGGCCTGGCCGTGATCGCCGGCGAGATCACCTCCAAGGGCACGATCGACTACCAACAGGTGGTTCGCAACGTGATCCGTGAGGTGGGCTACACCGACGACGAGATGGGGATCGCCGCCGACACCTGCTCCGTGCTCGTGGCCGTCGGCAAGCAGTCGGGCGACATCGCCATGGGCGTCAATGAGGACGAGGCCAAGGGCAAGGACATCGGTGCCGGCGACCAGGGGCTGATGTTCGGCTATGCATGCAACGAGACGCCGGAGCTGATGCCCCTGCCGATCGCGCTCTCGCACCGGATCCTCAACCGGCTCACCGAGGCCCGCCAGAAGGGCGAGGTCGACTGGCTGCGGCCCGATTCCAAGAGCCAGGTCACGGTGGAGTACGAGGGCAACAAGCCGACCCGGATCGACACCGTCGTGGTCTCCACGCAGCATGCCCCCCACGTGTCGAACGAGGACATCAAGAAGTTCATCGTCGAGAAGATCGTCAAGCCGCTGCTGCCGAAGGACCTCGACACGAGCGCCGTCACCTACCACATCAACCCCACGGGGCGGTTCGTGGTCGGCGGCCCGCACGGCGACTGTGGCCTGACCGGCCGCAAGATCATCGTCGACACCTACGGCGGCTGGGGTCGGCACGGGGGCGGCGCCTTCTCCGGTAAGGATCCGACCAAGGTCGACCGCAGCGCCGCCTACATGGCCCGCCACGTCGCCAAGAACATCGTCGCGGCCGGCCTCGCCGACCGCTGCGAGGTGCAGCTCGCCTACGCGATCGGCGTCAGCGAGCCGGTGAGCGTGCACGTCGACACCGAGGGCACGGGCAAGGTCGAGGACCAGCGGCTGTGCGAGCTGGTCCGCGAGTTCTTCCCGCTCACGCCTCGCGGCATCATCGACTACCTCGACCTGCGCCGGCCGATCTACCGCAAGACGGCGGCCGGCGGCCACTTCGGCCGCGACGGCTTCAGCTGGGAGCAGACCGACCGGGCAGCGGCTCTGGCCGAGGCGGCCAACGCCGCCGCGATGGCCTGACGCGGGCATGACGGCCTCCTCCACCCGCCGTGGCGGCTGGCCGGCTGCCGCCGGCCTCGACGGCCTCGCGGCCCTGGTCGCGACCGCCCTCGGAGGCGGCGCGGCTGCGGCCGCCCTGACGGCGGGCCTCGTGCTCGTGGCCCGCCGCGTGGCGGTGGGCTTCGACGCCGCGGTCGGCCCCGGGGTCGTGCTGCCGGTGACCGCTGCGGGCGCGGCACTCGTGGCGCTCGCCGACGCGGCGCTGCGGTCAGGCGGCCCCCGTCTGGCGTCCCATGCCGCGCGGGCGGGGCTCGTGCTGGCCGTGGCGGCGGTGGCCCTGCCGCCGCGTACCGCGACCTGGCTCGAGGCCGCGGCCACGGCACTGGCGATCGCGATCGCGGCGGCCGCCGTGGCGATCGGCCCGCGACCGGGGTCGGCGCGGCCGGCCGGAGGCCACTGCCGGCCCACGCGTTCGGCGCCCGCCCGCCGCCGCCCCCGCCCTGTCGCCGCCCGGCTGCCAGGCCGTCTCCGCCAGCGGTTCACCCGGTATGACGCCCACGAGGGCGGCGACCGCCTCCGGGGTCGGATCAACGTCGAGGTCGGGGCCGGAACCCGACTCGCCCACGGACACGTCGGCTTCTGCCCCGCCTTCGCGACGACGCCCGCCGTCGCGGTATCGACCGACTACGACGGCGTCGAGGCGACGGTGACGGCGGCCGAGGTGCTCCCATGGGGCGTGCGGGTGGAGGTGCGGCTCGCCGAGCCCGCCGAGGAACCGCTGGAGATTCCGGTCGATCTGCTGGTCCGCAGTTCGGAATGAGGGCTTGATGGCACGTTGGCCGCGACACGTCTGGACGACGATCTTCACCTACGGCGTGATCTTTGGCGGATTTCCACTGCTGGGATTCATTCTCTGGATGTGGGTCCGCGGCCGCATCTGAACGCGGCCCTGACGAACCAGAAAGGAGTGCGGGGGATGTTGCATGCGATCGTGATGGCGGGGGGTTCGGGCACGCGTTTCTGGCCGGCCAGCCGGGCCGCGCTTCCCAAGCAACTGCTGCCCTTGGCAGGCGAACGCACGCTGCTCGAAGACACCGTCGCCCGGCTCGAGGGACTGGTGCCGCCGGAGCGTGTCCTGGTGGTGACGTCGGCGCGGCTGCTCGACGCGGCCCGCCGCCAACTGCCGCAGGTGCCCGAGTCAGGGCTCGTGGGCGAGCCCTGCAAGCGGGACACCGCCCCCTGCATCGGGCTCGCCGCCCTGCTCGTGTCGCGGCACGATCCCGACGCCACGATGGCGGTCATGCCCTCCGACCACGTGATCGCGCCGGCCGCGAAGTTCCAGGACGCGATCCGCCAGGCGGCGGCGCTGGTCGAGGCGGCGCCGGGCCGCCTGGTGACCTTCGGCATCCGGCCGACGTATCCCGCCGAAAGTTTCGGTTACATCCAGCAGGGGGCCGCGCTCGCCGTCGCCCCCGGCGCCGCGCCGGCCCACGTGGTTGCGCGGTTCCGGGAGAAGCCGCCGGCCCAGGTCGCCGCGGAATACCTGGCCGCCGGTGACTCCCTGTGGAATGCCGGGATCTTCGTCTGGAAGGCGGCCACGATCCTCGCCGCGCTCCGCGAGCGGCAGCCCGACTGTCTCGCCCACCTGGAGCGGATCGCCGCCGCCTGGGACGGCCCCGACCGCGAGGCGGTCTTCGCCCGTGAGTTCGCCGCCATCAAGGGGATCTCGATCGACTACGCGGTGCTCGAGCACGCGGCCGACGTGGTCGTCATCGAGGCGCCGTTCACGTGGGACGACCTCGGCGGCTGGTCCGCGGTGGCCCGGCAGCGGGGTGTGGACGCCGAGGGCAACACGATCGTCGGCCGGCACCTGGGCATCGATTCGGTGCGCACGATCGTGCACGCCGCGGGCGACCACCTGGTCGTCACCATGGGGCTCGAGGATATGCTTGTGGTGCACACCCCGGACGCGACGCTCGTGGCCGACCGGACCCGTGAGGAGACCGTGCGGAAGGTGGTTGCGGAGCTCGAGCAACGCGGCTGGCAGGAGTATCTGTGAACGGGAGTCGGCTGACGGCGGCGGTGCTCGTGATGGCGGCCCTGGCGGCAGCCGGCCGAGCCGACGAGACGGCGGCTGACGCCGTGCACCGCCGCGACGCCGCCTGGCTGGAGGCGGCCCGTCGATCGCGCGAGGCGCTCGAGTGGACGGACGAGGCGGTGCTCCACGACTGGCGGCTGCAGCGCCGGCCGGGCACGACCGCCTGTCGGATCCTCGATCCGGCCGACGGGCTCGTCCGCGACGGCACGGCGGACGAGTGCCGCACGGCCTTCACGGCCCTCGCCGCGTCTGGCCGTGTGCCGCCCGTCGCCGGTGAAACGGTGATCCTCCTGCACGGCTTGGGCGAGGGGCGGGCCTCGATGCAGCCGCTCGCCGAGCACCTGCGGCGGTCGCTCGACGCCACGGTGCTGACCTTCGGCTACGCCAGCGTGAAGGCCGACATCGACGCCCACGGCCGGGCGCTGGCCGCCGTGGTGGCCGGCCTGCCGGCGGCGAAGCGGATCAGTTTCGTCGGTCACAGCCTCGGCAATCTCGTCGTCCGCCGCTGGCTGGCAATCGCCGCCCCGGCCGACCGCGGCCGCGTGCATCGCTTGGTGATGCTCGGTCCGCCCAATCAGGGCTCCGACCTGGCCCGCATGGCCTCGCGAATCTGGGGCGTCGCCGCGACGGCCGAAGGCGCCGCCCGGGATCTGGTCGTCGAGTGGCAGCGGGTGGAGCCGGGGCTGGCCGTGCCTGAGTGCCCGTTCGGAATCGTGGCCGGCGGCAAGGGGGACGCAGACGGCTACAGCCCGCTGCTGGCCGGCGACGACGATGCGGTGGTTCGCGTCGCGGAGACCCGGCTCCCCGGCGCCGCCGACTTTGTCGTCCTCCCCGTGCACCATGCCGCCATGATGCGCGACGCCGCCGTGCAACGGGCGACCCGCGAGTTCCTGGCGACCGGCCGCTTCCCCGCCGCCCTGCCCGCCGCGCCGCCGACCGCCGAATGACCACGCCCCGCTCACAGTCGATTCCGCCGGGCCGCGTCGCCGGCGTCGATTACGGTCGCCGCCGCATCGGCGTCGCCGTCTGCGACGCCGAGCGGATCCTGGCGAGCCCGCTGTGCATCCACGAGACGCGCGGCGACCACGAGGCCGACGCGGCCTTCTTCAGCCGCCTCGCCGCCGCCGAGGCGGTCGTCGGGTTCGTCGTCGGCCTGCCGGTGCACGCCGATGGCACCACGAGCGCGATGTCGGCCGAGGTGGAGCGGTTCGGGGCCTGGCTCGGCCGGATCACCGGCCTCCCGGTCGCCTTTCACGACGAGCGGTACAGCTCCCGCGAGGCCGCCGGCATGCTCGCGGGCGTCGGCCTCTCGCGGGGCCGCAAGAAGGCCCGGGCCGACGCCGTCGCCGCCCAGGTCGTGCTCGCGTCGTGGATCGACGCCCAGCGGCATGGTGACGCGGAGTCGGCTGCCCGGCCGCTCGACGGATGACCGCTCCGAGCCGAACAGTCGCCGCGGCGGAACCGGCCACGCGGCTCGTCGTGGGCTGCGGCTACCTGGGCACGCGGGTCGCCGCCCGCTGGCTGGCCACGGGTGACCGCGTCGTGGCCGTGACCCGTCGGCGGGAGCGGGCGGACGAGCTCGCGCGGCTCGGCCTGGAGCCGCTCGTGGCCGACGTCACGGATCCCGACTTTCCCGCTGCCGGGCTGCCCGACGCGGCCACGGTCTTCTGGGGAGTGGGCTTCGACCGGTCCTCCGGCACGACGCACCGCGACGTCCATGTCCTCGGCCTCGCCCGCCTGCTCGCCGCCCTGCCGGGCTCGCCCCGCGTCATCCTCTCGAGTTCGACGGGCGTGTGGGGCGACGAGGACGGCCGCGTGGTGCGCGAAGACACGCCCGCCCACCCGACCCGCGAGGCGGGCCGGGTGCTGCTGGAGGCGGAGGCGCTCCTCCGGGCTCACCTGAAGGGGCCGGGCGTGGCGTTGCGGTTCGCCGGACTCTACGGCCCCGGTCGGCTGCCACGGATCGCCGACCTGCGGGCGGGAACGCCGATCGCCGCCGATCCCGACAGCTGGCTAAACCTGATCCACGTGGACGACGCCGCGGAGGTCGTCCGTGTCGTCGCCGCGGCTGCCGCCCCCGGGCCGCTCTACGTGGTCTCCGACGGCCGGCCGGTCCGCCGCCGCGACTTGTACGGCACGCTCGCCACGCTCACCGGCAGCCCCGCACCGCGATTCGACGCGGTGGCCCCGCGGAGTCGCGGCGCGGACAAGCGTGTGGACCCGGCGCGACTGTTCGCCGACCTCCCGATCCGGCTGGCCCATCCCGACCCGCTCGCCGCGCTCACGACGCTCGTCGACTGAGCCTCAGGGTACCGCCGCATGGAAGGCGACAAGGTTGTCGATCCCGGAGTCCCCCGGCTCCCGCCGGGGGCTTTTTGGGGGGAACGACGCGCATTTCAAGAAGCCCCGGGTGGAAACCCGGGGACACGGGGTACGAAAACCACCCCACCGGCCATGCCGCACGACGGCAGGCGATTTCTAGGCTCGCCCCCGCACCGGATGGCACGCGGGAAGTCATGCTACCCGGAGTCCCCCGGCTCCCGCCGGGGGCTTTTTGCGGGGAGCGACGCGCATTTCAAGAAGCCCCGGGTGGAAACCCGGGGACACGAGGTACGAAAACCACCCCGCCGGCCACGCCGCACGACGGCCCGCGTCATCGTGGCTCCGGAGTTTCGCTTCCTGGCCCTTGAAGCCAGTGGCGCAAGCCTCCAGGCTTGCGAATGCGGGTCGTGGAGCCACAGGCCGGATTCGACTGTCAGAGACCGCCGCTACAGGGGTCGACAGTCGGAGACCGCCGCTCCGGACGTCACTGTGGGATGGGCACCGGCACGGGCGTCTGGAACCGCGGCGGCGCCGGCACCGGCGTCGGCGTGACCGGCCGCACGACTTCGGCCTGCTGTGGGGCGCCGGCCAGCCCGGCGGCCCCGGCCAGTGCCCGCAGGTAGTCGACGGCCACGTTCATCGCCTCGTCGAAGTAGAAGTCGCGCTTCACAACGGGCCGCTTGTGCGACTCCATCTCCTCGAGTTTCTTCTCCTCGGCCTCGGCCGCCTTGCCCTCGTTCCACTGCTGCGCGAACACGCTTTCCACCAGCGAGAGCGTCTTCTCCTTCTTGCGCCGCTCATACCGCTCGATGTCGCCGGCAAGCTTCTTGAACTCGTCGTGGGCGGCGACGCGGGTCTGCGACTGCTGCCGCAGGGCCGCCAGCATCGGCTCGCTCACCCGGCCGGCGGCCTGGAATCCCGCCGCCGGCAGGCGGTCGAACGCGACCGCGTAGTCGAGGTCCGACTCGCTGACCGGCAGGTGGGTCGTGATGCTCGGCAGTTCGACGTCGCTCTTCACGCCCTCGAGCTGCGTGCTGGCCCCCGACGGACGGTAGAACTGCTGCATCGTGATCTTGATCGCGCCGAGCGAGGGGGCGTTGTCGAACCGCTGGAACAGCTGCCGCCCCAGGTCGAGGAGGCTCTGCACCGTGCCCTTGCCGTGGGTGGCGTTGTCGCCGATGAGCAGGCCGCGGCCGTAGTCCTGAATGGCGCCGGCGACGATCTCGCTGGCGCTGGCGCTGAACTTGTTGGTGAGCACCACCAGCGGGCCCGACCAGGAGACGCCCGGCTCCGTGTCGTCATACACCTCGACCGACTTGTCCTTCTTCTTCACCTGCACGACCGGGCCGCGATCGATGAACAGCCCGGTGAGCGATATCGCCTCGGGCAGCGAGCCGCCGCCGTTGTTCCGCAGGTCGAGGACGACGCAGTCGACCCCTTTCTGCCGGAAATCGTCGAGCAGCCGCCGGCAGTCCCGCGTGGTGCTCTTGTATTCAGCCTGTCCCTGTCGGGCGGCGTCCATGTCCATGTAGAAGCTCGGCAGGTTGATGACGCCGAACCGGTACGCCGCGCCGTCGGCCTTCTTGCCGTGCTCGATCACCTCGCCCCGGGCCTCGGCGTCCTTGAGCTCGATCTTGTCGCGGACGATGTCGTAGATCTTGGGGGCCGTCTCACCGACCGGGATCACCTTCAGCCGCACGACGGTGCCGCGCTTGCCGCGGACTTTCTTCACCACCTCGTTGAGGTTGAGATCGACGACATCCTCGACCTCGCCATCGGTCCCCTGCCCCACGCCGATGATCCGATCCTTGGCCTTCAGCCGGCCGTCGCGGTCGGCCGCCCCGCCGGGCACCACCTCGGCGACGGTCGTGTGGCCGTCCTCCCCCTTGAGCGAGGCCCCGATGCCGTCGAGCTGGAGCCGCATCTGGATCTCAAAGTTCTCCAGCGTGCCGGGCGACATGAAGCTCGTGTGCGGATCGAGGCTCGCGGTGAGCGAGGAGAGGTAGGTCTCGAGCAGCTCGTCGGCCGTCATCTGGTGCATCCGCTTGGCGAAGCTCCGGTAGCGGCGCAGGAGCTTCTCCTTGGCCTCCGCCTCGGGTGTCTTCTCCATCTTCTGAACGAGCAGGTCGTACTTGATCCGCCGCCGCCACAGGTCCTCGGCCTCGGCCTCGTTCCGCGCCCAGGTGGTGGCGTCGCGGTCGATGATGATCGATTCATCCTTGGTGAAGTCCTGGGGCGTCTGCAGCAGCCGCTCGATCAGCGGCAGGCGGGCGTCGACCCGCTGCAGGAACCGGGCCAGCACCTCGTAGGCGAAGGACACGTCGCCGCGCTTGACGAGGTCGTCGAGGGAATCCCGCTTCTGCAGAAACGCGTCGACGTCGCTTTGCAGGAAGTAGACCTTCATCGGATCGAGGGCCTCGAGGAAGCCCTTGAACCAGCGCCGGGCCACCTCGTCGTCGATCGGGCGGTTCAAATAGTGCTCCCGCTCGAGGAAGTTGCGGACGGCGAGCGTGATCGCCCGATCGTTGGGGCCGGGCTTCGGGCCGCCGCCGGCAACCGGAATGGCGGGTGCGGAGCGGGGGGGCTCCGCCGCGGGAACCACGGTGGCGACGACAGCGAGCACTGCCAGGAGGAAGACGCGGCGCAGGCCGAGAAGCAGGTTCGCCGGGCTTGAATGGGTCACGCGGTTACTCCTTCTAAAGAACGTTCCGGAGAACCGTCATTGTGACGAGTCACGACGGCCTTGGCGAGGTCTGATTTGCCGCGACTGAAACGGCATTTTGCAGTTCCGGTGCCACTTCGATCAGCCGGGCGACCAGGGCCGCCGCCACCGCCGGATCGGCGCCGAGCCGAGCCGCCCGCAGCCATTCGATGTCGGGACGACGCGCGCGGACTCGGGCCAGGGCCGCGTCGACCTGCCCTTCTACGTGCCCGCTGAACAAAAGGTGCGGCTGGACGACGATCCGCCGCACGCCGGCGGCCGCGCCGGCTTCAGCCAACGCCTCGTCGAGCGTGGGGCGAGCCGCCGCCGCGAAGCCGAGATGCAGGGGCGGCGCCGGCCAAGCGGCCGTCGTGGCCAGCGTCAGCCGGCAGAGCTGGCAGACGGCCCGCGGATCACTCGCGCCGCGACCGAGCACCACGAGGCGGGTCTCGGCCGCGGCCACCGCGGCCCGCCCCGCCAGCGCCTCCGCCCGCCGCCGCCGCGCGAGCGCGACGATGGCCGGGTGGCACCCGAGCGGCTCCGCCTGCCGCACGGCGAGCCCATGCCGCGCGGCAGCCGCCGCCAGCGCCTCCGGCACGTCGCGCCGGGCGTGGCCGGCGCGAAACAGCAGCACCGGCGCCGCCACCACGGCGCGGCACCCACGGCCCACGAGCGCGGCGACCGCATCCTCGATCGACGGGGCGACGAGTTCCAGGAAGCCGAGTTCCACCGCCGCGCCGGGCAGCAGCGTGGCGACCAGCGCCGCCGTGCGCCGCGTCTCCTCCGCGCCGGTGGCGTCGGCGGTGCCGTGCCCGATGACGATCACCCCGGGGAGATCGGCGGTCGCGGCTCCGTGCATCGCGTCGCCCCCGGTCGGCCTCACGCCCGCCGCGCGATCCGCGGCACGATCGCCGCCACCAGGCCGAGCGTCGCCACCGCCACCACGAACGGCAGCGCGTGCGACGCATGGGCGTCGAAGAGGATCGAGCCGGCGAGCGGCCCCAGGATCCTGCCGAGCGACGCGAACGACTGGTTCACCCCCAGCACCTCGCCCTGCCGCTCGGGATCGGTCCGCCGCGAGATCAGGGCCGACACCGACGGATTCACGGCGGCGAAGCCGGCGACCGCGATCGCGGCCGCCACGAAGAACAGCTTCTCGAGGCCGCCCCATGCCGTGCCGCGAAACACAGCCCAGGCGACGCCGCCGATCAGACCGAGCCCGAGGATCATCAGCGCCACGCCGCCGGCGAGGAGCGTCCCCTCGGAGAGTCGCTTGGCCAGCGGCCGATAACCGCCACCGGCGAGCAGCAGCATGAAGCCGATGAAGGCGAACACCAGGAAGTTGCCGTCGTCGTCCATGCCGAAGGCCGTCTTCGTGAGCCGGGCGAGCGTGGCCTCGAAGTTCGCGAAGGCGAAGATCGCTAGGAAATAGACGAGCACCAGGCCGCCCACGGCCGGCATGCGGAGCACGGCCGCGGTGCGGGCGAGGCTGGGCCACTCCTTGGCCGCCTGGGCCCCGGGCCGGCGGGTCTCGCGGAACACGGCCGCCGCGATCACCAACGCGATGAGCGAGAGCAGCGACGCGATCGCGCCCACACCCCACGGCTGCCGCCCGAAGAGGCCGAGGCCGAAATAGGCGATCAGCGGCCCGAGCGTGAACCCGCCACCGAAGGCGATGCCGATCAGGGCCATGCCGCGGGCCCGGTTCTCGGGCGTCGTGCAGTCGGCGATCACCGCGGCCGCCGTGCCGACGCTCGCCCCCGCGATGCCGGCGCCGACCCGTGCCAGAAGCATCAAGGCCAGCGCCGTCCGCGCGGCCTGCGGCGTGATCGTGTCGGCGGTGGAAAAACTCGCGGCGTAGCCGTAGACGGCGTAGAAGACGACCGATCCGGCGAGGCTCAACAGCAGCATCGGCCGCCGCCCGACGCGGTCGGAGATCTGGCCCCACAGCGGGCTGAAGAGGAACTGCATCAGCGAGAACACGGAGAACAACAGGCCGATCACGGCGCCCCCGGGCACGGGCGCCACACCCAGGGCGTCGAGGAACGGCTGCACCTGCCGCGGCATCACCGGGAGCACGATGCCGAACCCGAGCAGGTCGATGAACACCGTGAGGAACACGACCAGCAGGGCGCCGCGCGGCGGCGCGGCGGCGTCACGCTCCCCGGACGGCTGCGACGATGGGGCGGTGGATGCTGCCATGATGATGGAGAGACTGCGGGGAACAGCCCGGGGGAGGAAGTGGTACATTGCGGCCGATGTTCGACCGCCTCGCCGCCGACCGCCGCAGCCCGCCGCCGGACGCCATGAGCGTGTCGGAGGTGACCGCCCGCGTCAAGGAGCAGCTGGAGACGCGGTTCGCCGATGTCTGGGTGGCGGGCGAGGTGTCGAACCTGACGCGTGCCTCGTCGGGCCACGTCTATCTCTCGCTCAAGGACGAAGCGGCCCTGCTGCGGGCGGTGATCTGGCGGGGCACCGCCGCCCAATTGGCGATCGATCCGGCCGACGGGCTGCAGGTCGTGTGCCACGGCAGGCTCGAGGTCTACCCGCCACGCGGCACGTATCAATTGACGATCGACCGCCTGCACGCCCTCGGCACCGGCGCGCTCGAAGCCCAGCTCCGCCGGCTGCGGGACGCGCTCGACCGCGAGGGGCTGTTCGCGCCTTCGCGCAAGCGGCCGATCCCCGCCTTCCCGCGCCGCATCGCGCTGGTCACGAGCCCCACCGGCGCCGCGATCGCCGACTTCCTCACGGCGCTGTTCGCCCGCTGGAAGGGGAGCGAGGTGATCGTCGTGCCGTCGCGGGTGCAGGGGGCCGGCGCCGCCGCGGAGCTTGCGACGGCCTTGGCCGACGCCGCGCGGATCGTGCCGGCGGTGGACGTGATCGCGCTGGTGCGGGGGGGCGGCAGCCTCGAGGATCTGTGGGCCTTCAACGAGGAGCCGCTCGTCCGCGCGGTCGCCGCCAGCCCGATTCCCGTGGTGTCGGGCGTGGGCCATGAGATCGACGTCACGCTCGCCGACCTCGCCGCCGACCTCCGGGCCCTGACGCCGACCGACGCGGCGACCCGCGTCTCCCCCGACGGTCCCCAGGTGGCCGCGACCGTGACGGAGCTCGGCCTGCGGCTGCAGTCCGGCCTCGGCCGGCGGGTCACGCTGGCCCGCGAGCGGGTCGTGCAACTGGCCCGGTCACGGATCTTCGCCGACCCGTCGCGACTCGTCCGCGATCGGCGGCTCGCGGCTGGTCGGTGACGACGCGGGCGGGCGACCGCACCGCGCTGCGATCCGTGGCCGGACTCCGCGTCGGCGACGAGATCATGACCCAGCTCGCCGATGGCAAACTCTGGAGCCGACTGGAAAGGACGACGACCGATGACGCCCACCTCTGACACACAGCCCGCCGACGCCGCAGCCACGTTCGAGTCGGCGCTCAACCAATTGGGCGACATCGTGGCCCGCCTGGAGTCGGGCAGCCTCGGGCTCTCCGAGTCGATCGACGCCTACGAGCGCGGCGTGGCCATCCTCCGCCGCCTCCACGAAGAGCTGGCCGCGGCGGAAGAGCGGGTCAACGTGCTCGTGCGGATCGACGACGAGGGGCGACCGATCCTCGAGCCCGCGGCCACCGGGGCGTCCCCGGCCGCAGACTCGACCCAGCCGGCCGCGCCGCGCGGCCCGCGGCCGCCGCGGGCCAAGACTGCCCGGCCGCGAAGCCTGCCCGGGATGGACGATGCCGCGGCGGAAGCCTAGACTTTTCAGCGGGAAAAGCAGCGGGAGTCGCGGCGTTGAACCGGTCGCGAGACACGGCGACCGCGGACCGTTTCGGCAACCTGGCCGGCCTCCGTCCGGAATCGTGTGACCGCCTCCACCATCACCGCCGCCTGTTCCGACACCGAGATTCGTGCGGCGCTCGAGAAGGTCCGTGGGTTCATCGAACCGCGGCTCGAAGCCAGCCTTGCCGGATCCCCGGAATCCGCGCCGCGGCTCGTCGATGCCATGCGGTACGCGCTGCTCGCGCCCGGCAAGCGGCTCCGGCCGGCGCTCGTGCTCTGGGCGGCGCAGGCCTGTGGCGGCACCTGGGAGGGGGCGGCCCCTGCCGCCGTGGCCGTGGAGATGATCCACGCCTATTCGCTGGTGCACGATGATCTGCCGGCGATGGACGACGACGACCTGCGGCGTGGGCGGCCGACCTGCCATCGGGCCTTCGACGAGGCCACGGCGATCCTCTGCGGCGACGCCCTGCAGGCGCTGGCCTTCGAGATCCTGGCCACGGGCATGCCGGCCAACGGCGCGGCCCGCGGGTGCGCCGTGCTCGCCCGGGCGGCGGGCGCCGAGGCCCTCGTCGGTGGCCAGATGGACGACCTGGCCACGGAGCGCGGCTGGATCGCCGATCTGCGCCCCGAGCCGGCCACGGTGCAGGTCGCGTGGATGGAACGAATCAACCGCCGCAAGACCGGCGGCCTATTCCATGCCGCGCTGCAACTCGGGGGCCTGGCGGCCGGGGCCGGCGCCGCCCGGCTGGAACTGCTGGCGACCTTCGGCGCCGCCTTTGGCCAAGCCTTCCAGATCGCCGACGACCTGCTCGACGCCGAGGGCAGCGAAGCGACGGTCGGCAAGCGGGTGGGCAAGGATGCCGACCGCGGCAAACTCACGTTTCCCACCGTGTTGGGCACCGCCGAGTCGCGGCGGCGAGCGGTCGACCTGGCAGACGCGGCGGCAGCGGCCGTCGCCCCCCTGGGCGCCGCCGCCGCAGAACTGGCCCGACTGGCACGCTGGATCGTGACCCGCGACCATTGACTGACCGTTGCCGCGACGCAGGAGCGCACCGAAATCATGGCCGACATCCTTCCCTCGATTCATTCGCCGCGGGATCTCGTCGACCTGCCGATGGCCGATCTCGAGCGGCTCGCCGCCGAGATGCGCCGCGCCCTGTGCGAGGTGGCCGCGAGCCGCACCGCACACTTCGCCTCGAACCTCGGCGTGGTCGAACTCTGCCTCGCCCTGCACCGCGTCTTCGACTTCAGCCGCGATCGTCTGATCTGGGACACCGGTCACCAGATCTATCCCCACAAACTGATCACCGGCCGCTTCGCCCGCTTCGGCACGATCCGCACGCGGGGCGGCCTGATGGGCTATCCCAATCCCGAGGAGAGCCCCTACGACCTGTTCATGACCGGCCACGCCGGCTGCAGCGTCTCCACGGCCCTGGGCCTGGCCAGCGGCGACGACCTGCGGGGCGAGCCGGATCGCCACAGCGTGGCGGTGATCGGCGACGGCGCCCTGCCCTCGGGAATCGTCTTCGAGGCCCTCAACAACGCCGGCTTTCTCAAGAAGCGGCTGCTGATCATCCTCAACGACAACAAGATGTCGATCTGCCCGCGGGTCGGGGCGCTGGCCGAGTATCTTGACGTGATCCGCACCAATCCCTGGTACCGCGGCCTCAAGAGCCAGGCCGGCGAGATCATCAAGGGCGTGCCGATGGTGGGCGAGTCGGTCGAGCGGATGCTCGTCAACGTCAAGGACTCGATCAAGACGACGCTCCACGGCGGCGCCCTCTTCGAGGCCCTCGGCGTGCGGTATTTCGGCCCGGTCGAGGGCCACTCGCTGCCCAACCTGATCCGCTACCTGGAGCTCGTCAAGGACGCGGAGGGCCCGATCCTCCTCCACGTGCTCACCGAGAAGGGGCACGGGTTCAAGCCGGCCGAGGCCGATCCCGTCTTCTTCCACACGCCGGCCCCCTTCGAGTGCGACGACGACGACTGCATCGTGTCGATCAAGAAGTCTGCGACGCGGGCCTACACCGACGTGGCCGCCGACGCCATCGGCGCCGCGCTGCGCCGCGATCCGCGGGTCACGGTGCTCACGGCGGCGATGTGCCAGGGCAACAAGCTCGAGAAGGTGCGAACGGAGTTCCCCACGCAGTTCTTCGACGTGGGAATCTGCGAGTCGCACGCGGTGGCCTTCGCTGCCGGTCAGGCCAAGGCAGGCTGCCGGCCGATCGTCGACATCTACAGCACGTTCCTCCAGCGGTCGTTCGACCAGGTGTTCCAAGAGGTGAGCCTGCAGAACCTGCCGGTCGTGTTCATGATGGATCGGGCCGGACTCACGGGTCCCGACGGCCCCACGCACCACGGCTCCTACGACCTCGGCTACATGCGGCTGTTTCCCAACATGACGGTCCTCGCCCCGGGCGACGAGCACGACCTCGGCGCGATGCTCGACTGGGCGCTGGCCCACGATGGTCCGGTGGCCATCCGCTACCCGAAGGCGGTCGTCGAGCGGCAGCCCGGTCCCCGGCCACCGCTCGAGTTCGGGCGGGCGGAATTGCTGACCGAGGGACACGACGGGCTGATCGTCGCCTGCGGCACGCTGCTCGGCGAAGCGGTCGCCGCGGCGGCGCAGCTCCGCCGGGAGGGCCTCGAGATCGCGGTCGTCAACGCCCGGTTCGTGAAGCCGCTCGACACGTCGCTGCTGCTGGAGCGGGTGGAGGCGGCTCCCTGGACGGTGACGGTCGAGGAGAACGCCCTGCCGACGGGCTTCGGCTCGGCCGTGCTCGAAATGGTCAACGACGCACAGGCAGCCGCCCTGGAGGCGGGCGAGCCCCGGCCGCCCGGCGGCCCGATCGTACGGCTCGGGCTTCCCGACCGCTTCGTGGAGCACGGCGAACGCGGTGAACTGCTCGCGGCCCTCGGTCTCGATGCCGCTGGCATCGCCGCGACCTGCCGGCGGCTGGCCGGCCGCGATCCCCTGCCGGCCCACGCCGACCACGCGGCGGCCCACACCTGATCGCCCCATGTCCTCCGCATCTCCGACCTCGCGGCTGCAGCCGCAGCGGGCCTCGAGCGGTCCGCTGCAGGTCGCCATCGTGGGGCCCGCCGAGTTGTCCGACGTGGCCGCCGAGGCCCGCCGCGTCGCCCGCCTGCTCGCCGACCGGGGGCACGAGGCGAACGTGCGGATCGCGATGCGGGATCAATGGGGCATGGGACCGCTGCGGTCCGCGGAAGCGCCGCCCCCCGATCTGGTCGTCGTGCTCGGTGGCGACGGCTCGATCCTGCGGACTGCCCGATGGCTGGCCTACGAGCAGGTGCCCGTGCTGGGGGTGAACCTCGGCACGCTCGGCTTCCTCGCCGGGTTCTCCCGCGAGGACGTGGCCGGCGCCATCGACGAGATCACGGCCGGACGGTTCCGGCTGGTGGAGCACCTGATGTTCGAGGCGGAAGTCGTCCGTGGCGGCGCGGTCGTGCGCACGGAGCTCGGCCTCAACGAGACCTCGATCCTCGCCGGCCCGCCGTTCTCGATGATCGAGATCCGCCTCCTCGTGGACGGCGAACTGGCGACCACCTACCGCGCCGACGGGCTGATCGTCTCCACCCCGGTGGGCTCCACGGCCTACAACCTCTCGGCCGGTGGCCCGATCATCCGCAAGGACCTCGACGCCTTCGTGTTCACGCCGCTCAATCCCCACACGCTGTCCAACCGCACGGTGGTCGAGTCGGCGGCCCGAACCTACGAGCTGCTCGTGCCGCGGCCCAACGCCGGGTCGGCCTGCGTGGTGGACGGGCAGGTCGTGGCGGCCCTCGAAGCGGGCGACGGTGTCCGCGTCCGCCGGGCGACGCCGCGGTTCACCTTGGTGGAAACCAGCCACCACGGCTACTATCGCACGCTCCGGGAGAAACTCGGCTGGGGCGGCGGCCTGCGGGCCGCCGAACCGGGCACGACAGGAGGTCGTTGATGCGCTCGATCGTGATCGCGGCGGCGCTGCTCGCCGCCTGGGCGGCGCCGGTGAGCCGTGCCGCCGAGCCGGTGCGGCTGCGGTATCGCTTCCAGGTCGGCGACCGGATCGACATGGACGTCGCCCACCGGGCGGTGACCGAAACGACGATGAACGGCAGCACGCAGACGGTCGAGACGATGACCGACTCGCGGAAGACCTGGCGGGTCGTGGCCGTGGATGCCGCCGGCCGCGCCACGCTCGAGCATTCCGTGGACGACGTCGTGATGACCTCGCGGACGAGCGACAAGGGGGAGGTCCGCTGGGCCAGCGCCGGCACCGACGATCCGCCGCCGGGCTACGAGGGCGTGCGGCAGAGCCTGGGCGTGACGCTCTCGCGGATGGTGATCGACCCCAGCGGCCGCATCCTTGACCGCCGCGAATTGCGTCCCTGCCATCCGTCGGCGACGGGAGACCTGGTGGTCGTGCCGCTGCCCGACGAGCCGGTGATGGCGGGCGTCGAGTGGACGATCCCGCAGGAGGTCGTCGTCGAGGCCCCGGGGGCCGGCCGCAAGGCGGTCCGCACCCGGCTGCGGTACCGGCTCGAAGACGTCCACGACGGGGTGGCCACGATCCGCGTCGACACCACGGTGCTGACCCCCGTGGACGACCCGCGGCTCGAGGCCCGCCTGCTGGAGCGAATCTGGGACGGCACCATCAAGTTCGACATCGAAGCCGGCCGCGTCACGAGCCGCAAGACCGGCATCGACCGCCGCGTCGTCGGCTTCGGCGGCCCGCAGTCGAGCGTCCGCTACAAGTCGACGCTCGAAGAGCGCGTCCGCTGAAGCCGCCCGCGCCGCCGCCCGGTCGAGACACAGGCCACCCTGCCTTCATGCACTGACGACTCCAAGCAGGGCTGCCCATGCTCTCTCGCCCGGACGTTCGCTCCTGGCATCCCTGCCCTCCGCTCTCTCGGAGGTGTCTGCGCTCTCGCCCTCCGGGCTTCGCTGGCCACCTACGCCGGCTCGAGGGCATGGGCACCCCTGCCCCCGCAGCCGCAGCCGGTGCGCCACCGAAGTCAGAACCGCTCTAGCCGGCGCGGAGGATGTCCTCGACGCGGCGGATCGCATCCTCCACGTCCCATGCCACCTCGGCGAGCACGATCTGCTCGCGGTTGGCGATCCACTCCTCCACGGTCTTCTGGGCGGCGATCACGGTCGAGTGGCTCCGCCGGCCGAAGTGGCCGCCGATCTCGGTCAGGGCGGCGCGGGTATGCCGCCGCGCCAGGTACATCGCCAGCATTCGTGGATGGCTCACGGCCTTCGACCGTCGGGCGGACTGCATGACCGCCGCGTCGAGGCCGAAGGCCTTGCAGACGGCCTTCTCCACGTCCGCCAGCCGCACGCTGCGGCCGCTCGACCGCACGAGGTCGGCGAGCGCCTCCTCGGCCATGCCGGCCGAGAACGGAATCCCCAGCATCAGGCTCGCGGCCTCGAGCCGGTTGACCGCGCCGAAGAGCTCGCGGGCATGGCGGGCCATGTGGGTGGCCACATAGTGGACGACGTCCTCGGGCACCTGGAGATCCCGCTTCATGCAGACCCGCTCCACGATGCCGCGCCGCACCTCGTAGTCGGGAGGCAGGAGGCGGGCGTTCATGCCGCCGCGGAGCCGCGCCACCAGGTCGGAACCGAGGCCGTCCAGCGCGTCGAGGTCGCGATCGCAGGCGAACACCATCTGCCGCCCCTGCCGGTGCAGCGCATCGACCGTCTGCTGAAACTCGACGAGCGTGGCCCGCTTGCCGACAAAGAACTGGATGTCGTCCACCACGAGCAGATCGGCCGACCGGCAGCTGCGGCGAAACCCCGGCAGCCCGGTGCCATGCAGCGCCTGCAGAAACCCGGTGGTGAACTGCTCGGCCGACAGCGACACAACGTTGATCCCGGGATGGCTCTGCCGGGCGCGGCCGCAGATTCCCTCGAGAAGATGCGTCTTGCCGACGCCGGTCGGGCCGTGGATCACCAGCGGCGACATCTCACCAGGCCGGGCGGCGGCGATCTCCACGGCCCCGTAGGCCATGCGGTTGCTGGGGCCGACGACGAAGTCCGCCAGGTCGCTGAACGGGCGGCGGCCCGGACCGGCCGCGGGAGCGGGGGCCGGGGGCGGGGTCACCGCCGCCGCTGCGGCCGCCCGCCGGGCACGCGGCGTCGCTTGGTGGCTGGGAGCCACGGCCGGCTGAGTGACGCCCGGCCGCCACACCACGCGCACCTTCCGGCCACAGGCTTCGATCGTGGCGGCATCGAGGTCGGCCTGAAACGTCCGCCGCAGCCACTCCTGCTGAAAGCCCGGCCCGGACTCGACGGTCAGGCACTCGGCCGCGGCGTCGATGGCGAAGACGGCGGCGGACCCGAACCAGACGGCGAACCGATCGTCGCCCACACGCCGCCGAAACGCGTCGCGGACGAGCGTCGCGAGCCCGCCGATGTCCCGGCTCAATGCCCGCGCGGCGACATCGACTGCTTTGGCCATGGATCCGTCCATATGTTCCGCAGCTGGCGGTTCCCCGCAGCACCGCCGGCACTCGCTGCAACCATCCTGGCGAACGCACCGTTCAGCGAGCGATCGCGGCGCGAGTATAGGAGTGCTGGCAGTGCTGTCAAACCATCGCCACGCGGCGCGAAGAAGAGTGCCATTCACCGCGCGAGACCCGCGCGCCACACACCGCCACCATCGGTCACGGAAGGCGTACGGCGCAGCCGCCGGTCACCGACCGGCGGCGTGAAACTGCGAAAAAACCGCGATTGATGGCGGGCGATTTCGCACGAGCGGTGGTTTTCTATACTCAGGCGTCGGATGTCGGGCGGAATCCCGCTCGCTCCTTTCAATCCATCGCGGCCCGCGGGAATGCATGATGCACGACGCTCCATCTTCGGCCGCCATTCGTTGCCTCACGTGGGCCGCATACCTTGCCCTGCTCGGGGTCGTCGCGGGCGGACGATCGCTCCAGGCGGCCGATAACGCCGAAGCCCCGCCTTTCGTGCCCGGCGAAATCTCGATCGGCGAGCCGATCGTTCTTCCCCAAAACCAGCCCCCGACTGCCGCACCTGCCGCGGTCGCACCGCCGGCCGCCGTCCCGGGCAACGGCTGGCTGGGCATCGTCGTGGCCGAGTCGCGAACACCCGGCCGGTGGGTCGTGGCCGAGGTCGCGCCCGGCAGCCCCGCGGCCGCAGCAGGCATCCGAGCCGGCGACGACGTGCGGGCCATCAACGGCACGCGGCTGCAAAGTGCCGACGATGTGTCGCAGTCGCTCACGGCGCTCGCTCCGGGCCAGGCGGTGAGCATCGCCATCGCCCGCGACGAGTCGGTTGCGGACGTGCGGATGACCGCCGTGCCGCGGCCTACGCCGGCAGCCGTGCGCGGCTGGCAGGCGGCCCCCGGCGAGCCGGTCCCTGCCATGCCGGACCGGAGCGGCTTCGCGGGGGCGGCAGTGGCTCCCGCCGCTGTCGCGCTGCCTCCCGCCGTCACCGAGCCCGCCCCGATGGCTGACCCGTCCGCCGCTGCCACGTTGGCCCCACCGGCGCAGCCGGCCCCGTCCGTCCTGGTGCCGCCGGCGGTCGCTCCACCGAGCCGTTTTGCCGCACCTTCGGCCTTCGCGGCAGCGCCAGCCAGTGGCTTCCTACCCGCCGCCACCGCCGGCATTCCGGGCCCGACGGCACCGCCGCCATCCGCGGCCCAGGAACTTCCGCCGCCGGATGCCGCGCCGGGCGGCCGGGGCCGCACCGCACTGGGCGTCCGCACCGTGGCGATCGATGCGGAAACACAGTCGCGGTTTCGCCTCCCGGCCCTCCGCGGTGCCTACGTCATCGGAGTGGTGCAGGATCTGCCCGCTGCCCGCGCCGGCGTGCCGCCCGGCAGCGTCATCGTGGCGCTCGACGCGCGGCCGGTCGGTTCGCCTGACGATCTCACGCGCATGGTGACCAGCGGCCCGGTCGGCAGGCCCGTGTCGCTGGAGTACGTGCTGCCCGGCGGCGCGGCCAAGAGGGCGGATGTCGTACTCCAGCCGCTCGAGTTGCCGCTCGAGCGGGCCCTGATCGGCACCGGTCCTGCGGCCGCCCCGAGCGTGCCGACGCTGCTGCCCAGCCCCGCGCCGGGTGCCGTGAGCCCGGCCACGGAATCATTCCCTTACCGGGCCAATCGTCCCGCCGACGAGGCGGCCCGCGAGGAATTGCGGCGGCTGCGGGCACGGCTCGAGGCGTTGGAGCGCGAACTCGGCGTCGCGCCGCGGCGCTGATCGTGGCCGCTGGTCAGGCGGCGGATCTCCCGATCGTGTCCAGACCTTCCAGCGCGTGCTTGGAAAGTTCCTCGTCGAGCGACACGCCCGCGGGGCCGGG
Source organism: Planctomycetaceae bacterium (assembly GCA_021300535.1). Classification (GTDB taxonomy): domain Bacteria; phylum Planctomycetota; class Planctomycetia; order Pirellulales; family UBA1268; genus QWPN01. Next base: position 36,470 of record JAJTED010000015.1, on the reverse strand, counting down.
CAGCGCGGCAGCCTGACGGGCCACCCGCGATGGCTCCTTGCGCACGACCCGTTCGCCCGGCCGCCGCCCACCGGCCGTCGCCCATTCTTCGGCCGCATCGGAGAGGTGAACCAGCAGCCGCTCCACGCCAACCCGGTGGGCCTCGATTCCGTCGCGATCGAGGTCGGCGGGGATCGCCAGCGGCCGGCTGACGATCGCCCGGGCGCGGGAGAAGGGCCGCGGGATCGCGAACCGATCCCAGGTACCCAGCCGCCACGGCCGCTCGTACCCAAGGCCCATGGCGACCAGCGGGATTTGCAGCGTGCTCGCCAGGAACACGCAGCCCGGCGCGAGCCGGCGCCGCGGCCCGCGCGGGCCGTCGGGCGTGATCGTGAGGTTGCCCTCCGCCGCCCGAGCCGCAAGCTCGCGGAGCGCCGCCGAGCCACCGTGAAACGTGCTGCCACGAACCACGCCGAACCCCATCATTCGGGCGACCCGGTCGAGAATGTTGGCGTCCCAGTGACGGGACAGGAGCATCGAGATGTTGGAGTGGCCGCGGATATAGAGTGGAAGGAGGATGTTCTCGTGCCAGAAGACGTAGATCTTCGCGCCGCGGTAGCCGGGGTGCACCGGATCGACGGTCGGATCGCCGAAGTCGGCCTTGCAGTCGAGCGTGCCCATCCACTGCCGGATGGCGGCCGTCGACACGAGCGACCAGGCACCGATCGCGAATGGAGACTTGATCTTCACGCTCGCCGTCCTTCCCTGGACCACCGCTGGCTCGTCGTCACGCGTCGGGCCACGTTCCCTCGAAGACCTCCTCCGCCGGGCCCGTCATGAACACGGGTCCGGCCCCGTCCCACGCCAGATCGAGCCGGCCTCCCGGGAGGTCGGCGGCGAGGGTGCCGGCGGTGCGGCCGGTGAGCACGCCGGCCACGCACACGGCCGACGCGCCGGTGCCGCAGGCCATCGTGATCCCGCTGCCACGCTCCCAGGTTCGCATCCGCACGTGGCCGGGTGCGAGCACCTCCACGAAATGCACGTTCACGCGGCGCGGGAAGATCGGGTGCGTCTCGATCCGCGGCCCCACGGTTTCCAGCGGCACGCGGGCGACGTCGCGGCAATAGAAGACGACGTGCGGGTTGCCCATCGACACGCACGTCATCCGCGGATCGAGGCCGCAGGCGTCCCACCAGGGCTCGTGCGTTCCGACCGCCGGGCAGGCCGCGTCGACGATCCGCCCCGCACCGGCAACCGGGATCTCAGCCGCCTCCAACAGAGGCTGCCCCATGTCGACCCGGACTCGCGAGGTCCGCGGGCCGGTCCGCTCCACGTCGAGCGTGAGCACGCCCCGGCCCGTCTCGATCGCCACCCGGCCCGCGGCCGCATGGCCGCGGGAGACGACGAGGTGGGCGACGCACCGCACGCCGTTGCCGCACATCTCCGATTCGCTGCCATCGGCGTTGAACATCCGCATCCGGGCCGCGGCGACCTGCGAGGGTTGCACGAGCACGAGGCCGTCGCCGCCGACGCCCCGATGCCGGTCCGCGATCCGCGGCGCGAGGCCGGCCGGATCGGGCGGCGACCGCTCCTGGAAGCAGTCCACGTAGACGTAGTCGTTGGCTGCCCCGTGCATCTTCACGAACTTCATCGGTCGATCGCTCCTGGAGCCCGTGCCGGAAGCGGGATGCTCCGGCGCGCATGACCCAATTTACCAGGCTTCCGCGGCGGCGGGCATCACCGTGCTGGTTCCCACAGCGCCGCCGTCCGCTCCCCGCCACCGCCGCGCCGCTGGGTCTGGAACTTCTGCAAGGCCGCGGCCAGCGTCGGGAAGGCCTCGGTGGTGGGCACGGGATCCGCGAGCGTGCCATCGACGTGGACGAGCATGAACTGGCCGCCAGCCCTGCCGAGCAGCCGCTTCATGGCCGGGAGCTGCGTCTCGCTGTCACCCATGATCGGTCGGAAGGTGAGGTTGATGTTCGAGTCGAAGTCGATCTCGCCGGCGCCGACGAGGCTGATGGCGTCGCCGGACAGTTCGATCGTGTCGAGGTAGGCCCGCGGCCCCTCGATGCGGAAGTCGACGAGGCTCGTGCTGAAGGCACTGCGGTCGGGCGGCTTGACCCGCAGGATCTTGAGGAGGGCCACGACCACGGAGAGCTCGTAGATGTCGGCATCGCGGAGCCGCACCTGGCCACGGCCCGCCAGCGAATGCCGTCCGGCCCGCGAGCCGCTGACCTCCACGCCGCCGAACACGCGGCCGCGGTAACGGTTTGCCGCGCCGGTGACGTCGGCGGCGAGCCGCTCCAGGTCGGCGTCGCCGAGCACCGCGGCGATCGTGAACGCGCCCGGTGCCGCCGCCGCCACGCTGCCGTCGAGCAGGAGCGTGCCGCCGGCAACGCGGGCCGAGAGCCGGCGGCCGCCCGGCTGGCCGGGCGCCGCCGCTGCGGCGCCGAACCGCACACCGGCGGCGTCCATCGTCAGCGGGCCCTGCACGTGCGTGAGCTGCACGCCCCGGCACATGGCGCTGTCGATCGCGACGTCGCCGACCGTCTGCCAGCCGCGGCCGTCGCTCTGGCCGCGGAGCCGGATGCCGCCGTGCACGTGCTCCACGGGCAGGCCGACGTCGAGCGACGCCTGTTCGACGTCGAGGTGGAGATCCCAGGCCGCCGCCGCCGGGCCGGGCACCGCCTCGGTGCGGCCGTCGGGCAGGACCGTGTTCATGGGAGCGGTGGAGTAGATGTCGAGGGCTCCCGAGAGCGCGAGCAGGCCCTGCAGGTCGACGCTCGACACCGCCTGCCGCAGGCCGGCGGGCAGGGCCGCGAGGACTTCGTGATCGGCCCGGAAGCGGTCCGCCGTGAGCCGCTCGAACGACACCCGCCAGCCGCCGTCGGGCGTGAACTGACACGTGCCGGCGGCCGCGACGGTGGTGCGATCATGCACGCCGCAGACATCCTCGAAGCGGAGCCGGCCGCCGGCCAGCGTGAGCCGGCCCCGGAGCCGCTCCAGGCGGTAGGGAAACCAGGCCGGCTCGATGGAGACGGTGTCGCCCACCGGCGTCGCCGCGAGCTCCACGTCCGTGCGGCGGGCCTTCACGCGGTGGCGGACCGTGGCGGTGAACTCCGCGTTGCCGCGGGGATCGACGTCGTTCCAGATCCGCCGCATGCCAGGCGGCAGCGCGTCGCGCAACTCCGGCTCGAGCACCACGCCACTGCCGACGAGGTTGAGCGTCAGCGCGCCGTCGTCGGCCCCGAGCGGCTCGAGCGCACCCGAGCAGCGCACGACGCCGGTGTCGTTGGAGCCCACCACGTCGTGGATCGTCCAGCGGCCACGGTGCATGCGGATCAGCCCCGATACGTTCGTGAGCGGATAGGGGAAGCCCGCATAGCACAGGCTGCACTGCGCGAGCCGGATGCCGAGCGAGTTGGCATGGCCGCCCGGCAGCTGCGGCGACCGGTCGTGACGGAACACGAAGCCGAAGCTGCCCGCGCCGCGGAGCATGCGGACGATGTCGGCGCTCCGCGGCGGCATGGCGGCGAGCAGCGCGTCGTCGATCTGCATCCGCTCGCCCCGCACCTCCACGAACCCAGTCGTCCCGTCCGCTGTCTGCGTCAGCTGGCCGTCGACCTGCACCGGGTGGCCGCCCGCCTGCCCGGTGAGATGCAGGACGACGCCGCCGTCCTTGTAGGTCACGGTGCCGACGGTGCGATCGAGCCGGTAGGGGAACCGGTAGTGCGTCAGCGAGACGTTGCGGCAACGGATGGCGACGTCGGGCGCGATCGCGCCGCCACGCCGGGCGACGCGGGCGGTCACGTCCACCTCGCCGGCCGGCAGCAGGCGGCTCCAATGGGCCGCCAGTGACTCCGGGAGCAGCCCCTCCCAGTGCCGGCCGACGAGGAGCCGCTCCGCCTCGACGGCAGCCTCGAAGTCGGCGGTTTCGGTCCAGCCGTCGAGCCGTCCCGAGCCGCGGAGCAGCGTCGATCCGGAGCGAGCCTCCAGGCGGTCGCACCGCACGCCCTGCCGGTCGGCGGTGAACTCCGCGGTCACGTCGCTGACGGCGAAGGGCAGTTGCGGATGCTCGAAGCGGCCCGACTCCAGCCGGCCCGCGGCCTCGAACGCGACGGCGTCGAGCGCGGCGATGGCGCCCGCGGCCTGCCAGCGGATGCCGACCCGCCCCTCGAGGCCCGCCAGCCACCTGCCCGGTCCTTGGGTCACGGGCAGCGGCGCCGTGAGCCGCTTGGAGAGCTCGATCGCATCGACCGTGCCAGAGACGGTGAACCCACCCGTCGCCGGCGTGAACTGCCCCGCGAACCCGGCGCGATCGAACCAGTCGCCGGTGCACGTGCCCCGCACCGCGCATGCTCCGCCCGTCTGCCCAGCGGCGAGCGGGTCGACCACGACCTCGATCTGCCGGAGCGCCGCCCGGGCCCGCAGCCGCTCGTCCTCGAGGAGCAACGTCGCGTCTTCGACGGTCACGGGCAACGCGGCGTCGGCCGTCGGCCGGCGGGCCAGACGGGCGAGGTTCCAGCGGCCGTCGGCCGCCCGCCGCGCATGCACGACGGGCCGGCGGACGCGGAGCGCCGTGATCCGCGGCTGGCCGCTCGTCAGTTCCGCCAGGTCGGTGCGGCAGGCGAGCGTCAGTTCGTCGATCCAGACGAGTTGACGGTGCTGGGGCGGGCTCGACGGATCGACGAACGAGACCCCGCGGACGACGATCCCGTCGCCATCCACGATGCTCGCCGCCTGCACCTGCACGGCCACGCCCGGAAACTCCTCCCGCAGCCGCGCCTCGATCCGGCCGCGCACGACGTCGCCGAACCGCCCCGCGCCGATCGCGCCGGCGGCGATCACGCCGGCCACCGTGAGCGGCAGCGACCAGCGGACGAGGGTCCAGAGGAAGTCGGCGAGCGGTTTCACGAGCAGCTCGAAGGATGCGCCGGCGCGCAGGGGTGCCGAAAGCCCGGAACGGGGTGGGGAAAATAGGCCTGCAGCCGCGGGGGGTCAAGCCGCCGTCAGCCCGCGCCGCCCCGCGAGAACCCGCCGTTCCCCCAGCCTGCGGCCCTTGCTATAGTGCCGCCTTCGTCCACTGCCTTTCTGGGGGATAACGCATGCACGCCCGCGCCACGTCGAGCCATGACCACGATCTCACCGGCGCCACGCCCAATGCCCAGCGGCTCCTGTGGGCCGGGTTCATGGCGATCCTCGCCGCCGGCGTGGGCTTCGCCATCCGGGGCGGCATCCTCGGCCAATGGGCGGAGCAGTACGGGTTCACCCAGACCGAACTCGGCGCGATCACGGGCGGTGGCCTGACGGGCTTCGGCATCATCATCCTGCTGTCCAGCCTGATCGCCGACCGCATCGGATTCGGCACGTTGATGTTCGCCGCGTTCGTCATGCACCTGATTTCGGCCGCCCTCACGCTGGCCACCGGGGCGGCGTTCGCGGCGGGAGGCAAACCGCTGGCATTCCAGTGCCTGTTCTGGGGGATGTTCCTCTTCGCCATCGGCAACGGCATCGCCGAGGCGGTGGTCAACCCGCTGGTCGCCACGCTGTTTCCCAAAAACAAGACCCACTACCTCAACATCCTCCATGCCGGCTGGCCCGGCGGGCTGATCCTGGGTGGACTGGCCAGCTACTTCATGGCCGGCAATGCGGCGACGAAGCCCGTCTCCTGGCAGATCCAGATCTCGCTGTTCCTGGTCCCCGTGGTCTTCTACGGCTTGATGATGCTGGGGCAGCGGTTCCCCAAGAGCGAGGCCAGCAGTTCGGGCGTGTCCTTCCGCGACATGCTCGGGGAACTCGGCCTGGCGGGCGCCGCGGTCATCTGCTGCCTGCTGGCTCTGTTCTTCAAGAGCGACCTGGGGCTGTCACCACTGGTGTCGGCGGGCATCGCTGCGGCCCTGCTGGCGGCCTTCGGCGCCGCCACCGGATTCCGCTTCGGCCACCTGCTGCTTGCCTTCCTGCTGCTCGTCCATGCGATGGTGGGGTATGTGGAGCTCGGCACCGATTCCTGGATCTCGAAGATTACCGGCGCGATCATGGCCAGCCCCGCGAACGGTCTGCTGCTGTTCGTCTACACATCGAGCCTGATGTTCATCCTGCGGTTCTTCGCCGGACCGATCGTGGAGAAGATCTCGCCGCTCGGCCTGCTCGCCGCCTCGGCCATCTTCGGGGCCATCGGCTTGACGCTGCTGGGCAACGCGGAGGGCGCCGTGATGTGCGTCGTCGCGGCGACGGTCTACGGCATCGGCAAGACCTTCCTCTGGCCGACCATGCTCGCCGTCGTGAGCGAACAGTTCCCGAAGGGGGGCGCGATCACGATCGGAGCCGCCGGCGGCGTGGGCATGCTTGCGGCCGGCCTCCTCGGCGGTCCGGGCATCGGCTTCCTGCAGGACAAGAACGCCTCCGAGAACCTGCGGTCCGCGGATGCGGCCGTCTTCGAACGCTACCGGGCGCCCAAAGAGAACGAGTTCCTGTGGCTCAAGGCCGTCGGCCTCGACGGTGCCAAGGTCGGTGTTCTCGAGGACGGCGGCAAGGAGGCGGAGCGGGCGCTGGCCTTGCTTGAAAAGGAACAGGCCAAGCCCGAGACCGTCGCGGCCCAGAGGGAACTCGTCGCCTGGTGGACCGACACGGCCGCGCCGACGCGGGCCGCGGACCAGCCGCTCGTCGAGGCGGCCGGGCTCTTCGGCGGCCGCCAGGCGCTCAAGCTCACGGCCCTCGTTCCGGCCACGATGTTCGTCTGCTACGCCCTGCTCCTGGCCTGGTTCAAGGCTCGCGGCGGCTACCAGGCCCGCGGCCTTGGTCACTGACGGTCAGCCGGGCGGCCGCATTTCCAGACGGCCGCCGGTCGATGGCGTCACGCGCACGCCGCCGGGGTAGTCGGTGATGCCGCCGGTCACGGCATCCGTGGCCCGGACGAGCGCCGCCAGCCGCTCGTAATGCACGGCCGTCATGTCGCGGCGCGGCCAGCCCTCCCGCTCCCAGAGGACTGCGAACATCTCCGCGAGGAGATACGGGTCGAGTGCGGCGAGGGGAGCGGTGCGCAGGTCGATCGTGCCGTCGGCGCGGCGGCGGGCATACGTGTCGAGCAGGTGCTCGGCAGCGCTGCGCAGGGCCGCCGCCAGTTGGCCGGCCTGCCGCCCCAGCCGCACGAGCGCCGCCGTGGCGGCCGGATAGGGCCCGGCGGCGCAGCGGGCGAGGATCTCGTGGCGGAGAAAGTTGCGGGCGAAGCGGACGTCGGCGTTCGACTCATCCTCCCGCCAGGCTTCCGCTTCGGCCGCAAGGAACTCCCGCACGTCGCTCCGCCCCACCGCCAGCAGCGGCCGGATGAGAGCCACGCCGGCGCAGAGTTCGCGGGCGACCGCCATCCCGGCCAGGCCCGCAGGACCCGTGCCGCGGAGGATGCGGTGGAGGATCGTCTCGGCCTGGTCCTCGGCCGTGTGGGCAACGAGCACGTGCCGGGCGCCGTGCTCACCGGCCACCTCCTCGAGAAACCGATACCGCAGCCGCCGAGCCCGGGCCTCGATGCCCGTGCCGGCCTCGTCGTCGGCAGCGTGGACGGCGAGCCGCCGCCAGACGAACGGCAGCCCGAGCCGGGCGGCGAGCGTCGCCACGAACTCCCGATCCGCGGCCGCGCTCGCCCGCAGATCGTGCTCGGCGTGGGCGACGACGAGGCGGGCCGGCGGCGGCGCCAGGGCGACGAGGCCGAGCAGCAGCGCCGTGCTGTCTGCCCCCCCCGAGACGGCCACGACCGCGGGTGCCGCCCAGATGCCGCCGGCCGGCAGGCCGGCGGCGAGGCCGGTGAGGAGCCGGTCGCGGGCGGAGAACGATGGTGCAGCGGAGGAATCCATGGCTTTCCCGGTTTCCCATTCTGCCAGCCCGGACGGGCGGCGTCGTGCCGGCCGCCGGGCACCGCGCCGAAGCGGCATTGAGCCGGGCACCGCGCCGCCCTACCCTCCCGCCACCGTGGGTGCCCACGGACGACCCGAGGCCGAGAGGAACCCGTCCATGCTCCGTCGCACCGCGCTCGCTGCCCGTGGACAAAGCCTTCCTCGGCCTTTGTCCACTTGGTCGCCCGGTGGAAACGCCGTGAGTTTCCCCGGTCGACATCCCTCACATCCTGCTCGGACAGACTTGTTCCACCGTCTGCTCGGCATCGCCCTGGCCCTGGCCCTGCCCCTGCTCTCGGGCTGCTCGACGCTGATCACAGCGGCCTACCTGCTCCAGCCCGCCGACGTGCCGGCCGAGTTCGCCGGCCTCAAGGGCAAGCACGTGGCCGTCGTCTGCAAGCCGATCGTGGAGCTCGAGTTCAGCGACGCCGGCTCGTCCCGTGAATTGGCGTCGCTCGTCGGCGGCCAGCTCCAGCAGGCCGTCCGCAAGGTGAAGGTGATCGGGCAGCATGAGGTGGCCCGCTGGATCGACGAGAACGCCTGGGTCGACTACCCGACGCTCGGCAAGGCACTCGACGCGAACTACGTCGTGGGCATCGACCTCGAGGGCTTTCGTCTCCACGAAGGGGCGACGCTGTACCGCGGCCGGGCCACGGTCCACGTGCGGGTGTTCGACGTGGACAAGAAGCGGATCGACGACTACACGTTCCCGGGCGACAGCGCGATCCCGACGACCGACCGCAGCGAGGCCCAGTTCCGGGCGCTGTTCCTCCAGCAGCTCGCCCTGAAGATCTCGCGGTTCTTCCACGCCTACGAGAGCCGCGATGTGTTCGCGAGCGACAATCACGTGCTGTGAGCGGCGGCGGGGCCGGTCGTCCGGTGGCGCGAGCGGGTCGTGAAGCCACAGGGCGAGTGCATCATGCTCCCCGGTTTCCGCCGGGGGCTTTTTGTGCGCTCGTGGCGCGTGTCGAGCCGAAAGAAGAACAGCGAGAACACGCACCACCAAAGCTCGCTTCGGGCTTCCAGAGCGTGTCCGCCTCTGCGCAACGAGGCCACCACGCCAAACGACAAGCCCCGTCGCACGACCGGCCGCCCGGATGGCGGACCCTCATGAGCCGGCGGAGGCCGGCCAAGCGAGGCGAGGCAGGATGCCGAGGCCACCACGCCAAACGACAAGCCCCGTCGCACGACCGGCCGCCCGGATGGCGGCCCCTCATGAGCCGGCGGAGGCCGGCCAAGCGAGGCGAGGCAGGATGCCGAGGCCTCGCGTGATCACAGATTCTTGAGCGGCCGCTTCGGCTTCGGCGGGGCCAGGCGGGCCCGGGCTTGATCATCCGCGGGATTGCCTCCACCACCTCCCCCGCCGTTGCCCATCTGCGGTTTGTTGACGCCCGTGTAGGTCTCGGTCCAGGCGTACCCGAGTGGCGTCTTCAGTTCCTCTCCGGCGAGGAAGGCCCACGGCGTGCCCGGGTGGTCCTTGACAACCCGCTCCAGATACGTGCGGCACTGCTTGGCGAGTTTGTCCGTCTGCGAGCCTGTGGCCGAGACGTCGTCGCTCGGCTCGAGCACCCAGGTATCATTCTTCGGGTTCTTGAACTTCATCCCCGTCTTCGCCTGGGCGAGCATGATGTTGTAGGCGTCGGTGCGAATCTTCACCGCCAGGACGCGGCCCATGGACAGGTCGTAGCCCGCCTGCCACCGCTTCTCCTTGATCGCGTCGCGGTCAGCGGCGCCCGCGGCGAGGGTGCCGTAGAGGGCGTCGATCTTCGGCTGGATCTTGGCCGCCCCCTTTTGGGCTTCGGCGAGCAGCAGCGCCAAGGCGCCGTCGTCCACCCGCGGAAAGGTCGTCGTCGGGGCATCCATGGGCGAGATCTGCGAACTGCGGGCGGCCTCGACGAGGGCCTTCTTCGCCTTGTTGGCCACGATCATCTGATCGATCTTGACCGCGGCGACGTAATCCGGGCGATACGCCTTGAGGGCGTCCGGCGCGAAAAACCGCCGCAGCCGCGAGGCCATCGGCGCCACCTCAGCGTCGCTCACCCGGCCACGGGCTCCCCGATTGGGATGGACGGCGAAATAGATGCCCCCCGTCTCGGCACAGAGTTTCGACAGATAGAACGGCCCGAAGCCCGAGTCGATCGGCTCCTCGGCCTCGCGGGGGTGGATGCGGACGAACTCCGGATACAGCGTCTCCGGCCCCTGGTCGACCACCGCCCATTGCTCGCCGCCGTCATACTGCGGATCGAACTCGACGAACTTCATCTTCACCTGCGGCAGCCCGAACGGCGCGGGCACGCCGACCACGTACACCGGTATGCCCTGGGTTCGGCAGACCTGGGCCGTCTGATCGGCGAGCTGCGGATCGTTGCCCACCTCGTCGGTGAAGGCGACGATCATCACATGGCGCCGGGGCGGACCGATCCGCAGCAGCTTGGCCCGCTCGGCCGCGGCCCGGATCGCCGCGAACGTCATTTCGACGCCCGAATCATCGACGGCGATGTTCTCGATCGCCGCCACGACGGCGTCGGCATCGGAAGTGGGCTTCTCGATCACCTGCTGCATGCCCTTGCCGTAGGCGAAGACGAGGTTCAGGAGGTCGGGGCGGTTCGCCTGCGACTTGTTCATCCCGAGTTCGTCGAACACGCGGTCCAGCCGCGCGGCGATCTCCTTCCGCTGCGCCGCCAGGCTCACCGACTGGTCGAACACCCAGCAGATGAGCGTGGGCCGTTGCTCGAGCGACGCCGCGATCTCGACGGTCAGCCGGTCCACCGCCCCGCTGGCACCGGTGGTGCCCACGCCGACGTCGCCCTTCACGGCGATGTCAGAGTCCAGTTGCAGGCCAGTCGGGATGACGTCGGCGAGTTCCACGTCCACTTCCGCCGTCGGGCTGTCCTCGACGGCCTCGGGCACGATCGACTCCTCGGCGATCGTCGGGGCCAACGCCTGGGCCACCTCCAGGGCATCATCGCTCTGGGCTCCGGCCTCCGGCTGGGGCTCGACCGAAACGGTGAGTTCCTGGGGCGGATCGAGCAGGACTTCGGTCTCGACCGGCTCGGTGGCGACGATGGCAATCGGCCGCGGCTTGGCGGGAGCCACGGGCAAGCCGATCAGGGCCATCGCCAGCAGCACCGTGACGTGCAGCACCAGGCTCACGGCCCAGGCGGGCGTGTCGCCGTCGAACGGGGTCTCTTCCTCCCCCGTGTACTCCTGCCACCACAGTCTGAAACGATCGAGCGAACTCACGGCTGGCACCCGCGTAGAAATCTCTGGACCGGGCGGGTGGCCCCGCCATGGAATACTTCGGCACCCCGCCGGTATTCTATTCCCCGGCGGGTGTTTCCGCCTCTTCCTTCGGTCGCCACGGCCTTTTGGTTCGAAAGGCATCATGAAAAAGTCCCGCTCCCTGTGCCTGTGGACGATTTCCGCGACCCTGGCTCTGGGAACCGCCCAGGCCCAGGTGGAGGTCGGCGACGAACCGGCGGTCAGCCCCCCGCCCCCCGCCCCCCCAGCCACATCCGTGCCGGCAGTCACGCCGGGGCCCGCCCAGCCGCCCGCCCAGCCGCCCGCCCAGCCGCCCGCCCAGCCGCCCGCCCAGCCGCCTGCCGAGGCCACGTCCGCCCAGCCGGCAAAGCCGGAGGAACTCGTGCTCGCCACGACCGACGGCCTCGACCTGCACGCCTGGCATTACCCGGCCAAGGTTGCGAAGGACGAGTCGCCCAAGGCCACGGTGATCCTGCTGCACGACCTCGAGGGAGCGCACCGCTCCGTCGAACCCTTGGCCATCGCTCTCCAGGCGGCCGGCTGCGACGTCGTGGCGCCCGACCTCCGCGGTCACGGCGCCAGCACGACGCGGGCCGGCGACGACGTCGATCTCCGCCTCCTGAAGAAAACCGACTTCGAGCTCATGGCCGCCGCCCGCGGCGGCCAGATCCGCGACCAGTCCGCCATCCGTGGCGACGTGGAGACCGTGCGCAACTGGATGAAGCGCAAGGCCGAAGACGGCGTGCTCGACATGAACCGGCTGTTCGTGGTGGGGTCCGGGTTCGGCGCCGCCATCGCGGCTGCGTGGACCGCCGAGGATGCGAACTGGCCGGCGGGCACAAGGGGCGATCAGGGCCGGCAGGTTCGCGGGCTGGTGCTCATCAGTCCGGCGTGGACGACCCGCGGCTTTTCGATCAGCGGACCGCTGGCCAACGAGGCGGTGCGGGCGCACGTCCCTGTGATGGTGATCGCGGGACGATCCGACCGCGACGCCGCCAAGGTCTTCGACCAGCTGAAGCGGAACCGGCCCACGTCGTGGTTTCAGCAGCGGGCTGACCGCACCACGGACAAGGCGGCGAAGCTCGACGACCCGGCCAAGGCGAGCCTGTTTTTCTTCGAGTTCGACTCGACCCGCACGGCCGACGCCCTGGCCTCCGACCGCGTGCTCAGCCCGGCCGCCGTGATCGGCAAGTTCTTCGGCATGGCCCTCGCCCGCCCGAAGCGCTGACCGCCCCACCCCTCTCTCCTCAGCCTGACGAGAGTGCCGCATGCGCTCCCATGGAGAAGGCGAGTGGGTCGGCGAACGCTCGACGAGCGTGTGGCCGCCGCGGCCACAGCGAGAATCTGCAAGACCGCGCAGCGGCGACTTTTGCCGCCCACTCGCCGGCGACCATCCGGCAGGCCCCGCGCGGCGGCGCCGTCACGGCAGCCTCAACTCCATGCCCGCCACGACAAGTTCCGGGCTGCGGAGGCGGTCGCGGTTGGCCTCCCAGATCCGGGCGGCCATCCGCTCATCGCCGTAGAACCGACGGGCCAACGACGCCAGCGTCTCGCCCGGGGCGACGCGCACGGCCCCTGGCCGCTGCGGCGTCACCGGCCCTACCGTTGCCGGCGATGCGGCCGGCGGCCGATCGCCGGTCAGCCAGCCGACGGGCCGCGCCGCCGTCATCGCCAGCGCCGCTTCCGGCATGGCTGGAGCCGCGCCTGCGGGGCGCGGTTCGATCGCCCGCGGATCGCCATGACGCGCCGCATGCACCGTCCACGCCGGTGGCAGGGTGATCGCGGCCCCGATCGGCAGCACGTTCGGGTCGGGCAGCGCGTCGCGGTTGGCGGCCCAGATGGCGGTGGCAGCCGACGCATGACCGTAAAACCGCGTGGCGATGCCGGTGAGGTCGTCGCCGTCACGAATCACGTAGGTCTGCGGCACGACCGCCGCCGGCATCTCCGCCACTGGCGGCGGGCCGACTTCGCGGGCCGTCCACCCCGCGGCCAAGGGCGGCGGCCGATGGGCGTCGAGGAGCGGGGGCGGAGGTACGGCGAACGTCGACCGATAGGCCGCCGCCACCTCGGGCGCGAAGCCGGCCAGATCCGCCGTCACCGGGGGCAGCGGGGCCGGGGGAGGCGGCGGCTGGTAGTGCGGGTCGGGCGGAACCGCCGGTCCTGGGATGGCCTGCTCCTCGACCGGTGGCCACGCCGGCATGGGAGGCTGCATCGCGAGCGGCGGCGCCGCGGGGTGCTGGCCGACCGGAGTCTGCATTGGCGCCGCCGCAGCCGCGACGACCGCGGGCGCCGCCTGCCGATGCCGGACCAGCTCCTGCACGAGCGACACGATCGTGGGCCCGGCGAGGGCGGCGCCGGCGGCCACCAGTGCCAGCCCGATCAGAAACCGGAACGCGGCGACGATTCTCGACATGATCCTGACTCCCGGCGCGGCTCGCGGGCCGCATGCATGGCCACAAGGCAACCATGCCTCCCGCCGGGAGCCGCGGCCGTCGGCCGCGGAGACACGTTCGGCCAACCTCGCCCCGCCTGCCAGTCCGTGTCGGCACCACCCGCACCGCCACCGCAGGCCGCATGCGTTGCCCGACCATCACAAGCCGTGCTTCACGCCGGCTGGGCCGCAGCGGACGGGCGGACGGACCGCTCCGCGGCCCCGCCGAAGCGGTGCTGCAGCCAGAGCACGATCGGCGCGGCGATGTAAATCGTGCTGTAGGAGCCCGTGATGATGCCCACCAGCATCGTGAACGCGAAGGCATGGATCCCCTGGCCGCCGAACAGGTAGAGGATCAGCGTCGCGAGCAGCGCCGTGCCCGAGGTGAGGATCGTGCGGCTCAGCGTCTGGTTGACCGCGCGATCCACCATGTCGGCCGAGACAAACGGGCTCTTGCCCCGTAGCTCACGGATCCGGTCGAAGATCACGATCGTGTCGTTGATCGAAAAGCCGATGATCGTCAGCAGGGCGGCGACGACGTCGAGGCTGATCTTGAAGTCGTCCACCAGCGCCCAGCCCATGAAGGGCGCGATGAACTTGCTCAACGCCAGGCAGGCGACGGCCACCAGCACGTCGTGAAGGAGGGCCACGACCGCCGCCAGGCCAAAGGCCACGTTCTGGAACCGCACCCACACGTAGAGCACGATCATCACCAGGCTGGCCAGCAGGGCGTACACGGCCGTGAGCTTGGTGTTACCCGCCACCTTGCCGCCGATCGCGTTGGCGGACAGATAGACAGGGGTGCCCGCCAGCTTTGCCGCCACCTGCTCGAGCACCGTGCGCAGCTGTGCCGGCTCGAGCGCGGTGGAAACGGCCCAATTCCGCTCCGGCCGGGTGCGGCTCGCGCTGCCCTCGGCCTCGAGCTCGAAGGCGGCGTCCGCGAAGCCGGCCGCCGCGAACGCGTCGCGCAGGGTCGCCTGCAATGTGACCCGGTTGATCTTCTCCGGGAAGTCGAGGGGCGCGACGGTCGTCAGCGCCGCGGGATCGGGCTTCTCCCCCGCCTTGGCCGTCGAGGTCACCTCGCCGAAGCCCATCGAGTAGGTGAGCAGGCGGCCGGGGAACACCTCGCGCAGCGTCTTCTCCACGTCGTTGCCGTCGTCCGGCGTCTCGTCCCGCATCGAGGTGTCGATCTTGTAACGCGTGCCGGCCGCCGCGTCCCCGGCGGTCACGGCGCTCACGGCCACGTCGGGCAGCACCGAGACGGCCTTCCGCACCGCGGCGATGTCGAGCGGCTGGTCGGGTTTGAATGCGACCTGCACGCTCGTGCCCCCCGTGAAGTCGATGTCGAACAGCCCCGGCCCGCGGAGCCAAGCGGCCGCCAGGCCGGCGAGCACGAAGCACAGCGAGAACAGGATCGCCGGCCGCATCCAGGCCACGAATCGGAAGTTCGTCTGCCCGAAGAGCCGGGCCATGGAGAGCTTCGTGATCCAGCGGTTCCGCTCGGCCAGGTCGAAGATCACCCGGGAACAGAACACGGCCGTGAACAGATTGAGCGTCAGGCCGAGGATCAGCGTGACGGCGAAGCCCTTCAACTGGTCGGTGCCGATGAAGTACAGCACGAAGCCGGTGATGAGCGTCGTCAGGTTCGAGTCCACGATCGTGGAGAAGGCCCGGCTGAAGCCGTTGCGGATCGCCATCCGCACGGCCGCGCCGCGATCCATCTCCTCCCGCATCCGCTCGTAGATGAGCACGTTGGCGTCCACCGCCATGCCCACGGAGAGCACGAGACCGGCGAGGCCGGCGAGCGTGAACGCCGCCTTGATCGAGATCATCAGGGCGAGCACGAGGAGAATGTTGAGGAGCACGGCCAGATCGGCCACGAACCCGGAAAACCGGTAATAGGCGAGCATGAAGACGAGCACGACGATCGTGGCCAGGAGCATCGCCCGCGCACCGGAGGCGATCGTGTCGGCCCCGAGCTGTGAGCTGATCTTCTGCTCGCTGATCGGCTCGCTGACCAGCGCCGCCGGCAGGCTGCCGGCGTTGAGCACGCCGACGAGCCAATCGACGTCGGACTGCTGGAAGTTGCCGGTGATCTGCCCGTTGGCGGAAATCACGTCGTTGATCCGTGGCGCCGATAGCAGCGTGCTGTCGAGGAGGATGCCCAGCCGGCTGTACTGGCCGTTGGCCTGGTCGGGCAGGTTCTGGCTCGTCAGCACCTGGAACCGCACGGCCCCGTCCGGCTTGAAGGCGAAGTTCACGCACGGCGCCATGTTCGAGTCGTAGCTCGACGAAGCCCGGGCGAGCGAGCCGCCGGTGACGTTCATGTTGTCGAGGATCACGAGCGCTTCGGCCCGGCCGTCGGACGACGTGCGGATCACGAGGCCGCGATTCTCGGCCGGATCCATCTTCGCCGTGTCGAGCTGCACCCAGCGGGCCACCGGCTTGCCGCCGTCGCTGACCGTCTCCCCCGCCGACCGACCGGCGAGCTCGATCGCCCGCCGATGCCGCGCATCTTCCGAGTTCGCCGTGATCCGGAACTCCAGCACGCCGGCGCTGGAGACGGTCTTCTTGATCAGATCGACCTCGGCCTGATCGACCTCGGGAACGATCACCTCCAGCTGGTCGAGGCCGAACCGGCGGACCGTGACCTCCTTCTGGCCGCCCGGGTTCACGCGGCGGCTGACAGCCGCGACGAGCTTGTCCATGTCGACGGGCCCGGCCGCGACGCCAGCGGCGTCCTTCTGCCGCTGCTTCGCCTGATCGACCTCGTAGACGAGGATCACGCCCCCCTTGAGGTCGATGCCCAGTCGCGGCGGCCATCCCAGCCAGCAGATCACGCCGCCAGCCGCGGCAGCGACGAGCACCGCCGCGAGCCGCCCCCACATGTCGCTGGCCCGCAACGACTTGGCGAGCAGCCAGGCGAGGAACGTCGGGCCCGCGATCGTGAGCAGGGCGAGGCCCCACAGGGCCCACGGCTCCCGCCACCACTCCGCCGCCATCGCGGCGGCAGCGGGCGCTGCGGCGGCCGGAGCCGCGGCGGCCACATCGGCAGCCTGGGCGAAAAGACAAATGGCGATGGAGGGCATGTTCATGACTCGTCTCTTCCGGTTCGGGCCTCTGGCTTCTCGTCGCCCAGCACGCGGGCGATGCTGGAGAGCGTGACGGTGATCTTCACGTTGGCGGCGTCGTCGATCTTGAGCACGACGCGATCGGCGTCGCGTTCCACGTTGGCGACGGTGCCGTAGATGCCCGCCGTCGTCACGACGCGGTCGTTCTTCTTCAGGCCGCCGAGCAGGTCCTGCTGCCGCCTGCGCCGCTCCTGCTCCGGGCGAAAGAGCAGCAGATAGGCCGCCACGGCGATCAAGGCCAGCGGCAGCGTGTTGATCAGGGTCTTGAGGAACTCGGGTGGTGCCGTGGCGGCGGCCGGGTCGGCGGCATCCGCCAGCAGGACGACGAGGGCGAAGGGACAGAACATGCGGACGACCGTGCCGGCGCGGAGCGGGACTCCCGGACGGACGTCGCCCGGAAGCCCGCAAATGTAGTGGCCCCCGCGCATGCCCGACAAGCCCGCGCCGTGCGGAGCGAGCACGAGGTCGGCTGATTCACTCGGCGACCGGCTCCGCCCCGCCCGCTTGACCCGCAGCCGGCGTGAACGCCGCCAGCAGTTCCTGCCGCGTCCGCGCGAAGTGCCCGCCCGCGATGGCCGCCCGCAGCCGCACGACGAGCCGCTGGTAGAAGGTCAGGTTGTGGATCGAGGCCAGCACGGGCCCCAGCATCTCCCCGGCCAGGAACAGGTGCCGCAGATAGCCGCGGCCGTGGCGGCAGGCCACGCACGGGCAGCCCGCCTCGAGGGGCCGGTCGTCCGTCGCGTGGACCGCGTTCCGCAGCCGCAACTGGCCGGCGAACGTGTAGACGAGCGAGTTCCGCCCGCACCGCGTGGGCAGGACGCAGTCGAACATGTCCACGCCGGCGGCCACCGACTCAACGATGTCCCGCGGCTGGCCCACGCCCATCAGGTACCGCGGCCGGTCGGCCGGCAGGTGCGGCACCGTGGCCCGCAGCGCCGCGTCCATCGCCGCCGGCCCTTCGCCCACCGACAGGCCGCCGATCGCGTAGCCCGAAAAGCCGAGCGCCACGAGCCCTGCCGCGCTCTCCTCCCGCAGGTCGGGCTCCAGGCCCCCCTGCACGATCCCGAACAACGCCTGACTCGGCCGCGTGTGGGCGTCCCGGCACCGCGCGGCCCACCGCAGCGACCGCCGCATGGCGTCGACTACCACGGCCCGGTCGTTGGGCAGCGGCACGACGTGATCCATCTGCATCGCCACGTCGGCCCCGATCCGCTCCTGGATCCGCATCGAGTTCTCGGGCGTGAACTCCACGCGACCGCCGTCGAGGTGGGAGCGGAAGAACGCCCCCTCCTCGGTGACCTTCACCTGCCGGGCGAGGCTGAAGACCTGGAAGCCGCCGGAGTCGGTAAGCGTGGGGCCGTCCCAGCCCATGAAGGCCGCCAGCCCGCCCGCCTGCTCCACGATCGCCTCACCGGGCCGGAGGTGGAGGTGATACGCATTGGAGAGCACCATCCCCGCGCCGGTCTCCCGCACGCGGCCGATGTCGATCCCCTTCACTGTCGCGGCCGTGGCCACGGGCATGAACAGCGGCGTGGCCACGCTCCCGTGCGGCGTCGTGAGCATGCCCGCCCGCGCCGCGCCATCGGTGGCCTCGAGCGCAAATGCAAAGCCGGGTTTCATACGGCACGCTTGCTTGACTGGGCTGTCGGCAGGGCGTGCAGCACAACCGAAACTGGGGCCACCGTTCGGGGCTGCCCACGCCCCGTCGCCGGACGTTCGCTGCGGCCCTCCGGGCCTTCACTCTCTCGGAGGCGTCTGCGCTCCGCCATCCATGGCTCCGCTGGCCGCCTACGCCGGCTCCCGGGGCATGGGCAGCCCCTCACTGGTCCAACATTGGGCATCCGATCCACGAGGCTCATGACTCCCAGGAAACCACACGGGGCACGCCACAGGCAACCCTCACCATCCGCGCGCCCGAAGACAGCCGCCGGCCGGATTCCATGAGGTGACCAAGCCTCACGATGCCCAACGGCAGGGCACGACGGCCAGATGCCGGCAATCGAGCTGAAGATGCTTGCGGCGGAGCCGGTCGGGGGCACGCGCAGCCGCCGGTGAACTTTGTCTCCGCCGCAGGAGCATCCATTCCGAGCGCGCCGGATGTTGACAAAGTCCGCCGGCGGCGAGCATGCCACCGCCGGCGAACCAATACGCGTTGGCCTGTCCGGCTCTCAGAAGATTCCCAGGGCTTCCAGCGAGTACCGCACGACGAGGCCGGCGACCACCACGCTCACCATGCTCATGAGTTTCACGAGGATGTTGAGGCTCGGGCCGCTGGTGTCCTTGAAGGGATCGCCCACCGTGTCGCCCACGACGGCCGCCTTGTGGGCGTCGCTCCCCTTGCCGCCGTGCACGCCGCTCTCGATGTACTTCTTGGCGTTGTCCCAGGCACCGCCCGAGTTGGCCATGAACACGGCCACGCAGAAGCCGGTCGTCAGGCCGCCCACGAGCAGGCCGAGCACGCCGCTCACACCCAGCAACAAGCCCACGACCACGGGCACGGCGAGCGCCAGCACTGAGGGGAGCACCATCTCCTTCTGGGCCGCCTTCGTGCTGATGGCCACGGGGGCGGCGTAGTCGGGCAGTTCGGTGCCCTCCATGATGCCCGGCTTCTCGCGGAACTGGCGGCGGACCTCCTCCACCATGCCCTTCGCCGCCCGGCCCACGGCCTTCATCGTCAGGGCACAGAACACGAACACGCTCATCGCCCCGATGAACATGCCGACGAGCACCTTCGGGTTCATGAGCGTGACGTCGTAGAACCGCATGTAGTCCCGCATCGTCGCCTTCTTGACGTCCACGACCCGGTTCTCGTTGACGAGCTCGGCGATCAGTTCGGGGGCCGGTGCCGCCGCGGCGACCGCGCCACGGACGGCGCCCTGCAGGCCCGCCACCGCCGGCGCCAGAATCTCCTTGCCGTCGCGGCCCTTGCGGCCGTCGAGAACGGCCGGGTCGAGCACCATATAGACGTGGTTGTTCTCGGCCTTGTCGCCGACGCCGACGACGAGCCGGTCGGCGAGCTTTACCCAGTCGCCGGCGGCGAGTTTCCGCCCGCCGGCCGCCACTTCCTGGACGTTGTCGCGGGTCACCACGGCGGCGTGGCCCCAGCGGTCGAAGCCGATCCGCACCTCTTCGACGTAGGCGGCGAGCAGGGCCAGCGCGGTCAGGGCGGCCGAGCCGATCGCAAAGCCCTTGCCGGTGGCGGCGGTCGTGTTGCCCAGGGCGTCGAGGGCGTCGGTCCGCTCCCGCACGATCTCCGGCAGGCCGGCCATCTGGGCGTTGCCGCCGGCGTTGTCGGCGATCGGGCCGTAGGCGTCGGTGGCCAGCGTGATCCCGAGCGTGGAGAGCATGCCGACGGCCGCGATCCCCACGCCATACAGGCCCAGGGCGAAGGCGTTGGGGTCGGTGAAGTTGAAGCCGTTGGCGAAGCCGAAGGCCAGGAGCGTCGCCGCGCCGGTGATCAGCACCGGCGCCCAGGTGGAGAGCATGCCCTCGGCCACGCCGCCGATGATGATCGTCGCCGGACCGGTCAGGGCCTGGTCGGCCAATTCCTTGGTCGGGGCGTACTCGTTGCTCGTCGCATACTCCGTCCACTTGCCGATCAGCCAGCCGGCCACGAGGCCGACGATCACGGAGATCGCGATCCCCATGTGAGAGAAGCCGCGCATCAGCAGGAAGGTGATCCCGAACGTGGCCGCCACGATGGCGATCGTCGAGAAGTTGATGCCCTTGGCCAGCGCGGCCAGCAGGGCCTTCTGCGAGGAATCCTCCTGGGTCCGAACCTGGTAGATGCCCCACACGGACAGGATCGTGCCCACCGCGGCGATCGCCATCGGCAGAAAAACCGCGTTGAGCTGCATGGCGCCGTCGCCCGTGAAGGCCGCCACGCCGAGGGCGGCCGTGGCCAGGATGCTGCCGCAGTAGCTCTCGTAGAGGTCGGCCCCCATGCCGGCCACGTCGCCGACGTTGTCGCCCACGTTGTCGGCGATCGTCGCCGGGTTCCGCGGATCGTCCTCGGGGATCGAGTGCTCGACCTTCCCCACCAGGTCGGCGCCCACGTCGGCCGCCTTGGTGAAGATGCCGCCGCCGACGCGGGCGAAGAGGGCCTGGGTGCTGGCGCCCATGCCGAAGCAGAGCATCGTGACCGTGATCTCCTCCAGCGACAGCGGCTGGAAGCCGAGCATCGGCACGAGCCAGTAGAGGATGAAGAACCAGAGCATGATGTCGAGCAGGCCGAGGCCCACCACCGTGAGCCCCATGACGGCGCCCGAGCGGAAGGCGATCTGCAGCCCCTCGTTGAGCGACCGCTCGGCGCCGGCCGCCGTGCGGTTGCTGGCGAGCGTGGCCGTCTTCATGCCGAACCAGCCGGCCAGGCCGGAGAACAGGCCGCCGGAGAGGAACGCGAACGGCACCCACAGGCTCTGCACGCCGAGGCCCAAGGCCATCCACAGCAGGAGGACGCAGATGGCGAGGAACGCCCACCCCACGACCTTGTATTGCTGCTTGAGGTACGCATCGGCGCCGGTGCGGACGTAGCCGGCGATGTCGATCATCTTCTGCGTGCCAGCCGGCTGGGCCTCCATCCACTGGAAGAACTGCCAGGCCTGAAAGAGGGCCAGCACCGCCCCGCCCACGCCCACCAGCCACCAGAAGATGTAGAACATGTTCGCGAAGCCAGTCGGGGGCGCCTCGGGATTCACGGGTGCGCCGCCGCAGCCGACGAACGGCAGGACGAGAAGCGCGGCGACGACAAGAGCGGTGGCACGTTTCACGATCGGAAGACTCCGGAAAGACAAGACACGAGCGGAACGCTTGAACGGTTGCGGGAAGGCCCCAGCAAGCCCCTCCCGGTCGCGGCACGGCCGCGGGAGCGCGAAATTGAAACTTCCCCACGGGGGGAAGTCAAACCGCCGCCGTCAAACCGGGGCCTTGCCGATCGCGTGGTAGGCGAACCCCCGGGCCCGCATCTCCCGCGGGGCGTAGAGATTGCGGCCGTCGAAGATCGTGCGGGACTTCATCCGGCGGGCCATTTCGTCGAAATCGGGCCGCCGAAAATCGCCCCACTCCGTCACGATCGCCAGGCAGTCGGCACCGTCGAGGGCCTCCATGGGCGTCGCGGCATACGCCAGCCTGTCGCCATACATGGCCCGTACGTTCTCCGTCGCCTCGGGGTCGAACACCGTCACGGCCGCGCCCTCGGCGAGCAGCCGCTCGATGAGATCCAGCGCCGGCGCGTCGCGGACGTCGTCGGTCCGCGGCTTGAACGCCAGCCCCCAGACGGCGACCTTCCGGCCGGCGAGGTGGCCGCCGAAATGCGCGGCGATCTTCTCCCCGAGCACCTGCTTCTGGGCACGGTTCGTCTCGTGCACCGCCGTGAGGATCCGGGGCGCCACGCCCTTGTCGCGGGCCATCGCCGCCAGGGCCTGCACGTCCTTCGGGAAGCAGCTGCCGCCATAGCCCGCCCCGGGAAACAGGAAGGCGAAGCCGATGCGGCTGTCGTGGCCGATACCGCGGCGGACGTCGTCGATGTCGGCCTCCATCCGCTCGCAAAGGTTGGCGACCTCGTTGATGAAGCTGATCTTGGTGGCCAACAGCGCGTTGGCCACGTACTTCGTCATCTCCGCGCTCTCCGGCGCCATGACGAGGAACGGGTTCTCGGTCCGCAGAAAGGGGGCGTAAAGCGAACGCAGGACCTCGCCCACCTCCGCCGCACGCACGCCCACCACCACCCGGTCGGGCTTCTGGAAGTCTTCGATCGCGGCCCCCTCCTTGAGGAACTCGGGGTTGCTCGCCACGCGACAGTCGCGGCCGAGCGCCGCCTTGAGCCGCCGCTCGATGCCGGCGCAGGTCCCGACCGGAACCGTGCTCTTCGTGACCACGACGGCGTCGGCCCGCAGATGCGGGCCGATCGACTCCACCACCTTCCACAGGGCCGAGAGGTCGGCCGAGCCGTCGGCGGCGGGGGGCGTGCCGACCGCCAAGAACACGACCTCGGCGTCGCGGATCGCCGCGGCCGTGTCGGTCGTGAACCGCAGCCGGCCAGCCCGGGCGTTCCGCACGACGAGTTCCTCGAGGCCCGGCTCGTAGATCGGAATCTCGCCCCGCTGCAGCCGCGCGACCTTGTCGGCGTTGATGTCGAGACAGGTGACCGCGTTGCCGCTGTCGGCGAAGCAGGTGCCCGTCACGAGCCCCACGTAGCCGGTGCCGACGACGCCGATCTTCATGATGCCGACTCTCCGCTTTCCAGCGGGGCGTCGGCCTCCTCCTGCTCGCTCGGCGGCACCGGCACGACGGCAGCGAGGGTGTCGCCGTCATCCATCCGCATGATCCGTACGCCCTGCGTGTTGCGGCCCATCGGCCGAATCTCACGGACGTTCACCCGCTGGATCTTGCCCCGGGCCGTCATCATCAGCACCTGGTCGTCGTCGCGAACCGTGACGATCGACACGACCGCGCCGTTCCGGGCGGTCGCCTTGATGTCGCGGATGCCCTTGCCGCCACGGCGCTGGGTGCGATACCGCATGCCGCTCGAGCCGGCATCGCCGTCGCCCTCGTCACCGGCTTCGCTCTCGGCCGGCTCCTCGGCGGCAGGCGGCTCGCCCCCCTCTTCGTCGGGCGCCGGGCCCGACACGGGCGTGCCCACGCCGCAGGGCGTCCGCTTGCCGTAGCCGTTCTCGCAGACGGTGAGCAGCGTGGCGTCGGGCTCGGCCACGACCATGCCCACGAGCCGGTCGCCGCTGCCGAGCTTGATGCCGCGCACGCCGCTGGTGTCGCGGCCCATCGGCCGGGCGTCGCTCTCGGGAAAGCGGATCGCCATGCCCTTCGCCGTGGCCAGCACGAGCTCGTCGCCCGGCTTCGTGATCACCGCGTCGACGAGCTCGTCGCCCTCGCGGAGCTTGACCGCGATCAGGCCCTTCGTCCGCCGGCGGCGATACTGCTCGAGCGCCGTCTTCTTCACCATGCCGCTGCGGGTGGCGAGCATGAGGAACTGGTTCGGATCCTCGAAGCCGCCGACCGCCCGGCAGTCGGCCACCTTCTCGCCCGGCTCGAACTCGAGGAGGTTCACCAGCGCCCGGCCCTTCGAGTCGCGGGCCAATTCGGGAAGCTCGAAGACCCGCATCGAGAACACCTTCCCGAGGGTGGTGAACACCAGCAGCCAGTCGTGCGTGCTGGCCACGAACAGGTGCTCGATCGGATCTTCCTCGCCGGCGCTGGCCCCCTTGAGCCCCTTGCCGCCGCGGCGTTGGGCCCGGTAGGTGTCGGCCGCCGTCCGCTTCACGTAGCCGGTCCGGCTGATCGTGACCACCATCGTGGCCTCGGTGATCAGCTCGGCCATGTCGCGGATGTCGCCCACCTCGCCGCTGATCTCGGTCCGCCGCTCGTCGGCGTGCTTCGCCTCCAGCTCGGAGAGCTCGCCGCGGATCAGGGCCTTGATGTTGGCGTCGCTGGCGAGAATGCGGCGGAACTCGCCGATCTTGGCCAGCAGTTCGCGATGCTCGCCGCCGAGTTTCTCCTGCTCCAGGTTCACCAGCTGCCCGAGCGTGAGCCGGAGGATGGCGTCGGCCTGGACCGGCGACAGCCCGTAGGTGTCGCTCGCCCCCCGCTCCTCCTGGAGCACGGCGAACCCGTCGGCGCCCAGCGCCCGCTCCAGCAGCGCCGCCGGTGCCTGCAACTGACAGAGCCGCTCCTTGGCCTCCGCCTGCGACTTCGACGAGCGGATGATGCGGATCACCTCGTCGATGTTGGCCAGCGCGACGAGCAGGCCCTCGAGCGTGTGTTTGCGGCTGCGGGCCTTCTGCAGCAGGTGCTGCGTCCGCCGCCGCAGCACGGTCGTGCGGTGCCGGAGGAACTCCTCCAGCATGCTCTTGAACGACAGGATCCGCGGCTTCCCGTCCACGAGCGCCAGGAAGATCAGCGAGAACGAGGTCTGCAGCGGCGAGAACTGGTAGAGTTGGTTGAGGACGACATCGGGATCGGCGTCGCGCTTCAGCTCCAGGATCAGCCGCACCGGCTCCTTGAGGTCGCTCTCGTTGCGGATCGCGGAGATCCCCTTGATCCGGTCCTCGTTGACCAGCTCCGCGATCTTCTCTTCGATCGCGTCGCGGGTCTGCTGGTAGGGGATCTCGGTGACCACGATCCGATGGCGGTTCTTGCCGAACTCCTCGACGTGGGCCCGGGCCCGGAGCGTGATCGTGCTCCGGCCCGTGAGGTAGCCGCGGGCCAGCGCCTCGCGGCCCATCACGATGCCACCGGTGGGGAAGTCGGGCCCGGGCACGATCTGCAGCAGCTCGGCCATCGAGATGCCCGGATTGTCGATCATCGCCACCAGCGCCCGGCAGACCTCGCCGAGGTTGTGCGGCGGGATGCTCGTGGCCATGCCCACGGCGATGCCGCCGGCGCCGTTGACGACGAGGTTGGGGAACCGGCTCGGCAGCACGACCGGCTCCGTGTTCCGCTCGTCGTAGCTCGGCACGTAGTCGACCGTGTCGAGGTCGAGGTCGTCGAGCATCAAGGCCGCGATCGGCGACAGCCGGGCCTCGGTGTATCGCATGGCGGCGGCGGGCAGGCCGGCGATCGAGCCGAAGTTGCCCTGCTTGTCCACGAGCACGTGCCGCATGTTCCATTCCTGGGCCATGCGGACGAGGGTGGGGTAGATCACGCTCTCGCCGTGCGGGTGGTAGTTGCCGCTGGTGTCGCCGGAGATCTTGGCGCACTTCACCCGGGCGGCGCCCGGCGAGAGGTTGAGGTCGTTCATCGCGACCAGGATCCGCCGCTGCGAGGGCTTGAGGCCGTCGCGCACGTCGGGCAGCGCCCGGCTCACGATCACGCTCATGGCGTACGTGAGATAGCTGTCCTTGAGCTCCTGCTCGATCGGCAGCTCGACGAGCCGGCCGCCGGAAATGTCCCGCAGGCCGTCGGCCGGGGAGGGACTGCCGTCGCCCTCCGCAGGGGGATTCACGTCGTCAGCCAAGGAACGGTCTCCGAGCCCAAAAACCCGCCGGACATGCTGTCATTGGAAAAAGTCGTCCCTGACCTTTTTCCACTTCATCGACCGCAGGAAACGCCGAGCGTCTCCTGGGGCGATGGCCATCGCATCCCGCTCGGGCAGCCTTGATCCACAGTCTGGGCGGCCCGCGGGATGCTTGAACATACCCGGCATGCCAGGGCGGTCAACCGGCCTGAAACCGCCGCCTGACAGGGGTTTTTCGCCGGCTCGTGATGCCTTGACCCGCGCCGCGGCGACCTCCTATCCTCCCGCCCCCCACCGGCACCCAGGCACAGGCTGCGCCCCTCATGACCGCACGCTCGCAGGGACTCATCGTCGCCGCCTTCGCGGCGCTCGTGCTCCTGCCCAATCTCGGCGTGGCGCCGCTGTGGGATGACGACGAGCCACGCAACGCCGCCTGCTCGCTGGCCATGCACGCCACCGGCGATTGGGTCGTGCCCACCTTCAACGGCCGGCTGCGGGTCGAAAAGCCCGCGCTGGTGAACTGGCTCCACCTGGCGGGCTTCGCCGTGGCCGGCGTCAACGAGACCGGCGCCCGCCTCGGCTCCGCGCTGCTCACCGTCGCCACCTGCCTGCTCGTGTGGCGGATCGGCACGGCCGCCTTCCGCCCGGCGGTCGGCTGCTGGGCCGGGGTGGCGATGGCCACCTGCCTGTGGACCGGCGTGGGCGGCCGAGCGGCCACCCCCGACGCGCCGCTGGTGTTCTTCACGACGCTCGCCCTGTGGCTCTTCGTGCGGGCCGCCCGCGTGCCGCCCGCTTCTGGCCCCGGCTGGCGGGACGCACCGGTGCGGCTCTCGGCCGGCGCGGCCGCGGCGATCGGCGCGGCATGCGGACTGGCGGTGCTGACCAAGGGCCCGGTGGGAGTGGTGCCGCCGCTGGCGGCGTTCGGCCTGTTCGCCTGGTGGCAGGCGCTGCTCGATCCCGCCCGCTGCGGCCCGCTGCCGACCCGGGCCGCGGCAACGCTGGCCGCCGCATGGCGCGGCGTCAGGCCGCTGGTGATCCTCGGCGCGGCCGCAGCCGTGGCCGCCCCGTGGTATGCGGCCGTGGCCCTGCGGACCGACGGCGAATGGCTGCGCGGATTCTTCCTCGTCCACAACGTCGGCCGCTTCGCGGCGCCGATGGAAGGCCATGCGGGTTCGCCGCTGCTCTACTATCCCGCCGTCGTGCTCGTCGGCATGTTCCCCTGGTCCATGGCCGCGGCCTTGATCGGCGGCCACGCGGTTCGCTCCGCGCGGGCCGGCACCGACGGCGTCGCCGTGCGGCTGCTCGCCTGCTGGGCGGCGGCGTGGATCGTGCCCTTCTCGCTGGCCGCCACAAAGCTGCCGGGCTACGTGTGGCCCGCCTATCCGGCGCTCGCCCTGCTGACGGGGCTGTTCTTCGCCGATTGGGTGCGGCTCCCGGCGGCAACGACCGACCGCTGGATGCGGCTGGCCTGGGTGCTGCTCGGCGGCGCCGGCGTCGCGTTGGCCGTCGGCCTGCCCCTGGTGGCTCGCCGCTTCACCCCCGGCGCCGAGTGGCTCGGCCTGATCGGCATCGTGCCGCTGGCGGGCGCGGCGCTCGCCTGGGCCTGCCAATCCCTGCACTCGCGGCTCGCGGCCTCTGCCGCCCTGGCCGCGACGGCCTGCGCCACGGTTGGCCTGCTCATGGCCGCCGGTCCCGCGGCGCTGGGCCGGGCCGGCGGCATGCGACACCTGATCGCCCGCATGCCCGCCGCGGCGCCGGGCGGGCTGCCGATCGCCGGCTACCGGGCGCCACCGAGCACCGCGTTCTACGCAGGCCGCCGCGCCGCCGACGGCTGGATCGCCGATCTGTGGGAGCCCGCCCAGGTGGCGGCCTTCATCGCCGACCATCCCGGGGCCCACCTCATCATCGACGCGCGGTTCGAGGAGGAGGTCGCCCCGGCCTTGCCCGCCGATTATCGCGTGCTGCACGCCACCACCACGCTCCCCGAATCCCGCCGGATCCTCCTCGTGGGCCCGGGGGATCGCCCCGACCGGCTCGCCGCCGAGGCCGCCGCGCACCGCCAGTGAACGACTCCCCTTTCCCAAACCGGACGCCTGCATGAAGTTCACGCATCCCACGACCCTCGTTCTCGTCGCGGCCACGGCCGCCCTCGCCGTCGGCTTCTCGCGAACGCCGCTGTGGGACGAGGACGAGCCGCGGTTCGCCGCCATCGCGCGGGCGATGGTCGAGTCGGGCGACTGGGTCGTGCCGATCTACAACGACGCGCTGGCCGTCGACAAGCCGGTGCTCATGCACTGGTGCATGGCGGCGGCGATGACGGTCTGCGGACCGAACGAGTTCGCCGCCCGCCTCCCCTCGGCGGTCGCCGTCCTGCTCACGGCGCTGGCCCTGCTCCGCGCCGGCCGCCGCTGGTTCGACGTCGAGACGGGCATGGTGGCGGCGCTGGCGTATGTCGGCTGCCTGCTGGTGGGCATCGAGGCGCACGCGGCCACACCCGACGCGATCCTCGTGGCCCTCACCGCCTGGGCCACCGTGCTGGCCGCCGAGCCCTTCCTGCCGGACCGGCGCGGGGGCACTGCCCCGCCGGCCGACGGCCCGCTGCCGCTGCTGTCAGTGCCGCGGGCCGCGGCGATCGGCGGTCTCGCCGGCCTGGCAGTCGTCTGCAAGGGTCCGATCGGTTTCGTGGGGCCGGCGGCGGTGATCGTTCCCTGGGTGGGCTGGCTGGCGCTCGAACGGCGGCTGGCCACCGGCACTCGACGCCTGCCCGCTGTGCTGCCCGCGGCGTTTGCCGCCCTCCGCGCGATCCGGCCGCTGACCATCCTCGGCGCGACGCTCGCCGTCGCCGCCCCGTGGTACGTCGCCGTGTCGTTGCGCACCGACGGCGCATGGACGGCCGGCTTCTTCTTCGTCCACAACGTCGGCCGCTTCCTCTCCCCGATGGAGAAGCACGGCGGCAGCGTCCTCTTTCATCCGCTCACCATGCTCGTGGGCTTCTATCCGTGGTCCTGCTTCCTCCCGCTGGCGATCGCGGTGGCCGGCTGGCGGCTGTGGCGGCGGACCGCCCCGCTGGCAGTCCACGCGACGCTCGGGCTGCTGATCGTGTGGCTGGCCGTCTGGGTCGGCGGGTTCTCCGCCGCGGCGACGAAACTCCCCAACTACATTCTCCCCGCCTATCCCGCGGCCGCCCTGCTCGTGGCGGCCCTCGGCGTCGAGGCGGCCCGTCATGCGGCGGCCGCCCGTTGGCCGCACGGCTGGTGGCTGGCGTCGGGCCTCGGCTGGCTGGCCTTCGGCGGCGCCGCGACGGCCGTGACCGTGCTGGTGGCGACCCGCCACGGCATTCCCGACGCTGAGCCGGCGGCGCTGGTGGGCCTCGTGCCCGTGGGGGGCGCCATCGCCTGCGGCTGGCTCGCGCGGCGACATCCGCAGGCCGCGGTCGCGGCCCTGGTGCTCACGGGGCTGATCTACACGGCGCTGGCCGTCGGGCCCGCCGGCAGCCGACTCGCCGGGGCAAACACCCTGCCGGCGCTGGTGCAGGAGATGCAGGCCCGCCACGACGGCAACGCGCGACTGGGCACCTATCTGCTGGCCAGCCCGAACGTGGTCTTCTACTCCAACGGCCATGTGCGGCAGTTCATCATGGAGCACGACACCGACGCGGCCACGTTCCTGCAGACCGGCGCCGACGCCATCCTGCTGCTCCCCGAAGATCGCTACGACGAGATCGCCGCCGCGCTGCCGGCGGGCTGGGGCGTGCTGGGCCGAACGCGGCCGATCTTCCGCAAACGCGACGTGCTCGCGATCGGGGCGCTGCCCACCGCGGAGCCCGCGTCGCACCGCACCGCCGCCGCTCCCGAGGTGACCCGATGACGCAGACCGGCCCCGAGATCCTCGCCTGCCCGTGGCCGGCATCAGGCTCAGACCGGCGCCGCGCCGGCCGCGGCCTGCTGTCGGTCGTGATCCCGTGCCACAACGAGGAGGAAGTGATCGCGGCCACGCACGCGCGGCTCGCCGCGGTGCTGCCGGCGACGGGCATGGACTTCGAGATCGTGTACGTCGACGACGGCAGCCGCGACGGCACGCTCCGCGGGCTGGAGGCGATCGCCGCGCACGATCCGCGGGCGGTGGTGATCGAACTGGCGCGGAACTTCGGCCAGCAGGCGGCGATGTCGGCCGGCCTGGCGGCCGCGCGGGGCGATGCGATCGTGATCACCGATGCCGACCTGCAGGACCCGCCCGAGGTGATCCCCGAGATGGTCCGCCGCTGGCGGGAGGGCGTGGACGTCGCCTACGGCCGGCGGCGGCACCGCGACGGCGAGACGGCCTTCAAGCTCGTGACCGCGAGCCTGTTCCACCGCCTGTTCGCCAGTCTGATCCCCTACCCCATGCCGGTCGACACCGGCGACTTCAAGCTCATCGACCGCGCGGTGGCCGACGCCGTCAACGCCCTGCCCGAGAAGCGTCGCTACCTGCGGAGCCTGGTGCCCTGGGCCGGGTTCCGCCACGAGCCGGTGTGGTACGACCGGCACGCCCGGGTGGCGGGCACCACGAAATACTCGCCGTGGAAGCTGCTCAAACTCGCCGGCGACGCGCTGGTGCTCTCCTCCGACGCGCCGGTGCGGCTCACCTGGGTGGCTGCGGCCGGGCTCGGCGGCATCGGCATCGTCAGCGGCAGCGTGGCGCTCGTCGGGCAGTTGACGGCCGCCGCGCCGCAGCCGGGCGTCTCGCTGGCGGCGGTGACGGCCGTGGTGGCGACCGTGGCGGCCGTGCAGACCGCGGCCGTGGCGATCGTCGGCGAGTACGTCGTGCGGGCCTACCGCGAGGCGCAGGGCCGGCCGACGTGGGTCGTGCGGCGGACGCTCGGCCGCGAGCGGGCGACGACGGGCTCGTCACGGGCGGCGTAGGCGGCGCGAAGGCCCGCGCTGATCAACGCCGTGTGAACAGCACAAAAAGCCCCGGGCGGAAGCCCGGGGACTCCGGGTGGCATGCCGTCCCGGTCGCCATGCGAGGCGAGCTTGAACCGCGGAATCACATGCAGCCTTCCAGCATGGACGACGCAGTGGTTTTCATGCCCGGTGTCCCCGGGTTACCACCCGGGTCTTCTCGGGGCCGCACGCGCCGCGCCGTCACTTCGCCAGCGCGGCCTCGATCGCCTGCACGAGCTTCGCATCGTCGGGAGCCACGCCGCTCTTGAAGCGGCCGATCACGGCGCCGTCCTTGCCGATGAGAAACTTCTCGAAGTTCCAGCCCACCTCGCCCTTGGGGTCGGCCGCCTCGGTGAGCGCCTTGTAGAGCGGGGCCTTGTCCGCACCCTTGACCGTGATCTTGGAGAACATGGGAAACGTCACGCCGTAGTTGGCTGAGCAGAACTCGGCGATCTGGGCGTCGCTGCCCGGCTCCTGGGCGCCGAAGTCGTTCGCCGGAAAGCCGAGGATCACGAAACCCTTGTCTTTGTGGGCGTTGTAAAGCTTCTGCAGGCCGGCGTACTGAGGCGTCTTCCCGCAGCGGCTGGCAACGTTGACCACGAGCACGACCTTGCCCTTGTAGGAGGCCAGATCCACGGGCTTGCCGTCGATGCCCTTCATCTCGCCGGAGAGCGGCGTGGGCGACTCGGCCCGGGCGGCGACGGCGGCGGCAAACGACAGGCACAGCGTGAGGGCGACGATCTTCATGGGCATACCTCCTCGGGACGACGGTTTGCGATCCAGATGCGTCCATTAAATGCCATGGCCCGCTGGATGGCAAAGCGCAAAGCTGCCGGCTCACGAATCCAGCGGCGTCCAGCGATCGAACGTGGCCGCCTGGCCGCGGTGGATGCCCGCCGCATCGACGAGGTTCCAGACGATCGCCTGCTCGATCTGGAATCGCCTGCCCGTGCTGGAGATGCGGATCCCGGCATAGTCGTCCACATAGCCGTCGCGCCGCGTCCGCTCCAGCAGCCGCGCCCGTTCGTCGCGGTGGACCGGCTCGGCCGTGAGCCGCGACGGCGTCCGCGTGAGCGTGGCGAGATCCATCTCCCACAAGGCCAGCGCCGCCGCGTTGCCGTAATTGAGGATCGGATCGGCCTCGGTGCCGTGCGAGACGACGATGAACGGCGCCTGAAACAGCCGCTCCGCCTGTACCTCGGCAGAGCCCTGCCGGGAGATCAGTTCCCGCCCCAGCAGCCGGGCGAAGGAGTCAAGCAGCAGTTGCACGTGCGTCGCCATCGATCCCTCGAGTCACTCCAAAAGGCCCGGGCGGAAGTTTTGATGTTACGCGTTCTCTATTCCGATGGCCTCATGCCGTGAAAAGGCGTCTTCATTCCGGCTGTAGCGGCGGTCTCCGACCGTCGAATCCGGCCTGTGTCTCCACTACCTGCATTCGCGAGCCTGGAGGCTTGCGCCACGGAGTGGCGGTCTCTGAACGGAATGGGAATGCGCCGATCGGCGCAACACCAAACGGCGGAAGCCCGGCGACACCGGGTCTGAAGGCCGTCCCACCATCCATGCAAAAACATCGCGGCAGCCGCCCCCTCCCTGTAGGTGCCACCCGCTCACGCCGGCCCGGCGGCCACGACATCCGCCCCCGCCTGGTCGGCATAGGCCCGGAAGTTGTCCTTGAACTTCGCGGCAAGGCGTCGGGCGGCCGTCTCCCAGGCGGCCTCGTCCGGCCACGCGCGGTGCGGCACCAGCAGCCGCTCGGCCACGCCCGGCACGCGGGCGACGGCGTCGAGGCCGAACACATCGTCGCGATGCACGGGGGCCGCGTCGAGCACGCCGGCGTGGATGGCGTCGATGATCCGCCGCGTCGCTCCCAGGTCGATCCGCGTCCCTGCGCCGTAGCCGCCGCCCGTCCAGCCCGTGTTCACGAGCCAGGCGCGGGCCTCGTGCCGCGCGAGTTTCGCCGCCAGCATCCGCGCGTACACGGTCGGATGCCGCACGAGGAAGGCGGCGCTGAAGCAGGCCGAGAAGGCCGCCTGCGGCTCCGATACGCCCATCTCCGTGCCCGCCACCCGCGCGGTGTAGCCGGAGAGGAAGTGGTACATCGCCTGCTCGCGAGACAGCCGGCTCACCGGCGGCAACACCCCCGAGGCGTCGCAGGTGAGGAAGATCACGTGCCGCGGGTGCGGCCCCACGCACGGCACCTGCGCGTTGTCGATGAACTCGATGGGGTACGCAGCCCGGGTGTTCTCCGTGACCGCACTCGACTCGTAGTCCACCAGCCGCGTGGCCGGGTCGTAGACCACGTTCTCGAGCACCGTGCCGAAGCGGATCGCCCGCCAGATCTCGGGCTCCCGCCGCTCGGTCAGGTGGATGCACTTGGCGTAGCACCCGCCCTCGATGTTGAACACGCCGTCGTCCCCCCACCCGTGCTCGTCGTCGCCGATCAGCCGCCGCGCGGGATCGGCCGAGAGCGTCGTCTTGCCGGTGCCCGAGAGGCCGAAGAACAGCGACACGTCCCCCGGCCGGCCATCCCCGGCGATGCCCTGGTTCGCCGAGCAGTGCATCGACAGCACGCCCCGGCCCGGCAGCAGCCAGTGCATGTAGGTGAACACGCCCTTCTTCATCTCGCCGGCATACTCGGTGCCCAGGATCACCTGCTCGTGCCGCTCGAGCGACAGGTCGATGCTCGTGCGGCTGGTCATGTGGGTCGTGTGCGGATTGGCCGGAAACTGACCGGCATTGAAGATCACGTAATCGGGGCTGCCGAACCGCTCCAGCTCGTCGAGCGTGGGCCGGATCAGCATGTTCTGCATGTACAGGGCGTGGTAGGCGCGGCCGCAGACCACGCGGACCTTGATCCGACAGCTCGGATCCCAGCCGGCGTAGCCGTCGCAGACATAGATCTGGTCGCGGGTGTTGAGGTAGTCGACGGCCCGCTGCCGGTTGAGCAGGAAGGTGTGGTCGTCGATGGGATGGTTGACGCTGCCCCACCAGACGTCGGCCTCCGACTCGGGAGCCTGCACGACGTGCTTGTCGCCGGGGCTGCGGCCCGTCTTCGCTCCGGAGCGGATCGCGATCGCACCGGTCGACATGATCGCCGCCGCCTCGCGGGAGACGGCGTGCTCGTAGAGCCGCCCCGGTGGCGCGTTGCGAATCACGACGGGAACAGTGATGTCATGCGGCGAGAGATCGACCGGCAGGGGCATGGCGGGCTCCTGAGGCGGGAGGGGGGCTCGACGGGGACGGGGCTGTACCGTCGCGGCCGGCAGGCAGACAGGCGAGGATCGCGGCCGCGGCCAGCAGCCCACAGCCGCCGCAGCCGAACACGACCGCCCAAGGGCTGGGCCGGACCCGCAGGCCGCGGATCGCCTGCCGCAGTCGGCGGCTGAACTCGCCCCAGCCCTCGGCGCTCGTGCGGCCGCCCAAGGCCACCACGCTCACGCTCCGCATGCCGCCCCGACCGTCGAGATGCACCTGGATGCCGCGGCCGGGCAACGCCACGGTCTCCCCGGCCCACCGGGCTGTCGGATCGAGCGCGGCCACGATCTCCGCCACGACCGGCCGCAGTTGCTCGAGCGTGATGTTGTAGACGACCAGCCGGGGCCGGGCCGCCAGCAGCAGCGCCGCAAGCAGGAGACCGGCTGCCAGCAGCAGCATCAAGGCCGCCCATGCGGTGCCCCCGACCGCCGGCTGGAGGACCGCCAGCGGGCCCGCCACCGCCAGCCCCGCGGTGCCCGCGGACAGGAGCAGGAGGTCGCTGGAGCCGGCCACGACCGCCGGCCGACGCCGCAGGTGCAGGGCCGCGAGCGTGAGCAGATAGGCCGCGGCTGGCAGGATCGCGGCCCACAGCGGCACGGCGGCGAACGACCAGGTCGTCATGAACGCAACGCCATCCACACGAGAAAACAGAGCCAGCAGGCCTCCGCCAAGACCGCCCAGGCGAACGCGCCGCGGAATTCGAGGCCGCAGCAGTCGGTCATCGGCGGCGCTCCGTCAGACGGGGTCGGGTACGACGAACGCCAGATCGCGGGCGAACGCCTCGGCAAACTCGTAGACGCCATGGAAGTCCTCCCGCCGGTCGGCCTTCGTCTTCCGCATCTGACCGATGTCGATCATGTTGAAGACGATCTCACCGAGATCGTCGGTCGCACGAATGCCCCAGGTGGCCAGCACCGTCGGCGCGAGGTAGCCGTACTGCTGCAGGCCGTAGAGCCGCGCGGCCTCGCACAGCTCCTGCCCCGAAACATGCCGCTCCGCCTGCCGCTTGCGGCCCCGCCGCGACCGCGGCTTGCCGCCCGCCTCGACCTCCGCCCGGGACTCGAGTTCCTCGGCGGCCGGTTCCGCCCCCATGCCGAGCGTCTCCTGGGCGAACGACAGGGCCTCGAGGACGAACAGGTAGGCGTCGAGGGTGTAGCGGCGGTCGCGGTCCAGAAGCTGGTAAAGCGGATGGGAGGGATCGACGGGCGACATCATGTCCTCGGGACGGGGCGGAAGTTCCGCAGTATATCCGCATCGCCGGACCGGCTCGATCACCCGGCTTGCCCCAGCCGGGGCTGCGTCACGGCACGCTCCATGTCCGTGGAAAAAGCCCTCCATGGTCTTTTTCCACTTGGTCGACGGCCATCGCATCCTGCTCGGGCAGATGCTCGGGCAGACTTGTGCCACAGTCTGCTAGCGCGGCAGGTTCGCCGGCACCGACGGTCGCATGCCCCCGGGCGGCGCGGCCTGCGGGCCGGCCGGCACCTCTTCCAGGATGTACTTGTAGCCGAAGGGCGTTGTCGGCTTGGCGAAGTCACGGAACAGGTCGAGACCCTTGTCGATGAGGTTCGTGTTGGGGTCGAACTGGTAGACGTCCTGATCGCGACCGCCCGGCTTGAAGATCTGGATCGCGAACGGCATCAGGTCGCGGGAGCGGAGGATCAGCTCGACCTTGGAGAAGTTGGCCGCGTCGGCCTGGAACCGCGGCAAGGCCTCCAGCCAGATCTGGTCCGTCGCGTTGGGCGGCGTGATGATCCGCATCCAATACCGCTTCTTGAGCGTCTCGGCCTTGGCGCCAAACACGAAGGGG
Source organism: Planctomycetaceae bacterium (assembly GCA_021300535.1). Lineage (GTDB taxonomy): Bacteria > Planctomycetota > Planctomycetia > Pirellulales > UBA1268 > QWPN01. Next base: position 827 of record JAJTED010000015.1, on the reverse strand, counting down.
AGCGGCCCGTCGCTGATTGCCTTGCCGCGCATCTCGGGCGGCAGCTTCGTCTCCCGCAGCTGCCGGTCGGTGTGGCGAAACTCGTAGATGCTCTCGCCGTTGCACACCCAGTGCTCGCCCGACTCACCACCGCGCACCTCGTACCGCCGCGTCTGCGGGTTCCACTGCTTCGACTCCTTGATCCGGAACAGCCCCTTGTCGGGGGCGGCGTACTTGAGCTCGCCTGTGCTCTCGGCGAACGCCAATCGCTGCCCCTGCGCGTCGGCCGGGCTCCAGGCGTTGTACTCCCATTTGTGGAACGTGCATGACCACGTCTTCACGGCGGCGCTGCGGGCCTCCCAGGCGGCGAGCAGCTGATCGAGGGCGGCCTGCTCCTGAGGCGAGAGGGCGGGAGGCTGCCGCGGGGCGGGAGGCTGCCGCGGGGCGGGAGGCTGCCGCGGGGCGGGAGGCTGCGGCTGGGCGACCTGCTGCGGCTGGGCGACCTGCTGCTGGGGCGCGGCGACCTGTCCGCGGGCGGCATCGGCCCAGGTGGCGGCGAAGAGCGTCGCGACGAGGGCACGAACGAAGGCGGGGCGCGGGGACATGGCGGGGCGCGGCTCCGGGGTTGCGGGGCGCGACTGTAGCAGGGCCCGGGCGAACGGGCGAGGCCGGTTCCGGCTACGATACCGCGGGAAAGCCGTTGTTTTCCTGCTCCCGGAGTCCCGCCCGTGCGTGTCGCCGCCTTCTCGATCCAGCCTTATGACCGCGAGTCGCTGGCCGCGGCATCGGCCGGGCTGCCGTTGGAGTGGACGTGGCTCGAGCCCCGCCTCGACGCCCGCACGGCACGG
>JAJTED010000122.1 GCA_021300535.1 Planctomycetaceae bacterium | reverse complement strand
GACGGCGGTTGAAAACGGCGGCGCGGGGCGGTCGAAAATGGTGGCGCTGGGTGGTGTTGACCTCTCCTGATTCCGTGGGGGTGTCGCGGGTTGTTCGGTCGCCTCGTCAGTCTGTCCGGCGACGTCGCCGCTTGGCGTCTTGGAGCCGATAGCTCTCCCCGAGTTCCAGATTGAACGTGCTGCGGGCGTCAGCTGCTGCCGCCGTTGGTGCCGGAGGTGACCGCGGCACCGGCCGAGCCGCTCGTGTCGCTACGGTGCCCCGCTTGTACCGTTGGCTCCGTCGGGACACACAAATCTTGTAGCAACCGGCTACCCAGGAGTAGCTTCAACCCATCCCTAGCGGTGTATTTTTCGACCTTCGCGCGCTGCACTTTTCAACCGGCGCTCACACGGATCGAGACATGGCCGACGACCTGGGGCCGTGCCACTACGGCGAGCCTGTCCACATCACGCCGCCATCGTTTACACGTGTTGGGGCGTCGCTTTTCTGCTGTTTGGAATCTTCGGCACAATGCTCCCGCCCGACCCGAAGTTCCCACCCCACACAATGATGCGTGCCGGTCTCTTGGTGGCCGCTGTCGGTGCCGTGTGCCTCGCGATCGGGCGACTCGCCATCGAAGATGGGTATTTTCTGCTCTGGCGAAAGGGGGAATCGAAGCCCGCGCTCTCAGCGCCGGCCCACCTGCCAAACTTCCTGCCCGGTTACCGGCTGATCCAATCGCGGCTCTACGCGATCAGCGAAGCCGACGGCGTAATTCCGAATCCTGCGTGAGGACGTGGTCCACCTCACCAGCCGCCGATCCGCTCGAAAACGGCTGTGGACATGCGTACGGAAGTGCCATTGGCCGGAGTATCCTTCAGTGCCTGCGTCCGCAGATCCAGATCATGACCGGATCGGCAGGGCCGGGATTGCTCACCGGACCGCGGGATCGGGTTCTCGGACGGCGGCTGGCGGACCGTCCTCCAACCGCTCACTTCGTCCCCGTGCCGGCCGCTTCCGGCACGCTCCCCTCCGGCGCGGTCACGGCGACACGAAATCCCCCTGCCCGGCTCTTGCGCGTTGGGTCGGACGAACCGCGGCATGCGGGGCGAGCATCCCATGCCTGGCTGTCGAAGCAGCCCCCACGGATGATCCGCCGCTCGCCTTCGGCTGGTCCCTGCGGATCCGTCGCCGGACCGTTCCCAAGTTCACCGTGCCAATCACTGCACCACTCGAACACGTTGCCGACCATGTCATAGAGCCCCCACGCATTTGGCTGCTTCGTGCCGACGGGATGAGTGGATTTCGGGTCGTGTCCTCCGGGCCCACCCCTGTGATCCGTGCCCGAGTTGTACGTATACCAGGCGTGCGCGTCGATCACCGAATTCGGATTGTTTTCATCTCCAAACGAGAACCGCGTCTTCGTTCCGGCTCGGCACGCGTATTCCCACTCCGCCTCAGTCGGCAGGCGGTACACACGGCCGGCCTTTCGTTCCTCGGGCAGTTCGGAGAGCGTCCGGCAAAATGCCACAGCGTCGTCCCACGTCACCTGCTCGACCGGCTGGTTGCCACCCTTGCCATCACTCGGCACGTTCCCCATGACCCGCTTCCACTGGGCGTTTGTCACCTCGTGCGTGCCGATGAAGAAGGGGCGAGTCAGCGTCACGACATGACGTTCGAACAGTCGATCCTCATCGATCTGGGCCTCGCCCATCGTGAACGTACCGCTAGGCAGGAGCTTGAGGCCCATGCCGATCGAGTTCCGGACGACACCGGGAGGGTCCGGCACCCTCTCCGCTTGGCAGGCGACCGTTAAGCAGATCGTCGCGACAATCATCACGGAGAAGGTGGTTTGCACGCACGACGGCGGCATCCAGTCGGTGATGGCCGTCGCCCGCCAGCCCCCGGCCGGAGGGTTGCCCGGCCTGCGACCCATTTTGAATCCGTCGCCCACGTCCGTCGCCGCGGTCTCTCCTCGATGTGCCGCGTTCATTTCTCAGCCGCCGCCGGCCCCGTTCCGGACAGACTGAGGGCGAGGCGGAAGCCGATTTCGCCGCCCTTGACCCAGGTGCCTGTGGAGATCCGGTATGACGATTTTGCGTACCCTGCGGGATCCCGCCAGGAACCGCCGCGCAAGATCCGTAGGTTCTGCTCGGCCAATTCGCTCGGATCCGTCACGGCATCGCCACGGTACCGATCCGGTCTGTCATTGCACCACTCCCGCACGTTGCCGTGCATGTCGTAGAGGCCCCAGGCATTCGGTTTCTTGAGACCGACCTGGTGCGTGGCGATCGATTGCGTGGCGATCGGTGAATTCTTCTCGAACCAGCCATACTCTCCGAGGTTTGCCGCATGGTCGCCAAAGGAGAACTTCGTGGTCGTTCCGGCACGGCAGGCATACTCCCACTCCACCTCCGTTGGCAGACGGTAGACGCGGCCCTGCTTCCGCTCTTCAGGGAGCGCCGAAAGCTTCTCGCAAAATGCGATGGCCTCCTGCCAGTCCACGTTCTCGACAGGATGGTCGGCGGCCTGGGGATTGCTCGGCGAACTGTTCATTACCTGCTTCCATTGGGCGTGCGTCACCTCGTACACGCCCATGTAAAAGGGCCGCGACAGCGTCACGCGATGTGCCGGTCTCTCGAAGGCATCGCCGGTGTCGTCGCCCATGGTGAACGTTCCAGCGGGCAGGAGCTTCATCCTGACCCCGATCGAATTCTCAATCACGTCGGGAGTCGGTTCGGCTCCGGCGATCAGGCACCAGGTCGCCACGCAGGTCGTCAGCCAAAGCATCGTGGATCGCATCGTGTGCCTCATGGGGACTCTTACTGTAGTCGCAACTGAACAGCGTTGGACGCGGTGTCGGTCGTCCGCTGGGTGGCAGCGTCGATAACTCATTTGAAGTTCAGCCAAAAAATATATCTCTATCACAACAGCATCAACAAGCATGTCCGCAACCGTTTCCGAGCCGATGCGCAGATCGTGAACCTGGTGCCCCCGTCGCCTGGTCCCGAACAGGCGGCCCCCAGAACGCCTGTCGTCCTGCCTGCGATGACGGTTTTCTGGCGTCGGCGCGGAGTCTCTCCGAGTCTGGCCTCCTCGCGCAGGGCAATCGCATCTTAATCGGCCTGTTTTCCAGTCAGAGTGCCTACCAAGACCTCGTTACACCACCCCGCTTGCAGTCGCTTGCCTCGAATGGAGCACGTTCTCACTGAAGTGTCCCGTTTGAGAATCGAGAGCGCCAGCCTCTGAAAGCCGCCCTCGATTTCGGGGGCGCTGCCGACGCGGATGCGGCTTTGGTCTCAGGTCCGCCGTCAGCGCCCTCGCCATCGGGCATATCGGCGAACCGCTTGAGCCGCCGCCGGTGTCGCCCGCTCCTGGCCTGCCGACCGACTGGGGCGAGCTCGTGCAGATGCATGACGATCGCGACGTCTTTCAAGCCTCGCCCGACGAACCACCCGCGATCGACATCCACAGCCTCTGAGCCGTGCCGGACGCGACCCACGCATCTCGGGAAACTGCGAACTGGGATTCGGCCTGCGCCGACGCGAGAAAAACGCCACGCAAGGAGGTGCAGGGCGTTTCGAGAAACCCGCTCCGCAAGCCCGGGCCGCTCCTCCCGAGGCACACGAGTCGCTCATCAGCCGGAAGACCGTTGAGGAAGTGCCGTTGACCGGGCTATCCTTGACCGAAAGCCCACTTGCTTTGGGTAATTCTACGGAGCTCCTTCTTGAGCGACTCACAACCGATCCGCTACGAGCCCCAGGAGCCCGCCCCGCACCCCCTAGCGGCCGGGCTTGCCGCCCAGGTAGTGACTCTCATGGCTACCGGCGTCATGGTGAGCCCGCTGGTGGTAGCGCGGGGCGCCGGTTTGGATGAGGCCGCCACCAGCTGGCTGGTCTTCGCAGCGTTGTTCGCAGCTGGGCTATCCACTTGGCTTCAGGCGATGCAGCTGGGGCGCGTGGGCGGTGGCCACACGCTGTTCGTGGGTTCCAATGTGGCCTTCGTGGGCATCTGCGTGAATGCCATCCAGGCGGGCGGACTCCCCCTGATGGCAACCCTGGTGTGCGTATCGTCGCTGTCCACCTTCGCCTTCACCCACAAGATGGGAGCCCTGCGCCGGGTGCTCACTCCGGCCGTGGGCGGCACGGTTTTGATGCTCATGTCTCTGAGTGTGGCCCCGGTGGTGTGGAGCATGCTGAAGAAGGTGCCCAACGACGAATTCCTCAAGGGACCCGCGCCGGCGGTGGCTTTTGTCACCTTCCTGGTTATTCTGCTCGTATCACTGTTCGCTCGGGGCATGCTGCGTCTTTGGGCGCCCATACTCGGCGTGGCGATCGGCACCGCCCTGAGCGGCGCCTTCGGCATGGTGGACGGTGTGAGGGTGGCCGAGGCCGCTTGGCTCGGCTTGCCTGATGGAAAGTGGCCCGGTGTCAGCTTCGACCTGGGATCGTCATTCTGGGGGCTCCTGCCATCCTTCGTATTGGTCAGCCTGGTGGGCTGCATCGAGACCTATGCCGACGGCATCTCGGTGCAGCGGTCGTCATACCGGCGCCAACGCCCGGTGGACTTCCGTGCCGTGCAGGGCGCCATCAACGCCGACGGCGTGGGGAGCTTCCTCGCGGGCGCGCTGGGAACCATCCCCAACACGGTTTACTCCATGAGCGTGGGAGTCATGGAGCTCACGCGGGTGGCGTCGCGGCGGGTGGCCTACTGGGGCGGCCTATTCCTGATCCTGCTCGCCTTCTCGCCCAAGGTATCTGCCCTGGTGGCCGCCATCCCCGGCCCGGTGGCGGCGGCCTACATCCTTATGATCCTGGTGATCCTCTTCGGGCACGGCATGCAGATGGTGCATGAGGAAGGCCTCGGCTTCGAGGCCGGGCTGGCCGTGTGCGTGGGATTCTGGGTAGGCATGGGCTTCCAGGGCGGCTTCCTGTTCAACGACCTCGCGCCGAAGTGGGCTCAGTTGTTCCTGGCCAACGGCACCACCTCGGGCGGCGTCACCACGCTGCTCATCATGGCCCTGCTGCAGCTCCGCCGCGGACCGGCCGACCGCCTTGCGGCGCCCCTCGAGCCGGCCTCGGCCGAGCTCCTGAACGAGCTGCTGGAGCGATTCGCCGCGCGCCTGTCGTGGGACGTGCATGCCCGTTACCGACTGATGCTGGTGGGGCATGAGGCCTTCCTGTACCTGCTCAAGGGCGCCGAGGGGCGAGGCGGGGCCACGCCCCTGCACTTCCAGGCGAGGCTGCGGCAGGTCGGTGAACAGGTGGAGATCGAGTTCGTGGGCGCACCCGCGGCCGTGAACATCGAGACCGCCATCGGCGACCTGCCAGCCAACGCCGTGCCGGACTCGGGGGACGAGTTTTCGCTGCTTCTGATGCGCGGGCTGGCGCGGGAGGTGCGCCACATGCAGTACCACGGCGTGGACTACCTACTCATCAAAGCCGACGCATCACCGCCTGACAGCGCAGCAACCGACAGCTATCGCAGCTACTCAACCTAACCGGCGAACCCGGTAGGCAGAGACGTGTCACCATAGGTCGTTGTGCATGCCTGGATCGCGACTTCAAGGCTCTCGCCGAAGATGGTCCAGCCGGGTACCGCCACGTTCGGTGCGAGACCACTGTCAGCGCCATCGACGTGGTGGACAAGTGCATGATGTACCTCGCCCGTCTCTCCCGCCCGTGGTCCGCCCACCGACTGGGGAGAGCTCGTGCCGGTCCACGACGGTGGCGACGTTCTTCAAGCGTCGCTGCCTCGTCGGGGTGAAGCCGCCAACTGGGTCGGCTCGGGGCGCGGGCGGAAGTCCACACGCCCGGATGCCAACGGCGTCGTCGAACTCTCGCCGTGTGACTTCTTGGACCGGCTGGCTGACCTCGTGCCCCCGCCGCGGAAGCACCGGCACCGGTATCACGGGGTTTTCGCCCCGAATCACAAGCTCAGGCCTGCCGCCACGGCTCTTGCCGTCGCGAATGTCGGCAAGCGGCGTGATGCCGCGACTGGTGGACATGCGGGCGACGGTCACGCCACGGCAGGCTGCGGCGATGCGAATCCGAATCACAAGCCCCGCTCGCACGACACCTCACGGATTGCGTGGGCGAAACTGATGGCCCGAGTGGGGAAGGAGTTTCCACTTGCGTGCCCGGGGTGTGGTGGCGACATCCGGCTCATCGCGTTCAACAGAGAGCCGGGTTCCGTGGAAACTCAATTCACCCCCTGCTCCCCTACCGCCCTCCTGACCCGATCACCGCCCGCCGACCGCGAATACACGCCCGGCCGATCTGTCGCGAGGCACCGACCGGAAGCCCACTGGCGAAGGGCCTCGATCTTGTCTCACCCCCCAAGGCCCTACGACCTGCCCCTGTCCAGCGACGCAAAGTTGGGAAAAGCCCTCCCTTCCCGAAGAATCCGGCGGGAGAACTCCAGGGGTGCCGGGACCTCTTTCCAACCTTGGAATTGCGTCCACCCAAACGGCAGATCCCCGCTCCCCACATGCTTCCCCCGACGCTGCACAGGCTTTTCCGCAAAAAAGCAGTGCCGTCGAAAAGACAGCTATAGCCACTTGTCCTTGCAGCTGCCGCAGGGCTTGTTGTTTCCCGGCCCAACCCCTTTTCCATCCCATGAAGCGAGCCTCACAGGGGATGGCCCACAGGGAGCTATTAACCGCACCATGCCCATAAAAGTGGCGCACGCCAGCGTGAGGGGTTAATAGCGGCGGAGGCTCGCTGGCCGGCACCATGGATGGAACCAACCAAGACGGAGGTGCCCAAGAAGACTCGCGCCGCCGGTGCGGCGAGCAGAATGATGGGGGGCCATCGCCAGGTCCGCACGCTCCATTCCTCCCGGGGCGGATCAATCCTCTGGTCCATGAGACTCACGGCCCCGTTGAAAGAAGTCCCTGTCGGGTGCCGGGATGGGGAGCACTATGGAACCTGACCTCCAGGTTTTTCAGGTGGAATTTTTCCAATCTTCAGTATGCGGCAACTTTTTGATGTTCGTGGTCCTGCCACGGGATTTTGCGACTGGCTCGTCTCTGACACCGGGCGCGGAAGTATCGGGAAGTTCCTGCCCTGCCCGAGACCGGCCAGTTGATCCATCCTTTGCTCGTCGATGGCCGCACGTGACACTAGCGGTGACCTCTGTGAGGCCCGGCGTGGCCTCACAGAGGCCAGTACCTGAGCGAGGATGACCCCGAGATGCGAGCCAAGGCCGACCGCATGTACCGTCGGATCTGCGACGGCCTCACGCCGAAGGTTGCCGAGGCATTCGGCCATCGGCGATCCGGTACCGAAGAAATCGAACGGCAGCTGAGGGACGCCGTTGCCGAAAAGGACTGGGAGCGGGCCAAGCGGCTGAGCGGCCCGCTCGCCAAGCAAGGTCGCCAAGCCGGATAGGCGGGCCCAAGCGGCGCCCAGCGGCCTAGGAAGCACCGGCCAGCCCAGCGCTCCCCAAGACCCTTCTCGTCGCTCAGGAGCCCTTTGGCCGCTGATGGCCGTCAGCTGTGAGCCTCACCGCCCTGCCCTCTGGCAGGTACGTTTTTGTGAAATCTTGTGAAATCGGTCCGGGGCGACGAAACCGAAGTCCAAAACCCCTCGTTTTTCGGTCCATCCGGCTTCTTCATGGGTAGAGCCGTAAGCCACCGCAGTAGAAGTAGATCACGTCCTTGAAGTTCCCGACGTTCCGGTAGCCCCCGGCCCGACGCTTGATGGCCAT
>JAJTED010000014.1 GCA_021300535.1 Planctomycetaceae bacterium | reverse complement strand
CGGCGGGAGCCGGGGGACACCGGGTCGAATGCGAGCCCGCGTGCCATGCATTGCAGGTTCGAAGCGGGGTGTCACGTTTGGTCGTGAGGCATGGATGGCGGGGTGGTTTTCATGCCCGGAGTCCCCGGGTTTCCACCCGGGGCTTCTTGGAACGTTGACGGGCCGGATCCCTATGGAGCGGCGGTCTCCGACCGTCGCGCCCGGTTGCGGGGGAGCCGCTTCGGATTGGCGCGCGAACGGCACAAAAAGCCCCCGGCGGGAGCCGGGGGACACCGGGTCGAACACGAGCCCGCGTGCCATGCATTGCGAGTTCGAAGCGGGGTGTCACGTTTGGTCGTGAGGCATGGATGGCGGGGTGGTGTTTATGCCCGGAGTCCCCGGGTTTCCACCCGGGGCTTCTTGGAACGTTGACGGGCCGGATCCCTCTGGAGCGGCGGTTTCTGGTCGTCGTGCTCCCGCTTCCGTCAAGATGTGGGCTGGGACGCCAGCCTGCGCACCGTGAGCACTTCGTCTGCAGCCAATGGCTCGACATCGGCCCGAGGCACGGTGACCACGGCGATCGAATCACCGAGCGCATTGAAGACTTCCAGAACGCAACCCTCGCCGCCGCCGCCTGGATGAGGAACGAAGTCAACGACGTAGGCGACGTCACCGGCACGCAAGTGCAATTCCTGGAAATCCCGGCGCAGTGCCACTCGATCGTGAAGTGCCACAGTCATGACTTCTTGCTCCGGAGGGGCTTGAGCGTGACAAAATGAAACGAACCGTCGATTGCCCACTGGATCCAGATTGTCACCACATTCACCGTGCGTCGGGGGCCACGCAGGGGCCCCGACGCTCGCCAGAAGGTTCCGTACACCGTGGTCCCATCTTCGGTAGCCTCGGCTTCCGAGGCAAGCGAACGGATCGCGGCTTCAAGTTCCCGCCAATTTGCTGGCGTGAAGCCGGCGGATTTCAGAAACAGCGACTTGTCGTCTACTGCGCGGCGTGTCAGCAGGTATCCCGAGAGTTTGGCTGCGGGCACGCTGCCATTGTTTGGGATGCGCATGCGGAAAAAGGCACGCCCGTACACGCGTTTGGCAAGGCGGAGCACTGGAGCGTCATTCCCCTCCGGAGCGGCGGTCTCCGACCGTCGTGCCCGATTGCCGGGAAGCCGCGTCGTTCGTTTGTTCGTGCGCGTTTTCCGGTTTGGCCTTCGGCGGCGGGAGCCGGGGGACACCGGGTCGAATGCGAGCCCGCGTGCCATGCATTGCAGGTTCGAAGCGGGGTGTCACGTTTGGTCGTGAGGCATGGATGGCGGGGTGGTTTTCATGACCGGAGTCCCCGGGTTTCCACCCGGGGCTTCTTGGAACGTTGACGGGCGGGATCCCTCTGCAGCGGCGGTCTCTGACCGTCGTGCTCGGTTGCTGGGAAGCCGCGTCGTTCGTTTGCTCGTGCGCGTTTTCCAGCTTGGCATTCGGATTGGCGTGCGCGTAACCAACACAAGAAGCCCCCGGCGGGAGCCGGGGGACACCGGGTCGAATACGAGCCCGCGTGCCATGCATTGCGGGTTCGAAGCGGGTTGTTACGTGTGGTCGTGAGGCATGGACGGCGGGGTGGTGTTCATGCCCGGAGTCCCCGGGTTTCCACCCGGGGCTTCTTGGAATGTTGACGGGCCCGGTCCCCCTGGAGCGGCGGGTCAGTGAGTGGCGAGCCAGGTGAGCATCTCGGCGAGGCCGTCGCGGGTCGCTTGCGGATGCACGAAGCCGGCGGCCAGGAGCTTGTCGCAGGGAAAAACGCTCGTTTCACGGATGGCCCGCAGGCGGGCGGTCGTGAGGGGAAAGTCGCGGCCAGAAAGCGTCTCGATCAGGTCGCCCACGGGCGCGGTTAGGGTCGCGAGCGCCGCAGGAATCGACCGCGGCGGCGGTGCCGAGGCGAGTGAGGCGATCAGTGCGGCGAGTTCAGCGAGCGAGAACGTCTCGCGGTCGGAAACGTTGAACACCTCGCAGCCCGGGATGTCGCGGCGTGTCGCAAATGCGATCGCCGCGGCCAGGTTCGTCCGCGACACCACCGACTTGCGGGTCTCGCCGCGGCCGATGAGGCAGGGCTTGCCGGCGATGATCTGCCGCACGAACGCGGAGAGGTTGGCCTCGTTGCCGGGGCCGTAGACCGGCGCGGGCCGGAGGATCACGGCCGTTCGCGTGGGATCGGCGGCCGCCCAGTCGGCCACGAGCCGTTCGGCGGCGGCCTTCGAGCGGCCGTAGGGCGTGTTTGGGGCCAGCGGCGCCGTCTCGGTCTGCGGCGCGGTGGTGGAGGCCACGGCCTTGATCGTGCTCACGAACACGAACCGGCCGACTCCCTGCCGCGTGGCCCAGTCGAGCCACGCGCCGGTGCCAGCGACGTTCACCCGCTGAAACTCCGCCTCGTCGGCGGCGGTGGGCCGTGGCACGTGCTGTTTCACCTCCAGGTGCACGACCGCATCGACGGGCTCGATCTTCGCGGTCCCGCCCAGCACATCGCCCCGCGTCAGTCCGTGCCAGCCGGCAGGCAGACCCGTGGGGAGTTCACGGCCGATCGCCGTGCCGCCGATGCCCTGCGCCGCGAGGAAGGGCCCAAGCCCCCGGCCGACGAAACCCCGCGCGCCGGTTACGAGGACATGCGTCATGACGAGGCCGCCTTTTCGATTGCCGTGGTGTGGCAAGGGAAGCCGCGTCGTTCGTTTGTTCGTGCGCGTTTTCCGGTTTGGCCTTCGGATTGACGCGCGCGAACGCCACAAGAAGCCCCCGGCGGGAGCCGGGGGACACCGGGTCGAATGCGAGCCCGCATGCCATGCATTGCGGGTTCGAAGCGGGGTGTCACGTGTGGTCGTGAGGCATGGATGGCGGGGTGGTGTTCATGCCCGGAGTCCCCGGGTTTCCACCCGGGGCTTCTTGGAACATTGACGGGCCCGAGCGCTCTGGAGCGTCGGTCTCTGGCCGACGTGTCCGGTTGTTGGGAAGCCGCGTCGTTTGTTTGTTCGTGCGCGTTTTCCGGTTTGGCCTTCGGATTGACGCGCGCGAACCGCACAAAAAGCCCCCGGCGGGAGCCGGGGGACACCGGGTCGAATACGAGCCCGCGTGCCATGCATTGCAGGATTGAAGCGGGGTGTCACGTGTGGTCGTGAGGCATGGATGGCGGGGTGGTGTTCATGCCCGGAGTCCCCGGGTTTCCACCCGGGGCTTCTTGGAACGTTGACGGGGCCGAGCGCTCTGGAGCGTCGGTCTCTGGCCGTCGCGCCCGGTTGTTGGGAAGCCGCGTCGTTCGTTTGTTCGTGCGCGTTTGCCGGTTTGGCCTTCGGATTGACGCGCGCGAACGCCACAAAAAGCCCCCGGCGGGAGCCGGGGGACACCGGGTCGAATGCGAGCCCGCATGCCATGCATTGCGGGATTGAAGCGGGGTGTCACGTGTGGTCGTGAGGCATGGACGACGGGGTGGTGTTCATGCCCGGAGTCCCCGGGTTTCCACCCGGGGCTTCTTGGAACGTTGACGGGCCCGAGCGCTCTGGAGCGGTGGTCTCTGGCCGTCGCGCCCGGTTGCTGGGAAGCCCGAAGCGTAAGCTGAGGGAATACGCGTTGACCCACCGGGCCGCATTCGACGGCCAGAGACCGCCGCTAGAGAGTTACCCCCGGGCGCCGCTACTCGGAGAGCGTTTCGAGCCAGTCCACGAACGCGGGGTAGGTGCGTTCGCGGTCAAACGCGGCGGCGGCGAGGCGGCGGGATCCGGCCCGCAGGGCGAGGAGCGAGCGGCGGTCGGTAGCCAGCGCCGTGATCGCGCGGGTGAGCGACCCGCCGTCGCCCGCGGTATAGGCGACGCCCGCGGCATGTTCTTCGATCAGCCCGGCGAGTTCGCCGGGCAGTGACTCGGGCTTCACGAGCACGAGGCCCACGTCGCAACTGCCGAGGAGGCGGACATAATCGGCCCGCGGCAAAAGGCCGTGGATGCGGAGTTCGCAGGCCCCACGCTGCGCGGCGGCGGCGGTGCGGAGCATCGGCTCGAGCGGGCCGGTGCCGGCGACGTGGAGCACGGTCCGTGTGCCGGCGGCCGAGAGCCCGCGGGCCGCGGCAACGAGGGCGTCGAGATCCTGGCCGGAGCCGAGCGAGCCGGCATACACGCACTGCAGCGGCTCCGGCATCGCCGCAGCCGCCCCCGATCCATCGGGGAGGGGCACGGCGTCGATCGATCGTGGCGGCGGCGGAAACTCCTGCAAGTAGGCGCCCACGTAGCAAACGTGCCGGGGGAGATCGGCCGCCGCTTCGCCGAGCACCTGCGCGGCGTAGGTGTGCGTCGCTGCCGACACGCCATCCGCCGCGGCGAGCAGTTCCCGCCGCCGGCGATGCATGCCGCCGAAGAAGAGCTGTGCCAGCGGCTTGCGGATGAAGGTGGGCCCGGGCACGAGCCGTTCAAACGTCTCCGGCCACACGTCCATGAGGTCGACCACGCAGGTCGCGTCCATCCGCCGGGCGAGCCGCAGCGCGGCCTCGGGGCCCTCGAGCGGCGGCAGGCTGGCGACGATGATGTCGGGCCGCTCGAGCTGGCCCGAGGCGACCGACTCGTTGGCCAGCCGCTCGAACGTCTTGCCAAACTCGCGGTGATTGCGGAGCCGGGCCAGCGACACGTTCTTCGTGTACGGCGGCGTGGCGACCAGCCGCACGGAGAATCCCTCGTCTTCGCGGATCCCCAGCGGCGCCATGCGCACGGCCTTGCGGCGATGGCTCCAGGTGCCGCTCCACCAGGTCACGTCGTGGCCGCGGGCCGCGAGGATCCGAGCGAGCGTCCAATACCGCAGCGGCGGCAGGCCCTCGCCCGGGATGTCGTCGAACGGATTGACGAGCCAAACGGTGAGGGGCCGAGGGGCGAGGGGCTCGGGCGCGGGACTGGGCATGGCCCGAGACTAGCAGACCGGGGCCTGCCGGCGGAGTGCCGCGCGCCCCGCCCGGGCGCGGCGCGGGTTTGCCCTCGCGGGGGCTTCAGGTCGCCTGCAGAACTTCGACGGTGTTGATGTGGATCAGCGCGCAAAAGACAAAGCGGTCTTGCTCCGGAACATAGACCACCGCGCGGTTCTTGCCGATCATGATGCACTCCGGATGGCGAATCTCATGGGATTCACCGTTTGACATGCGGAGCACGAACGGTTCGAACGGCACTCGACGCACAAAGTCGTACAGAGCTTCGGCATTCATAAAAATCTCCTGCACGCGTGAACGGGCGTACATTCTAGCCGCTGCGTCGTCGGGGTGCAAATCCCGGCGCCACAAGAAGCCCCCGGCGGAAGCCGGGGGACTCCGGGTCGCAAGCCTTCCCGCGTGCCATGCCGCGCAGGTTCGAACCGGGAAATTGCATCCCGTTGTACGTCATGGATGGCGGGATGGTTGTCATGTCCGGTGTCCCCGGGTTTCCATCCGGGGCTTCTTGGGCGCACGCATCACACCCACGCGGGGTACCTTGCCGCCCTGCCCACAAGAAGCCCCCGGCGGGAGCCGGGGGACACCGGGTCGCAAGCCATCCCGCGTACCATGCCATGGGGAAGGTTGGGCAGGTCTGCGACGCGCGCTGGTTTGCCGTCGTAGGCGCTTTAGGTCGGCTGCAGATAATCGACCGAGGTCATGTGCATGAGGCTGCAGACGGCGATCCGATCTTCCTGCGGGTCGGTGATCACGACTCGCGTCTTCGTGATTGCGATGCATTCCGGATGGCGCACCTCATGCGTCTCTCCGCCCGACAACCGGATGACGAATGGAGCGAAAGGTTGGCGACGAACCAGTTCAAGAATGGCATCGGCGTTCATGAGACTCTCCTGAAAGAGTGAACGGGCGTGCATATGACGTCAATCGGCGCGTTCTCGGCACTACGCTTAATTCTCAAGGTCCCTGCCGGGCCAGCAATTCCACGACCTGAACGCGGATCTCGGCGCGGTCCTGGCCCGCCAAGCCGAGGGCGAGCTGGGCGACGAGCAGGCCGCACGGCTTGCCGAGGTTGTAGTGGGTGTCGCGGACCTCGAAGGAGAGATACCGTTCGCGCACCGCGAATTGATGCATGACGATCTCCGCGACAAGTGGGAGGCGGCGATAAATGCCGTGGCCGAGGCCCCGTTCCTCGACGCCCGCCGGGCGCGCGGCGCGTGGGACAGGTTCGTGGCCGATCGCGGCGAAACGCCGTGGACCAAGCCGCTGCTGCTCCTGGCACTGGGAAGCTATGTCGATCAGTGCCAGCGCACGTTCATCGACTTGGCCGGTGCGCTTAAGCTGCGGCCGCGGCCCCCCGGTCGCGTAATTCCAAGGGCGGGCCCTTCCGGCGGGCCGCGGAATCTTGGATCCATTTCTTTTCCGAAAGGTGCGGCGGCGCGAAAGCAGCGGAGGTACACTACCCTTTTGGGTGGTTTCAAGCTAGCGTTTGTCGGGAACCAGTGAGCCGGCGACGGCGTCGCTTGAGCAAGGCAGGAACACCGATTTCATGTGCGGGATTTGCGGAATCATCGGCGGCGATCGTCGGCAGGTGGAGCCTGCGACGCGGGCCATGATGCGGGCCATGATCCATCGCGGGCCCGATGACGAAGGCTATGAGGAACTTCCGCTCGGCAGCGACGACGCGGGAACGGTCGCCGCATTCGGTTTTCGTCGGCTTGCGATCCTCGACCTTTCGCCGGCCGGCCACCAGCCGATGTTCAACGAACGAACCGGCGACTGCATCGTCTTCAACGGAGAAATTTACAACTTCCGGCAGTTGCGGGCGGAACTTCAGGCCGACGGCGCGCGGTTTCACAGTTCCAGCGATACGGAAGTGCTGCTGCAGGCGCTGTCGGTGTGGGGCGAGCAGGCGATCGGGAAATTGCAGGGCATGTATGCCTTCGCCTTCTATCAAGCCGCCACGCGTCGCATCCTTTTTGCCCGCGATCCCCTCGGCATCAAACCGCTGTACGTGGCTCGTCTCGCGGACCGGTTGGTGTTCGCAAGCGAAGTCCGGGCGGTTCTCGCATCTGGACTTGTGTCCCGGGACCTCGATCTCGGCGGAATCTCGGAGATGCTCGCCTATGGTGCGGTGCAGGACCCGCACACGGTGTACCGGCACATCCGGTCGTTTCCCGCCGGGCACATTCAGTGGGTGGATGAAACGACGATGGCCGATGGCGACGTCTACCCGCTAGGGAGGGTGTGGAATTTTCCGGAACGGCCGATTCACGACAAACAGCCGCGGGTCGTGCAGAACGTGCGTCACCTGCTTCGCGACGCCGTCCTCCGGCACCTCGTGTCGGATGTGCCAGTCGGGGTCTTTCTCTCGGCGGGCATCGACAGCACTGTGATCGCGTCGTTTGCGAGGGAGTACACGCCCCGGGTGACGGCATTCACAGTGGGATTTGGCTCGGTGCATGGCGAAGACGAGGTGGCGCTCGCGGCCGAAACAGCAAAGGCGCTCGGGGTCAAGCACGTCGCTTTGGAACTCGACGCGAGTAACATGCCGGAAAAGTGGCACGATTGGCTCGAGGGCATGGATAGCCCGAGCGTCGACGGGTTTAACACATACGTCGTCAGTGGCCAACTGGCCGGCGAGGGCGTGATCGTGGGCCTTTCGGGGCTGGGTGCCGACGAACTCTTTGGCGGTTATGCCACATTCACCCGAGCTCCGCGCTGGTCGCGGCTGCTCAACGCTCTGAAGTTCGTGCCGCCGGGAATCCGTAGGGCGGCCGTGGCGGCGTGCGGTGCGGTCGCTGCACCGCCCGTGCTGGTCGAGAAACTTGCCGATCTCGTCGCGGGCGACACGAGCGTGGCCGGTGTGGCGCGGGCGCTGCGGCGGTCACTGTCTGACTCGCGGATCGGGGCCATGGGGCTGACTCCCGCTCGCCTCGGTCTGGCCCCCGACTATCTCGAACACGAGGATTCGCGGATCGTGCCTGCGCTCGACGGCGATGCGTTTAACACGGTGGCCCGCATCGAGGCTTCGCACTACATGCGGGACACTCTGCTGCGCGACACCGATGCGGTCAGCATGCGGCATTCGCTCGAAGTGCGTGTGCCATTCCTCGATCTGCCGCTTGTGGAGTACGTGTCCGCGCTGCCCGGCCTGTTGAAACGCGGTCCCGTGTCGAAGGCGCTGTTGCGGCAGGCGGGAGACAGCGTGTTGAGCACGCGCATCACGAGCCGGCCAAAGACAGGTTTCACGCTGCCAATCGGCGATTGGATGCGCGGCCCGATGCGGGAGCCGAGCGAGGCAGCGATCGCCACGCTCGCCGATCAGCCGTTCATCGACGCCGCCGAAGTAAGACGCACCTGGAACGCGTTTTTGGCCGACAAGCGGTCGATGCATTGGTCGCGGCCATTGTCCCTCGTGGTCCTGGGATCGTATCTCCGGTAGAATCGAGACTTGCCCGGCAGTGAAGCTCGATCCGCGGCCCACAATTCCCCGCGTGTTCGTTGCGTGAGCTATCCTGATCTTCGGGGCAAAGAGGAGAGTTGGCGGCAGGAGCCTAAGCCAGAGACTCTCGGTTAAGGCAGACATCCTTTTCAGCATTCACATGGTCATAGCCACGACTGGGAGTTTATGGCAGTTCGTAAATTGCTGGTGACCGGTTCTTCCGGGCTGATCGGCAGCGAGGTCGCTTCTCATTTTCATTCGATCGGCTGGGATGTGCACGGCATCGACAACAACCAGCGGGCGGTCTTTTTTGGTCCTGGCGGCGATACCCGTTGGAATCAGCAGCGGCTGCAGCAGTCGCTACCGCGGTTTCTGCACCACGAGATCGACATTCGCTCGCGGCAGGCTGTGCTAGACCTCGTCGCGCAACTCCGCCCGGCCGCCATCGTTCACACTGCCGCGCAGCCTTCCCACGACAAGGCCGCGGCCATCCCATTTGACGACTTTGATACAAATGCGGTCGGCACCCTCAATCTGCTGGAGGCAACGCGACGATCGTGCCCGGAGAGCCCGTTTGTGCACATGAGCACCAACAAGGTCTACGGCGACGCCGCAAACGAGATTCCTCTCGTCGAGTTGGAATCGCGTTGGGACTTTGCGGATGCCTTCCGTGAGCACGGCATTCCGGAGTCATTTCGTATTGACGCAAGTAAGCACTCGCTTTTCGGCGCTTCAAAGGTGGCGGCCGACGTGATGGTCCAGGAATACGGCAGGTATTTCGGGATGCCCACCTGCTGCTTGCGGGGAGGATGCCTCACCGGTCCGGCTCATTCGGGTGTTGAGCTTCATGGGTTTCTCAGCTACCTCGTGAAGTGCAACTTAAAGGGGCAGAGATACACTGTTTTTGGCTACAAGGGCAAGCAGGTGCGCGACAATATCCATGCTACCGACGTGAGCCGATTCATCGCTCGTTTTATCGAATCGCCGCGCACTGCGGCGGTCTACAACATCGGCGGCGGCAAGAGCAACAGCTGCTCTGTGATTGAGGCGTTTTCGATGGTCGCGGAACGCAGCGGCAAGCCTATGACCTGGGTCTACGATGAACAGGCCAGAGAAGGCGACCACATCTGTTATTACTCGGATCTACGAAAGATAGAAGCAGATTATCCGGGGTGGAAACCAGAAATCACGCTGCAGCGAACGTTCGACGAGCTTGTCGAGTCGTGCGAGCGGCGATGGCTCTGATTGGCGGCGACACGCTACCGGATAACGTTCTCAACTATGCGCACAAATGAAAAAGGCAGTCCAAAGTTGTTGGCGGGGAAATCCGGTCAGAGATCCCTATCCAACACCAGAGGAATGCCATGACGAATGTAGCAGATGAGCCGAAGACGCACGTAGTTCCGGATTCAATCCGGACCGCCGCGACGACGTCCGCCTGTTCGCCGCCGTGCTCGATGGCAACAACCTGCTCCGTGGCTTCCGCAACGCCGACATCCGCGGCCGGATCTTTCCCGCGGTTCAGGATCCAATCCGGGGGCGACGGCAGACGCACCCCGTGGGCCGCCTCCTCAAGAGGCTTCATGTCCGGGGACTCGTCGCGAAAGTGCCCCGTACGAGACGCTGGCGGGTCACGGCCATCGGCCAGTCCGTCCTCGGGGCCTGCGTGCGACTGCACTATCACGGCCTGGCGACCGCCATCTGAAAGATGCGCGCAGACGACGTGCATGTGACGGAGTAAGAATCTAATGGGTCTGCCGATCAACGAGCCAAGATTGATCGCAGGAGGTTAGCGCTTTCGTCAGCGACGACGACGCCGGGCTCAAGGCCGCCCGGCAGGCCGTCCTCGCAGGGGTGCCTTGGCAACGGTGCCAGTTCCATCTCATGCAGAACGCCATGGCGCACGTGCCGAAGATCGCCATGCGGGCGGAGGTCGCTAGCGACCTCCGCCGCGTCTTCGACGCCGACGAGCCTGCCGAGGCCGAGCGGTGTCTTCGCGACGTTGTGGCCCGTTACCAGAAGCCTGCTCCGCAGCTCGCCGCCTGGCTCGAAGAGAATGTCGCAGAGGCCCTCACGGTCCTCCGCGTCCCAGCCGCCCACCGGCGGCGGCTCCGCACGACAAACGGGCTCGAGCGACTCAACAAGGAAATCAAACGACGGACGCGAGTCGCAACGCTCTTCCCGAACGAGGCGTCGCTCCTGCGACTCGCCTCTGCCGTCCTCTCAGAGATCAGTGACGATTGGGAAACCGAACGAGCCTACCTGACCATGGAAGCCAGATGACCCACCTCTGAAAACCCGGATTTACAGAAGGGGTGTTGCTTTATCGCCATCCGCTCCGCGGTACCTATGGCTGTGGTGTGCGCTCACAGCGCTTTCTCGCGTCTTGTGAAGCCGACTTCGGCCACAGCCCTATTTGGCAATCACGAGAACCTGTGACACCTGTGGTCCTTCCCGATCGAGGGCGGGGCTGGTCGCCGCCTCTCTCAGTGCCGTGGATGCTCGACATAATCATCACCCACTTCGGCCATCAACTACCAACGCCGTCGCCGAGGGAATGACAGCAAGATCATGTCCATCAAGCGTTGGGCCAGGGGCTGCCCGAACGTCGCGAAGATCAATGACGTGATCGACTTCTCTTGCAGTCGTCGTCGGCTCTACGAATGAAGATCCCGGATGGACCAACAGGGTCCGAGAGATCATAATTTCCTGGACAGACATGCCCGGTAGCACACATCCATATTTCCTTTGTCTTTGGTGCGATATGCGAGATCTTGCCGCCTACTCAAACTCTTCTTACGCGCCGGGGTGCGGCGTTGTCGCGAGAGTATTGTGGTACTACGTTAGCCTGGTGGTGTTTGAAAGCGGCTGGCTCCCTAGCTCAGCACTCAAACGCACAGTATTGCGTCTGTTCGGTGCGTCCATCGGCCGTGGTGTTGTCATCAAGCCGAATGTCCGCATCAAGTGCCCCTGGCGACTTACTGTTGGAAACGAAGCATGGATAGGGCAGGATGTATGGATCGACAATATTGATGACGTGACGATCGAGGACAGTTGCTGTCTTTCACAAGGAGCCTACCTGTGTACCGGCACTCATGACCACAAATCTGCGAGTTTCGAGTTGATGACTGCTCCTATTCATATCAAGTCCGGTGCTTGGGTCGCCGCAAAGGCCATCCTACTTCCTGGGGCGATTGTCGAAGCGGGTCAAGTCATTTCCGCTGGCAGCGTTCATAAGCGAGCGGAAGGCGTTTCGCTAAAGCGGTACGGCCCGCAGGGTAAACGCCGATAGCCGACTTAGACATGCGCCAGAATTAAAGGCGGCGTTCTAAAGTCGTTGGCGAGAGAAATTCGTTATTTAGTCCGGTTCTTCGGGGATTTCAGTGGCAGGTTAGCTGAGGCCTGAGTTCGAGCCTTCCGCAGTAGAAGAGGATTCGAGTGCGGTAGTTCCCGAAGGAGCGGAACCCGCGAGCCGCGTACTTCAGTGCCTGAATGGCGCTGTTGAAGCCTTCGCTGGTCGCATTGGTGATGCGATAGAGGAAGTAGCTCAGGAGGTTGGGTAGGATAAAGCAACACCCCTTCTGTAAATCCGGGTTTTCAGAGGTGGGTCATCTGGCTTCCATGGTCAGGTAGGCACGTTCGGTTTCCCAATCGTCACTGATCTCTGAGAGGACGGCGGAGGCGAGTCGCAGGAGGGAGGCCTCGTTGGGGAAGAGCGTTGCGACTCGCGTCCGTCGTTTGATTTCCTTGTTGAGCCGCTCGAGCCCGTTGGTTGTGCGGAGCCGCCGCCTGTGGGCGGCGGGGACACGGAGGACGGTTAGGGCCTCCGGGACGTTTTCTTCGAGCCAGGCAGCGAGTTGCGGAGCAGGCTTCTGATAGCGGGCCACGACGTCGCGGAGCCGCCGCTCGGCCTCGGCAGGCTCATCCGCGTCGAACACCCGGCGGATGTCGCTCGCGATCTCTGGCCGAATAGCGACCTTGGGGGCGTGGGCCATCGCGTTTCGCATGAGATGGAACTGGCATCGCTGCCATGGCACTCCGGTGAGAACGGCCTGCCGGGCGGCCTTGAGCCCGGCGTGGTCGTCGCTGACGACGAGCTTGATGCCCCGCATCCCACGGTCGACGAGACTTTGGAGGAAGGAACGCCAGTGCGTCTCGGCCTCGGAGAGCTGGACGCTGCAGCCGAGGATGCTTCTCTTGCCGTCGGGGCCGATCCCGATCGCCGTGAGGAGGGCGCACGGCACGATCGCCCCGCCGTGGCGGACCTTTTCGTAGCGGGCATCGAGAATGAGGTAGGTGATCTCGCCGATTGGCCGGTCGCGCCAGGCACTGAGTTGCTCGTCGAGTTCGGCGGCGGCCCGGCTTATACGGCTCACACTTGATCCCTGCGCGTGACCCATCGCGTTGCACAGATTGAACGGACTTCCGCGCGACGAAGCTGGCGGTGGCTCCGCTGCGCCTCGTGGATCAGCGACGGCTCGTCTGGGTAGACGCGGTTGCTCCAGTGGTGTTCACGGAACCACAGCCACAACCGCTCGGCAGGATTCAGCTCCGGCGAATAGGGCGGCAAGAACAGCGGCGTTATGCGCTTGGGCCACTTGAGCTGCTTCGCGGTGTGCCAGCCCGCTCTGTCCAGCACCATCACTGCGTGTTGGCGTGGGCCAAGCTTTTTGGCCGCTGCCTTGAGGAAGTGCTGCATGGTTGCGGTATTCGCTTCCCGGTGTGGACTGACCATCGACCACCCGGTCGCCGGATCGACAATGCCGAACACCCAGATCGACTTCCGCCCGTTTTGTCGTACGACCGTGGGACGAGATCCTTTGGCAGCCCATACCGACGTCAACGTTGCCTGCTGCCCGAATCGAGCTTCGTCCTGAAACCAGATGCGGACTTTGGTGCGCGGCCGGGAGGCCCGCACGCTGTTCACAAAAAGGGGGCGCGACGCTTGAAAGCCTTGGCTGCATCCGGATCCTGTCGGGGATGCCTGGGTCGGGGCTTGAGGCAGACGAAGCCATGACGATTCAACAGCTTGTAGATCCCGTTGAGGGAGAACGTCTTGCCGAACTCACGATCCAGAATCCCCTGAATCTGTGGCCCTCGGAGCGACGCCACGCCATCTCGTGGCGTTGCACCAGCCTTTACTCTCTCAACGAACCGAGCCTCTTGCTCGGGTGACAGGCGTCGCTGACGACCGGGTGCCGTACGGCCACGCACCGCCTCGATACCGCCATCACGATAAGCGTACGCCCAATGTTGCACGAACCTGCGACTGCGGCCTACGACGTCAGCAACTTCCAATGCCTGCCGCCCCTGCAACACCAGCAACACGCTGCGTAACCGATCCCGTGTGAACGCGGGGTAGCCCGGCCGGTCGAAAAATGCAGCGCACAACTGTGCAGCGATATCGGTGAGGAGAATCGCGGCGGAGCCGCGATTTCCCCTTTACCGAGAGCGAGGCACGAGGAGTGTATGCAGACATGGAGATATGGACGGAAGTCCGCCGCCGCGTTTTGACCGGCGAGTTGTCGAAGCGAGCCGCCTGCCAGGAGTACGGCCTGAACTGGCGAACGCTGGAGAAGATGCTCTCCCACGTCGAGCCGCCGGGATATCGGCGGCAGGCGAAGCGTGAGCAACCGGTGCTGGGCCCGCACCTGGCGTGGATCCACGAGGTGCTGGAGCAGGACAAGAAGGAACCCAAGAAGCAGCGGCACACCGCGAAGCGGATTTTCGACCGGCTGAAGGCGGAACGGGTTTACAGCGGCGGCTACACGGTCGTGAAGGATGCCGTGCAGAAGTGGAAGGCCACCACGAAAGAGGTGTTCATTCCGCTCTCGCACCCGCCGGGTGAGGCGCAGGTGGACTTCGGGTTCGCCTACGTCGACGTCGCCGGTGAGCGGCATCAGGTGGCGCTGTTCGTGATGTCGCTGCCGCATTCCGACGCCCTCTATATCCAAGCGTTCCCGCGGGAGTGCACGGAGGCGTTCCTTGAGGGCCACAACCGGGCGTTCCGGTTCTTGGGGGGCGTGCCACGCAAGATCCGTTACGACAACAGCAAGATCGCCGTGGCGAAGATCACCGGCACCCGCGAGCGGCAGGTGACGTCGGAGTTCCAACGACTCCAGAGCCACTACCTGTTCGAGACGCAGTTCTGCCTCGTGCGGCGTGCCAACGAAAAGGGGCACGTCGAGTGCTTGGTGGACTTCGGCCGGGCGAACTTCCTGGTGCCCGTTCCGAAGGTGTCGTCGCTTGGTGAACTCAACGAGATGCTGGATGAACGCTGCCGAACCGACCTCCAGCGACAACTCTGGGGCAAGAGCGGCACGAAGGAGGTGCTCCTGACCGAGGAGCGTACCGCCTTTCTGCCACTTCCGGCCCAAGAGTGCGAGGCCAGACGGATCACGCAAGCCGATGCCAGTTCCCTGTCGCTGGTGCAGTTCGACACGAACCGATACAGCGTCCCTGTGAAGTACGCCCACCGCAGGATCACCGTGGTGGCGACGGTCGATGACGTGAAGCTCGTCTTCGAGAACCAGCTGATTGCCAGGCACCGTCGTCACTGGGGCCGAAAAGAGTACTTTTACGACCCGATCCACTACCTGGCGCTCCTCGAACGCAAGCCTGGGGCCTTCGACTATGCCCGGCCGCTCGCCGACTGGCAGTTGCCCGAGTGCCTGAACGTTCTCCGCCGCCGGATGGAGCGCACTCCCGACGGCTTGGGGACGAAGGAGTTCATCCGGGTGCTTCTCCTGCTCGAGAAGGCGACGCTCGAAGAGCTGTCGGCGGCGGTGGAGTACGCCACCAGCCTGGGAATCGCCGATGCCGACACGATCCGTGTGATCCTGGAGCACAAGCGAGAGTCGCCGGTCGCACTCTTCTGCCTCGACAGCCGTCCGCACCTGAAGCTCGTGCATGTTCCACCGACGGACATCACGGCCTATACGTCGCTCCTGGAGCGGGAGGTGTCGGAATGAGCACGACCAAGAGCACGGTGCTCGTGAAGCATCACCTGAAGGCACTCAAGCTGCCGACCATGTCACAGGAGTGCGACAAGGTCGCTTCCCGGGCGGCGGTGGAGAACCTCGATCACCTCGCCTACCTGCAGCGGCTCTGTGAACTGGAGCTGATCGAGCGGGAGCGACGGGCGGTGGAACGGAGGCTGAAGGCCGCCCGCTTCCCGCAGACGAAGACCCTCGACGAGTTCGACTTCGGCCAGCAGCCCTCGATCAACAAGCCTCTGGTGCTCGAACTGGCCAAGGGGCAGTACATCGATGACCGCGAGAATGTCCTACTCATCGGCTCCAGCGGCGTGGGCAAGACCCATCTGGCCATCGCCCTGGGCCTCGCCGCCTGCGGACAGGGCCGGAAGGTGCGGTTCTTTCGGGTGACTGAACTGATCACGCTGCTTATGGAAGCCAAGGAGGAGAAGCAGCTCCTCCGGTTCCGCAAGCAGATCAAGCAGCTCGACCTCATCGTTCTTGACGAATTGGGCTACGTTCCGACCGGGAAGGTAGGGGCCGAGCTGCTTTTTGACGTCCTGAGCACGGCCTATGAGCGGCAAAGTCTGATCGTCACCACGAACCTGCCCTTCGAGCAGTGGACCGAGGTGCTCGGCAGCGAACGGCTCACCGGAGCCGCACTCGATCGCCTCACGCACCGCTGCCACATCCTCGAGGCGAAGGGCGAGAGCTTCCGCCTTCGGGACGCCCGCAGGCGGCAACGACGGGCCTCTGGCCCGTCCTGACACACAGATCCTTCCGTCCTGACACACAGATCCTTGGAGCAACCAGCTACCCCGGAGTAGATTCAACCCATCCCCAGCGCTGCACTTTTCGACCGCCGCGCGCTGCACTTTTCAACCGGCGTTCACAATCCCGCTGCACCGCGTCCGATTCTTTGGCAATCAGGCGAGCAAGCCTGCGCCGATCACCACGCTTCCGTTCGGGGACATCCATGCGGCCTCCTTGTCTGGGGGCCGCATCATCCCATCGGCAGGCAGAGGGCGCAATATGGGAAAGCAGGGCGGAGGCGCGCAGGTCTCAAGTGGGGGCCGTATTACCTGGGTCGAGGTGATCTCGAGGCCGCAGAGCTCCTCGACGATCGCCGTGACCTTCCGGGTGCTGACGCCCTGGACGTACATCTCGGCGACAGCAAGTGTCATCGCCCGCTCGCTGCGGACGCCCCGCTCGAGGGCCCGGGGGTAGAACGGGCGCCCGTTCTCGTCGCGGTAATCGCGGGTCTGCGGGATCCGCAGGTCGAGCCGGCCGACGCGGGTCTTCAGGGTCTTGGGTTTGAATCCATTGGCGTAGCCTTGACGATCGGCAGTTCGCTGATGAGACTCGGCCTGCAGCACCTGCTCACGCTCGATCTGCATCGCGTGATTCATGAGCGTGCCGAGGGCAGAGGCCATGGCAGCTGGGCCGTGCTCAATGAGCAGGGCTGTGAGGTCGTTGATGGCTGGGCATTCGTCTTGGTGGGTCATCGCAGGTTCCTTCTTGTTGGCGTAAGACACTTCCAAGAAAACCTCGATGGCCCACCTCTTCAACTCGGGCCGCCGGTGCGTGCCTTCCCTCGGCTCGCTTGCGCTCGCCTCGGTCAGGCACGCACCGGCGATTTACAGAACGTATGTTGCACTAACAAGCGTCACAGCGAACAGAAGCTGGTGGAGCCGAACTCCGGGCTGGGGACGGCGTCAACTATCTTCGCAAGCGCTGGGAGAAGCTGACGCTGTTCCTCCGCGTGGCCGGTGCGCCGCTGGACAACAACATCTGCGAACGCGCTCTGAAGAAGGCGATCCTGCACCGCAAGAACGCACTGTTTTTCAAGACCAAGCATGGGGCGGCGGTGGGTGACTTGTATCTGAGCCTCATCCACACGTGTGAGCTAAACGGCGGCAATCCGTTCGACTACCTGACCACTCTTCAGCGGCATGCCGCTGCCGTCGCCGCCGCTCCGGGTGAGTGGATGCCGTGGAACTAGCGGAGGCGGCTCGAGTGCCTGGTCGCAGGCTGACTCAGGCGATTGCGGCCGCGCGTAGGCGGCCACGAGTAGACTAGCCCCGGAAGAAACCAGGAAGCTGATCGCCATGGCTCACGACGTGATCAGGATGCGCCTCACCGCGGCAGAACGCGGGCCGCTACTTCGCTACGGCTATCCATTCTCAGAGAGTGAGACTGCTCTCAAAGCCTGTGCAGCGAGCCAAGACATCGAGTGGGTTCCGATCGATCGCTTCAACCTCGAGCAACTAATCGGCAACCTCTGCTGCTCGATCAACCAGACCAAGCCCGGCCCGTTGCAGGACGATGTTTTCGAACTCTGCAGTCGCCTCGAGACAGCCGAACGCTACGGCGACGGCTAGCTCGACGTGCTCTGAGCCCTGATGCGGCCCCCCCGGCAACCCTTTCGCCGCCGAGAATTCGCAGATTTGCCGGAAGGACACACGCTCTTCGAGTCGAAGGGCCACCGAGTCAACCCGCCAAGAGTCATCGATCCCGAACAAACGGGCGTAATGCGCAGAGAGTGTTTCCATCCCGGCACTCTACGCCATCGAAGTCTCCGAAACGACCGCCCGGTACCACGAAAATCCCCGAAGAACCTGCGTAACTTGACGAACGCGGCCGCGGATAAAGAGAACACCAGGAATCATGGCCAGTCTAGTTGAACCAGGTGCGAGTCGGTCGTAAGTGGTAGGCCAAGTCGGTGCGATCATCGCAGTGGCTCACCGCATGTAGGTTTTAGCTCATCGATTGCCGGGCGAAGTAAACGCGTTTGCTTGTCAAATACCAGCATGTTGCACCGGCAACAAGCACCAGCACCGAGGGCATTTCTGGTTCCGGCAGGGGCATCACGCGGGCATCGTTGGAAATGACATTCTCGATCGCCTCGTTTGCCAACGCCTTGAAGGCTGGGTCAATGCCGTTGAACAGCGCTGGAAATGCAAGCTCGTGCGGCCGAGTCCCCGTGAGCACAGAAGCCATCGTCGCATGTGCGACGTATCTTCCGGAGTCATTCAGGTGATAGAGATCCCCATACAGATCCCATGCGTTGTTCAGGCCCGCCACCGGCGTTGCCCGCAGCATATCGTCGAGTTGCAAGAGCACTTCGCCAGCGGGTATGTACCCAATGTCGATCGTCGGAAATGATGCCGCGAGTTGTGAATGCAACGTCCCCAGGAAAGCATTCGTGTTCAGTGCCAAGGACGTCAAAGACTGCGTACGAACCTGCCGGTACGTCAATGAGTTCGATAGCGTCGGCCACGCGCTGTACACGAAAAACCGGGTGTCACTGTTGCGGCCCGCTGCGGTCGTCGTTGTCACAACGTCGATTGCCGCCTGAATTTCTCCGGCAGCCGTGCCGGCATGGGTCTGCAGGGTAACGTAATCCCAGGTGTATTGAGTCATCGCCGTGTGCCAGTCCGCAAACGGGGCGGGAGCAGGTACACAGCGGACAGATGGATCGGCCACGATGTTTTCGAGGGGTGAGCCGCAGCGTATGTGATAGCCCATCTGGATAGACGCACCGATCGATTGGAAGGCATCGGAAAACCCAGGGCTGACTGCCCCCCATGTCAATGAGTTGCCGATGTGATAGCCGCGGATCGGATCTGCAGACGCTGTCGCCAAAAGAAATCCCAGGAACGCAACGATGGCGCTGCAGATCAAGCATGGACGTCCACGTATTGATCGAATGTCGGCCATGCCCGTGTCCATACCTTTCCTAGCGTTGCGACGAGTCGGTGAGGCGAAGTGTAAGCGATAGCAAAGACGGGGAAAACCTGCTTCAGGTCGCGGTAGCGCCTATTGCCCGATCTTCGTCGTCGGCCCGCTATCCTTCACATCGAGGCGCGGGGTCTGACAGCGGCCGCCGGCGGGAAGGCAGATGATGTCCTTGTCGGGCAAGCGGCGAACCACGCCGACGCGTGCCTCGATTGTGATGCCATCGCGTGTGCTTCGCACCTTGTCATCGCCCATGACAACAACGTCTTCACCCCATGCGTCGCGAATCCGAACGACAGAGGGTGCAAGCATTTCGAACGATGGCGCGGGCGTCGTGGTTGCGCGCGGATAGAGCACGACGAAGTAAGCTCCTGGGCCGGGGAGTTGCAGGTGCAGGAGATCCTGGTATTCGTCGACCGCGGGGGGCGGGTTTCCCTGGCTCTTTCCCCAGCGCAACGTGTGCCTCGGCGTACCCTGCGGCTCCGCGACAAAGTATTCCAGGTCGACGCCCCATTGGCCGCGGCCCGTGAATCGGTTGCCGCTGAGGGGTCGTGTGGGGCGACTCGTCGCTCCGTCCTTCAACGGAGATCCGCCAGTTTCCACGAGCCCGCGAGTGAGCGTCCAGAAGAGCCACATGCTCGGCTCGCGAGAGACTACCGTGTCCCGGAGGACAACGTATTCAGGCGTGCCGGCATCTGTTGACTTGACGAACAGCGCCTGCCGCCTCCACTCGATCGGAGAATCGCCGCCGCGATTAACCTCGGGCCACTCAGGCATCGTGGACGGCCGGGCGGGGCCTGGCATCGCGACCTTGCTGCCGCGCTGGTAGGCGGGAAAAGGTGTTTCGACTTTGACATCCACGTAGTCCGCCATGGGCTGCATGACGGCCGCCTGCACAGAGCCTCTGGAATAGTTGTAGGACCGCAGCTGCCACTCGATGCCATCTCGCGGACGAAACGCCGGAACCACGTGGCTGGCCAGAAGCTGATGGCGATCGACGTCGCCGTCTGAAAACGCGCCACCCATGGGAGCGCCGCGGGCAAACCATTTCGCAATGCTTCCGACCTGGTACGGGGCGAGTGCCTCGTTCCAATGTGTCGGAAGCAAGAAATACGATTCCTCTGGCTTGCCAACCGCGGCACGTAGAACCACCGCGCTGCGGGGAAACCAACGACTTTTCCATGACGGCTCTACAGTTGGAAGGCGGGGGTCCAAGAACAGCATCTCCAGGCCGCCCATCCGATCGTCCGGAATGCGCCAGGAATCGCCGGCTTTGTGCCAGGCCCACTGCATCCTTCCTGAATAGTCGGGATCCGTATCCGCCGTTGATCGGGCCATCAGTCCGGATAACGCCCAAGTATTGCCCGCGACGCGGCGCCCGAGCGGCGGCGCCACCCGCCGGCCGTCGCGCATGGGATCCGGCGGCGTGGCGTATTCCGCGAGACATTCGGCCATTCGTTTCAGCCGGGGGTCGTTCGGCAAATCCGCGAAGCCTGCGTGACGCATTGCGAGCGCGAACGCGATGAACTGCGTGAGAGTCACATTGTCGTAGTGCCCTCCTTCGAACCATTCCCCCTCGGGGCCTAGTTCGACATCCAGCCAGTAACGCAGTTTTCGTGACACTTCTTCCGTCCACTCCCGCGCGAGCGGATGTTCTGGAATGGCACACGCACACACGCCCAGGCTCAGCACGTAGGAGATGGTGATGTTCGGGGGCCCCGGGTTGTATCCCCGCTCGATCGACGTCACGTTCGGATCGGCGTAGACATAACACAGATAGGCCATCCAGGCATCGAGCAGCCGTGACTCCGCTTCGGAGAACACG
Source organism: Planctomycetaceae bacterium (assembly GCA_021300535.1). GTDB lineage: Bacteria > Planctomycetota > Planctomycetia > Pirellulales > UBA1268 > QWPN01. The sequence continues at coordinate 71,033 of JAJTED010000014.1, read as the reverse complement.
CCTGAATCGACCGTCCCGTCATATAGAGCGGCCACGATCCCGGCATCGCGCATCCAGTCAATGCGGCCGAGCAGTCCGAGATGATGGAAGACCCGGTCCCGAATCCTCATCTCCGCCGCCGTCTTGTCACCTCGCAGAAAAGCCACCAGGGCGAATGCGTCGTGATGCCACGGCTCGTACCATGGCCCGTCGCCCGTGGCTGCGAGATGATCGACGAACGAGTCAAACGACGTGAAAGTTCGCGCTTGAGCCGGGCCTGGGAGTTGCGCGGCGAGGGCTCTCGCCTGCGCGATCTGCGGGCGAGTTGCGAACAAACCGGGCCGAGACCGGGAGCGTGGCCAACGCAGAACATAGTCCTTGACTCGGTCAAGCCTACGGTTGTCCAAGAGGTCATTAATGTTCGGCTCTCGCCATTTTCCCAGCGTCATGCTTGCCGGCATGGGGCTGGTCTCGGCAGCCATCTTGGAGATGGCCGCGGTCTGATCGGGCCGGGCGATTCCCACCGTCCATCGCCGCACTCCCCCGCCGAGCGAAGTGCCGCAGTGGGCGGTGAGGTGGACGATACCGGCCTCGCTGACTGAGATCGGCATCGACTTGGCCAGTCGCGCAGGATATGGCTCGGAAAACCGTCGTGGCCATTTGGGATCGACCCATACGCCGGGATCGCGAAGCATAACGTATCGTGTCTGAGCGGTTTGCGGGGACCGCAGCAGTACCACTGTCTGCTGGTCGTCGAAATACTGCTGATACCACGGCGCCAGGCCGATGGGCTTGAGGCCGGGCGTAAGCGGCACCCGAACCCATTCGAGTTCTCCCGCTTGTCGCACCTTCGGATCCGAATCGAATGCGGAAAACGACTTTTTTTGGAAGACGAAATCCATAGCATCGCCAGGATCGTTCAATCGGATTCGCCAGCCGTCGTTAGGCCGATCTCCGGTGACCCGCATGTCCCAGTGAACAGCCGTGTCTCGGTTACCGATGGTCGCCCGGAGCTCATAGGCGAGGCCATCGCGGCAACGATAACGCCACGAAAACTCAGCCAGGACCGGCCCTTCGGCCACGATTGCGGCCGTGACGTTCTCGGCGACGGCGTTACCAAAGAACTCGCTTCCGCCAAACCGGCTGCCATCCGGTGCGATCATCGCCACGAGGGGCGGCGGCAGACCTTTGGATCGGCCGACTTCAGCTTGTCGCGGAGAGAGGTCAAACTCGGCGCCGAGGTATTTTCCGCGGACCTCGACGCGATCGCCCCGGCGGGCGATCGCCAACCGCGCGGGCGGGGCTGCCGGGGCTGCTTCAGTCGCGGCATCGAACCGGAGCGTATAGGCGTCGTTCCGAAACGGGGGTAAATCAGCGTAAAAGCATGCGCGGGCCGTGCGAATACTGCCATCGGCCCATGTCGTGACATCGACGAACTGAACCGGAACATCACCCTCCGGTCCGCTCAACCGTGCCCGCTGTGGGCTGCACTCCCCGGCGACCGCTTCGATCGGATACGAAAGCAACTGGTCCTTCCAGTCAATGCCGAGAAACTCACGGACGTAAAACCGCCTCCGACCTTTTGCCCGCGGCTCGCTGCCTGGCTGCTTCAGGTGCCGCGACTCGAGGATGCGCGTCGCGCTTGCCAGCGCGTCGAGTGCCTCGAGCGTGTCGGGGTGCCGTTCGCCGAGGGTTCTGACCAGCAACGGATAGGCTTTGTCGAGCGCGATTTCGGCGTCCGCCACAGCGCCCGACGCCACCATGGCCCGGGCGAGAATCACTGCCGCTTGGATGGTCCGCGGATCGTCTCCCCCAAGGGTCGCGGAGCGGATGTCGCGGGCACGGGCCACCGACACAACCGCCGCGTGGGCATCCTCGGCCGCTAGCTGGGCTCGACCCAGGTTCACGAGACTCGCGGCGGTCGCTCGATGTTCATAGCCGAAATGTTTTTCGTTGAGCGTCAGTGCGCGCGCAAGCAGGTCGACCGCTTCTTTTTTGTCGCCGGCCGCGAGCCTGGCGAGCCCGAGATTGTTTAGGCTGCGGGCGGTCATCGGGTCATTGCCGCCGAGCGTGCGCTCGCGGATCGCAAGCGCACGCCGGTGTGCGGTACACGCCGTTTCGACGTCCCCGGTCGCGATCGCCAACTCTGCTCTGTTGTCGAGGGCCGCGGCCGTCTCAGGGTGCTCACGCCCGAATACCACGTCGCTCGCCGCGACAGCCTCGTCAAGCGTCGTGGCAGCACGGATTGGCTCGCCGTGGGCGCGATACAGCCGGCCGAGTTCAACAAGGCGAATCACGTACTCGGCCGATGGACGGCCGGCTGCGTGCATCGCGGCGACGGTCCGTGCAGCCGCCGCGAGATCGGGATGATCGTCGGCCGGTGCGGCAACGTTGCAGCACGCAATCACGACGCAGACCGAGGCTATCGGGTGCCAGCGGAGCACAAAGCGGTCGCGCGGATACCTGGGCAGTTCGCTCATGCAAGGGGCTCTCGAATTCAAAGCGACCTCAGATAACGTGCCCACGCTTCGCTAATGTGGGCGGGCGAAAAGCGTTCCCGCACGGCATGCCACGCGTTGCTTCGGCATTTAGACACTTCCGCGGGATTGTCGACGAGCCGGGCGATTAACGCTTGAAAGTCGTTCGCGACCTCCGCCGCGGGGCGCCCGGATCGGCAGGCGGGCAGATACTCGACCTCGTCCAGCGGTCGAGGACAGGCCGCGTTGTCGATCACCCAGCCGGCTCCAGACTCCTCCACAAGGCGGGCAAGATCACTCCAGGCGGGACAGATGGCGACTACCGCCAGTCCTGCCGCCATCATCGCGTACGTCTTGCTCGGCAGGCAAACGGTCGCCCCCCCCGGACTGAGCGTGACAATCCCGAGCTGAAAGTGCTCGACGTGTCGTCGCCAGGCATCACTCGACAACGTCGCCCCGACCTTGACGCCGTCCATGCCACCGACCGCTTTTTCAAGCGCGGCCGCCCGGGCTCCGCTGACGAGCCCCTCGAACTGGACTCGGTAGCCGAGCAGCCCCGCGATCGACACCGCCCGCAGGCTCTCGACGAGCGACGCAACATCATGCATGAGGCCTAGTTGTCCGCCGTAGTGCATCGCTAGAACGGTCGAAGCGGCATCGCACGACAGACCGTCATCGTAAAGTCTGACGTCGGTCGCAATCGGCACCACGCCCGGCCGGCGCGTTCGCCCCCAGCGGCGTTCCGCATAATCTCGGAGAAAATCCCCCAGATACACCGTTCCGTCGGTAAAGTGCTGGTTGGCCCAGGTCACTAAGCCCAGCACCCGCGACAGCGGCCCGTCGGTGCGAGCGCTGCCGGATACCTCCAACGCATCCGGAAACAGGTCGTATAGCAGGTGCACGACGCGGACGCCCCGCCAACGCACGAACAACGCGACCAGCATCGGGGCGAAGAATGTGTTGCTGGTCACGATGAACACGTCGCCGCTTCGTGCACGACACGTGGACAGCACGAGCTGCAGCGGGTAGCCGACGTACATTCGCAGCCGCAGACGAATGCGCTTGCCAGCCGAGCCCCGTGCATCGCGACGATAATCATCCTCTGAGACGGCCGCGACCTGAATGACCTGCGCGGCGGAAGGCTCTAGGCTGACGCACAGAAAGCGAAAGTAGTCCAAGGCAACGCTGCTACAGGCGAAAATCCGCCGCGTAACCGCTGGACCATGCCGGACGAGCGATTCAGGCAATTTCATAAAGCTCGCGCAAGAAGCGTGGAGCAATGACGGGCCAGGAATACTCGGCTGCGATCCAATCGGTCCCTCGTCGGCCCATATGGGCAAGTTCGTCAGTTGAGGCGGAGGTGGCCGCGCGAATAGCTGCTGCGAGCGCGGCCTGACTCGGTGCCACGCACCAGCCACAGCCCCGGTCTGCGAGCGCATGCCAGGGCGTTCCGGTCGTGGCGATCACGGGCGTAGAGGCCGCCAGTGCCTCCGCGACAACCATCCCGAAGTTCTCGGACAGAGACGGCTGGATGAAGACGGCGAGCGACGACAGAAACTTCGGTACCGCTTGCGCGGCTACCGGTGGGTCGACCGACACGATTCCGTTCAATTCTAATCGGCGGACCATCTCCTGCACGCGAGCGCGGGTGCCGTCGCAGTCGGGACCGGCGATTCGGAGTTGCCACCCGGCAGGCCGAACATCAGCCCATGCCGCCACGAGCGTTTCCAAGTTCTTGATCGCCGTGAGCCGCCCTAGGTAGCCCGCGATCTTGGGACGGTTGACGGGCTGTGTGACAGTGGATTGAGCCACATCAACGCCGAAGGGAATGATCCGCGTATGTGCAGCAGGGGCGAGATGTCGCACCGCCTCCGCCTCTTCGTCGGAGGCGCAATGAACCGCCCTCGCTTGGGCTAGCGCCTGTCGCATCTCCATCGCCAAAACGAGCCGTTTACGCCAGTGGCTCTTTCGCATCGCGGGCTTCAACAGCATGCCGTGCGGCGATATCACGTAAGGAATGCCTGTTCGTCGCGCCGCGCGGGCTGCCGCAACCACCGGGGGTGTCCAGATCCCATGAATGTGAACGATTGGCCGCGGCCTCGCCGCTCCCAGGACGGCGGCCTGGTAGACGATAGCCCGGCATGCCTGCACTGCCCTCAGCGTGCTCGTCAGTCCGGCAGATGCTGGTAGGCGCACGATCTCCGCCGCCGACTCCGTGATCGCAGTGCAGTCTGGCCCGACTCCGGGGCCGACCACCACGACATGTCGGCCATATTGCGTAAGCAACCCCGCCAATCGGCCGACCGCGACGGGCAGTCCGCCATCTGCGGAGAGCGTGCTGGCAATCAGCAGGTCTTCGTCACCTCCAGTTCGCCGCATCACGCCAGTCTTGCGACAGGAGGAAGATCGGTCCGCACGTCATGTCCTGCGTGCAGCAGCGAGAAACCGGCGCTCGTGCATCTTCAACGCGATCATGTATTCGTACATCGATCGCGGGCGGCAATACTGCAGGCCGGCCCAGCCGTCGAGAAAGCCGCCACGCAGCAGATATAAGCCGAGGAACGCGATCAAGGGACGACAAGGCAACCGGTAGAACACCTGCTTCGCGACACGCCTACGCCTCGCGGGGTCGCCGAGGTCGGACAACCTCCAGCCGATCCGCGATGATTGCTCCTCGCCAAGCCGGATGGCCTCCATGGTGGAATAAGAGTTGTGCCGTTCGAACCAGGCTGAAATCCCCTTGCTGAAAGGAAAATGATGGAAATGCGTCGATAGGAAGGCGGTCTTCCCGTGGGCGACGAGTTCCTCGTTGATGTCTCGCGTGAAGTGAACGCGGACCGGCCTCATCAGACGCGCAGACCACGTCGGGTATCCAGTCGCACAACGCAGCCATCTGCCGAAAAAGAAGTCCTTGCGTCGGATGCGATAGAGAACGATGTCGTCTGATGCGTCGCAAACGACGGCTCGCACCTCGCTGGCCATGTCTTTTGGCACCCGTTCGTCGGCATCCATCATCAACACCCAATCGAAGTCAGCGACGAGCGACAGGGCCACGTTTTGTTGGTCGGCGTAGTTCGTGAACTCCCGAAACTGAACATCGGCTCCGGCGGCGCGCGCCCGGGCGGCCGTGTCGTCGGTGCTGAGCGAATCGAGAACGAAGACTTTCTCGGCGAACGAGCAAGACTCGATGCACGCGGCAATGTCGAGCGACTCATTGCGCGTGATGATCACCGCCGCGAGGCGCGGCTGCCCGAGATCACCCATCGCGGCTCACGCCTTTCTCGTCGCTGGGGCCGCAATAAGCAATAAGCCCGGTCACCAACTACTCGCGCTGGGTTGCCAGACACGACGGCGTAAGCCGGGACGTCCTGCGTCACCCCGGCGCATGCCGCCACGACGGCTCCTTCTCCCACAGTGACGACCTGCAGAGCCGTGGCCCGTGCGAAAATCCACGCGCCTCGGACGATGCGAATCGGCACGGTCACCAAGGCCCTGTCGGCTCAGTCGATGTCATGCGACGCCGTGCATAGGAAGGCATCCGGACTCACAGTCACGTCGTCTTCAAGGACAATGCCATCGACACAATGGCAGTCGACGCCTGCCGCTAGACAACTCATCTCGCCAAGAACAATCGCGTATGGCGCGTAGATTCGACACGCTCGAGAGATGGTCGCCAACAACTTTACCCTAGCGCCGAACAGCCGCAACAGTAGAACGCGAAAAAACTCCATCTCTCTGGCGTAAGCCGAAAAACCCTGATGCCAATTTGACGCCTTGCGAACAGGTCACGCTTTGTCTGAAGGGAACGGCCGCCGCGATAAAACAGTGGGCAGTAGTATGGAACACGCTTTTTTGGCTATTGGCGAAAATCAACGATCACTCGCTTCAGTGCTGTGGTTTCGTTTGCTTGCGATCGACAAGATCGCGAAGTTCGACGTCGTCACGCCCGACAGCCACGTAATTTGGCCCCGAGTCAAAGTTATTCCATGCATAATCAAAAGGCGCAAAGGAGACTCCGTCATGCCACAGCTTGCCGACTATATATCCACGAGCATGAAGGTAGTCGTTAAAGTCTTTCATTAACCAATGAAGGTCGCCGTTGCCGTAGCCATATTCAAATTGAATGCACCGGATCGTGTCTGGCTTTAGCATTTTACCGAAGCCCTCGAGCACTGCGCTCTCGTAGCCCTCGACGTCGACCTTCATGAGGTCGATTTTGTTCACGCCGTGCTCTTTGCAGTACGTATCACCCCGCATAGCGATGCATTCTCGAAGTTTCGGCGCCCGCCAATCGTGGTGCGTCGTCTGGGTGACGATCGTATTGAGGCCAGATGAATCCCCGAAATCCTTGAATTGCACATGGCCGTCGTCACTGCCCAGCGGAGCGTCAACAAGCAAAACATTCAGCGCGGTAATGTTTCTTCGAAAAGCAGCGCGCGTTGCTTCGCTTAACTCAAAGGCGTGGATGGTAACTCCGGGAATTGCCTGCAACGCCAATTTAGTCCAATCGCCTATGTTCGCGCCGACATCAAACACTGTCTTCATGCGAACAGATGTTAGTCGGTTCAAAAGAGTTCGCTCGCCATTCAAATCAGAATTGTATGAAAAATCGTGATAGGCCTGTACGTAAGCGCGACAAAGCCGGAAAAGCGTTTCTGCAAAGCCGCGTTTGCTGCGTGTGGCCCGCCATAGTAGGCGACGGCTGAGTGTAGTGGGTTCCATTTAGCTGGCGTTAGGCAGATAGGGCTTTCGGATAATGATCAGCGTGCTGTCGAGTTTGGCTTGCCTACAGCGAGCGGTCGAGGTCGCGTGCGAATAGTCGACCGCCGCCTGTTCGAAATAATCGCAAAACCTCTGCAGCGAGTGTTGTGGAACATCTTCGATAATATAGACGCCGCCCGGCCGTACTCTGTGGAAGCTGTTCTGAAAAAGAGCGATTCCTGCGTCAAAGGTATGGAGTCCGTCGTCAACAAAGACATCGAAATCGCAAAGGTCAGGATGTCTCCACAGCGCTGCGACAGATTCAGGGCTAGTCTGGTCAACCTGGAAGGTAATGATCCGGTTTTCGGAAAAGAGGACGTTGGGATCGATATCAGCGCCGTAGATAAACGCATTCGGAAAATAGTCGCGCCACGCCCGCAAAGAGGCTCCCGGGCGACCGGTGATTCCCATATTCGACGGGATCGAGGGGTTGTTTGTGCCGAGACCGCACTCAAAGACTTTTCGGACCGACAGCCGACAATGGTCAAACATAAGCGCATAAAAATCGGCATAGGCGTGCGGCTGGTGTGGGTACGGGTGGGGCCCTGGAGCGCGAGTGCCTTTGTCCGAGCCGTATTTGTCGCATAGATGTGCGAACGCGGCGAACGATCGGCCCGAGTAGTGGATGGCGAACGTATTGTGGCTGGAACGTTGCACGATGTCATCAAGCTTTCGCCGGCTCACCCAACGCCGATAACGCGTCAGGCCACGTCCGCCGAAGGCAAACCGGTCGAAGGCGATTAATGATTCACGTATTGATGAAAGAACTGGCACGATGCTTTGTATGTCCTGCGGCTACAGGTATAGCTGCCCTTTATTTGATGGCGGTACTTACGAGCCGGTACGGGGTCTGGTGGATGCCAGTGATCAGGGAGGTGTTAGGAAGACGGTCTGTCGCGGCAATGAGCGTTCGCAATCGTTCGAGCCGCTGGTGATCTATCGGCCACTGGATCTCCCGGCCGTTTCTCTCCCACGAGATGGTCGAGACGCCGCGAAGCCCGTCGTCTAGCAGGAACTCGATCTTTGGGAGCGCGTTGCCGTCATGTGCCATCGAGACGAATGATGTGACTGGGAAATCGTCGTCGAAAACGAGCCACGGCACGCCGCGTGCGGCGGCTTCCTCCAGCCTGCGGCCCTGATCGACGTGGTCGTCGAAGTAGGCGAGCGATCTCGACAGGTCATACCCCGTGAACTCATGCGTGGCCCAATCCGATTGCAGAAACGTGACGCCGGGTGTCCGACGAGCCAGGGACGAGAGGTCGATATCGAAGCTAAGGATCGGACACTCAGGCTCTGCATTGGCAAACGCCCAGGCGCTCGCCCCCCGGTAGGTGCCGGAGTCCACTATCAGGGAAGGTCGCGTAGCTCTGGTGAGCAGAAAAAGCCAAAGCAGATTGTTGAAACGGCTGCCTCCAGCCTGGTCGCGAAATGGGCTGGCTAGATATTCATCGTAGAATCGCTCGACCGCGCTCGCGGTGTCCGCTGCGGGCGTGAGCGGCCAAATGGACGAAGTCCTGCACCAGTCATCGAACGCATCCGCCAAGGCGCCGAGCATTCGATCCTTGGCGTGACCGATCGGCCGGCTGTCGAAATCGTGTGCCGGCCTTATGAGTTGGAGGCCAACAGCCCCGAACGCCACGTCCAGTATGTGTTTCGTAAGTCGCCTGGGATGCATGCCAGATGCCTGCGGTGCGTCGCTGTGCAACCCGGGTCTGACGGCCGGGCGGCGGAGGTCACGCCTGTCTTTCGAAGCGGGCGGCCCTTTCACCGAGATAAAGCCAGCCGGGAGCGTCGCCGCCAAGCAACCATTCATACACCGCCCGCATCTGCCGCACAACGACCGGCCAGGAATACGTGTTCACGACGTGCTCGCGACACCTAGAGCCCATGACATTCAGTTGGTGCGGATCGGCCTGCAGGGCGTCGGCGAGCCCACGTGCCAGTGCCGAGGGCTCGGGATCGACCCACCACCCAATATGCTCGTGCGATAGAACACTCCACGGGGTTCCTGTGGTGGTGATGACCGGCTTGCCTCGCTCCATGGCCTCCGCAATCGCGTTGCCGAAGTTTTCGGAAAACGAAGGACAGACGAACAAGTCACATTGCTCGAGGAATCGCGTGCGATCCTCGCCATAAACGGGTTCCACGATGTGTACGTTGGCAAGGCCATGATGGCGAGCAAGTGATTTGAGCAGCGCTGCGTGGCCGCCCGAGTCGGGCCCTGCGATCACCAGTTCCCAACGTCTGGTGTCGCAATGACGCCATGCTTCGATCAGATTCGGCAGACCCTTCTTGGGATGAAGCCGACCCAGGTAGCCGCAACGTCCAAGTCGGTTCGAGTGGCGGTCATCCGCGGCTATCGGCAACGGGTGTACGTCGATCCCGTTAGGGACCACCGCGATCGGTTGGCGGAGCCCGGCGCGGCGACACGAGCGGGCTTCGGAGTCGGCCGTGGCGTGAATGACGTTGGCCGCAGTTAATGACGCGCGCTGGAGGGCCGCCCAAGCAACGACTTTACGCGGTCGCCGATACGCAAGCGCCCATGGCTCGAGCATGCCGCGAATGCTCCATACGAGCGGTAACGTCGAACGGCCAATGACCCACCTCGCAAGCAGCGTGGTCTCATCCCACAAGCCACTGGCGTGGACGATTTCGATCGAGTCGCGGGCTATGCGATCCATCAGATACCGCCGCGCCTTGGCCAATCTTTTGAAGCGACTTCCTTGGTGAACAGACAAACTGGCGGCCCCCCACCGTTCGCGATGAGACTCCCAGTCAACGTTCCGCGAGGCGCAGCCAACAACGGTAACATTCGTGAATGGATCCTTCGAAAAACCACGCGCGAGACCTGAAACGGACTCAAACGGGCCTCCAATCGCCGGGTTCACGCCGGTGGTCAGCAAAAGAATGCTGAGTTTTGTCATTCCGCACCGGCTCACGAGGTGGGCAACTTGGCCTTTGTTGCACGGGCGCGTTCGTAGAGCAGTTCATACTGCGTCATCACGGCTAACTCGGAATAGTTGGCTGTGACATGGCCGCGAATGACTTCTTCCGCTGGAGGAATAATTCGGCCGTCCAAATAGTCGGTGATTTTCGCACGAAAAGCCTCTGGGTCACCCGGCGGACTCAGAAAACCTGGCAAAACCGGACCAATCACCTCGGGAATCGCGCCAACGTTGGTGCCGAGCACGGGAAGACCGAAACTCATCGCCTCGAGGCTGATGAGCCCAAAGCACTCCAAGGCGCGTGTCGGCAAGAGAAAGAGATCTGCCGCCTGATACCCGACCTGCAGAGTGTCATCTGGCAGCCGCCCCATAAGTGTGATCGATTCACGGCACCCGCTGTCGTCGATTTGCGTACGGAGTTTGCCCATGTTGGGCCCGTCACCAGCGATGTGAAACGTGCACCGCCCTGCAGCCGCCAGTGGAGCCACGGCGGTGATGGCGTCGTCGATGCCATACCGGTGCCGCAATTGCCTAACCGTGAATAAAGCGGGCCGGTTCGACGGCCAGCCAAGTCGGCTCCGGGCTTCGGCCCTGGTCAGCCGCCTCCGCCACTCGCCGTAGAAGAAGTGCGGAATCAGTTGGCACGGGAAGCGTACCTGCGGATGTTCTCGGGCGAGCTCATTGGCCGTGAATCGGGAGAGAACGTGGGTGGCATGGGCGCACGCGAGGAGCCGCCGCTCCATCCGCCGCGCCACCGGGATCCCGACGGCCTGATTGACGAAGCCCACCAGGCCCTGCTGCGACCACGTGAGCCGCTGTTCCTGAACGACCGGCGAATGCACAGTGTAAACCAAGGCAGCCCGTTGGGGCGCTTGCTTCATCGCCCGCAGCACTGCGGCGCCCGTGAAGATGCTGTGGAAGTGAATAACGTCAAATTGTTTCCCGGCGAGCGCTCTGCTTACCTGCCCCGCGTAGGCCGCCACTGCGGCGGTCAATCGCCTTGGATCCCAGTTAGCGAAAAGCGGCCTGCGAAACAGGTGGCATAACACACCTTCGACAACCGTGGTTGTCGTCGAGGCCGCGCTGTCGCCCGCGCCCGCAGCCACGAGTTCGACGTCGTGGCCGCGCCGGGCGAGTGCCTGGGCAACATCCCACGCCACCCGCGCGAGCCCGCCGGGCTGGCAGGGAAAGAAGTAGTCGGCGACGACGAGGATTTTCATGCTGCCGTCACGTTGGGAGGAGCGTTGCGAGTCAGCGCCAAGGTCGTGCCGGAAACGTGGAAGATCTTGCGGCCTTCGGCCAATCCTGTCAGCGCCTTGGTGACGCTGTCGAGCATCAGGTAGTCATGCCAAATTACCACCCGGCCTGAAGCGAGCATCTCGAAAGCGGCGGCCGAGTCGCGGAGGACCGCGGCCTCACCGCGATCGGCGTCAATGAACACCAGGTCGGTGCGACCGCGAAAAGCCGAGAAATCGTACGTCGCCGAATCGCCCGTGATCGCGACGATATGGGGATCGAGAATGCGGCCGCAGATCCATCGGCCAACGCTGACCGGTTCGCAGAATCCTGAATCTGCACCAAAATCGAATGCTCCTGCGGTGATGTCGATCGTGTGTAAAACGCCATCGTCCGGTGCGTTCGCGGCCAGATGAAGGGATGTCCGCCCATCGAAGGTGCCGAACTCGAAGATCTGCTTCGGCTTGAGGTGCCGCGTGATCGCGGCCAGCAGCACTAGTTCATGCCAAGAGACATTGAAGGGATGTGGGGGAATAGGAAAAATTCGCACGGGCTCCGATAGGATTCCCGGGAAAAGCACATCGATCGCCCGCGTCTCGACCCGGGAATTAATCGACCTGCGGGAGGCCATCTCTCGCTGGACGAGTGTCTTGAATCGGAGCCAGTCGGTCGGATCAACGATGTGCAGTCGCCAGTTGGTCGTGACCAACTCCCGGTAGTAGTTGTGCGGGTTTACGGCCAGCGATCTCAGCGCCCGCAAAAGTCGAAGGATCAAAGCGTCACCTGCGTCGCGCGCTGCTGGTGGAGGGCGCCTTCATTGCGTACCATGCTCGGCACCGGGGCGGTGGCCCACGGAAACCATTTGGACGTTGATCATGGGCCTGTCGATTTTGCTCTGGCGAGGCTGGCATTCGGCGTTTCGGGACGGACTTACTTTTTCGACGGTCGCGCACACGGGAGTGGGTGGCACGGAGTTGCAGATGCTCTGGCACGCGCAGCACCTCACGGCGCTTGGGCATAGAGTGCAGGTGATGGGCGCTGGTCCGAACTCGTTCGTCGAGCGGAACGTCGAGTTCATTGGAACGGGGTCGCGCGACGATCAGTTGGCGGCGATTCGGCAGGGCCGCGTGCGGTCTCCGGACATCGTGTTGCTGGAGGGCGCCTACGACGCGGCCGCCTGTTTTCGGGCGAATTTTCCGAGCGCCCGAATCGTGCACGTCGGTCAGAATATCGACGTCGGAGCCGATCGGGCGGCCTTCTCGCACGGCAGATGGATCGACGCCTATGCCTTCGTGGGCCCAGGTCATCTCGCCGACTACTGCGCGCGGTTTCCACGGCTTCGGGGAAAGTTCGTGCTCGTGCGGAACGCGATTCCCTGGGCGGAGTTTCACAGCCGCGTCGCTCCAGCAACCGTGGAAGACAAGGTTGTTTGGGTCGGGTCCTGGAACAAGAAGGGCCTGAGAACGTGGTGTGAAGTAATGGCGAAAGTTATGAGGACGCGGCCTGGGCTTCGCTGGATGCTGTGCGGTCCTCAGTATGGCACGAGCCGCCAGCAGCTTCCGCCACACCTCACGGTAGGCGTCTCCCTTCCCCGGGAACGGATTTCGGTTCTTTGCCTGCCGCTGGCCAGGCTCCTGCAAGAAATCAGCACCGCTCGCGTGGCGGTCGTCAGCTTGGGAAACGAATGCGGCCCAGGGTCGGTGCTCGACGCCCACGCCATGGGCCGCCCAGTAATCTCGGGCAACGACATGGTTTACGCTTTTTCCAACCCCTTCGGTACCGGCCTTCGCGTCACAGGACGCGACCAGGCGGAGGCAGCGCTGCGGCATCTGCTCGAGCATCCGGAAGCGGGCGACGCGATGGGGATTGCCGGCCGCGAGTTCGTGCTGCGGGAATATCACGAGGATCGCCAACGCGAGGATCTTGGCCGACTCATAACTTACCTCCAATTCGATTCACGCAGCAGAGATCTGACGCAGATCGCGGGAACGTCTCACCGCCAGCAAGTTTGGCAAGACGTTCTAGACAAGATCGGCCGCAAGGTGCGCGGGCTGATGGCGAGTTAAGAAGGAAGCACCGGTAGCGGGCGGCTTGGCGGCCTGACCGGCGGGATTGCCGCGGGCTCCAGGCGGGTTCTTGCCGCTATACCGCTTTTGAGCGGTTCGGAATCCGCTTGCATCGGCTTCCGGCGAAGTAAAGTTGCAAACAGGGCAGCCAATAGCGCGTAGATGACACAGGTGCGGAACTCAGAAAAGTAGGCAATGGGATTCGCCTCCGGACCGAGCAGATGCCGCATGAGGATCCCGATGTTTAGCGCGGCGAGCATCCGATAGCGAGAACCGGAGAAGCAGATCAGGGCATCGCAAAGGGCGAACACGGCGCCGAAGATGATCCCGTATACGGCGGGGCCGAGCGCGCCAAGATCGACGTATGACTCCAGGCTGACGTTGTTGCAGATGTCGATTCGTGTTTCAAGTAGATTCTCGTCCACGACGCCGAGAGAATATTTGGTGAAACCGAAGATTGCCCGGGGCAAGGTCATCAGGACTGCCTGGCTCAGAATCTTGCCGTGCGTGAACGCTGGTCCGCGATCCTCATAAAACTGCTCCCAGAAGGCATAGGTGCGAAACCTCCAGGACGTGTTTCGCTGCGCTTCCAGGTCGGTCTTTCCCGTGACGTCAGTTGACCGGTCCTCGATGGCAATTCGATACGCCTCCATCACGGAAGGGGCGTTGCCGCCGGAATACAAAATTCTTGCCCGGAGAAACACCGGCGCGAATACGAACAGGATCAGGTAAACGCCGCCCAATGCAAACGGCGCGGCCACTAACCATCGACGTCGGCCGGACCAAATCACGCCCAAGGTGACGGCGACGGTAAGCCAAACCAGTTCACGTCGACCCGAGTAAATCGTGATTGCGTACTCAATCGCAAGCATGGCCATAGCCGCAAAGCGAAATCGTAAATCGCTCTGTCCTAACGCGATCTTGGCCAGCAAAGCAGCCACGCCGAGCGATGCGCTTCCTATCAGCATGTACGCCACTATGATGAAATAGGGGACGTGAAGCTTGTAGTCGTAGGCCATCGTGCCGCCGGTAAGGCCGAGGCTGTAGAGCCACAGCGAAACCACTTGCACGGCGATTACGACTGCCGAACACATTAGCACCTCAGTCGGCTTCGCGACGGCGGCGACACGCTTGAGCGAGGCCACAGAGCCTTCAATCCGGATGCCCGTGATCGCTGTTACGCCCCGCGTTACTACAAAATAAGAGCCGGCGAGGCAGGCCGAATAGGCGACGATGACGCCCGCGATAGTCGCGGCACCGCGGACCGAGTTCGTCAGATCTTCCCCGTACAGCGTCCAGTAAACGACGGGCCCGCCGAGAATAAACAACGCATTGGTCACCAACAGCCAGGTTGGCGTCGAGATCCTCTCCGGGAAATGGAGAATGTGTCTCGCCATGCCAACCATGAGCGGTGTAAAACAGCCTATGCATAGAATTAGGATTAAGATGCCCATCGTTGACTACCCTGACGGCAGAAGGTCGAGTTCGGCAAGGGCGTCGGAAAGACGCTCTTTATAACTGTAACGGCCTGACCGGCACCGCTCGAGAGCGGCGGCACCGATGCGCCGAGCTGCAGCAGGCTTGGCGAGATAGAGCTTGGCTTTACGAATCAGTTCGTCATCATCGCCGAAGTAATCGGCTTCCATGCCCTCGGCGAACAGTTGTTGCTGCTCCGCCGTGCGCTCGGCAAGTAGGAATCCGCCGCAGGCCGGGACTTCTACCGTACGCTGCGTTTGGAGGTCACGGTTCATCTTCCGCAGAAAACCGAGATTCACGATTGTCGCACTGATCCGAGCGGCGTATTCGTCGCCGAACACCGGGGGCAGAACGGTGGCATTCGCCGGCAGCGATCGGCGGTAACGGTACCAACCAGGGCCAGTGACGGTGACCGCTACTCCCGCCTCGCACAGCCGCGCGATCGATCGGCACCGCTCCATTTCGTGATGGCCGATGAAGCCGACCCCGATCGTTTGCTCAATTGGCAATCCATGGTGGTCTAGGGCCGGCCTGTGGGTGGCAGGATCGTAAGCGTTTTCGTTGAAAATCACACGCGGGCAGCCCCACCGACGGAGTTCAGCTACCCCAAATGACTTCGTCGTGAGGAAGGCATCGTAGTACTTCAGGCCCAGTAGAAAATAAATTGAACTGCAGTGCCATTGCATCATGTCGTCGGGACTGTAGCCGACGATGCGCAACCGCGGAAATCGCCTGCGCAGTCGCCGCAGCGTGGACGGTAGCACCGTGTTGCCCTTGTCGATCCACAGCAGGTCTGGGGCCTCTGGCAATGCAAGGAGTGCTACGTTCACGCCGGCATGGTCAATTGGGACCCGCAGCCGGCGGGCGAACTTGTCTGCATATCGCAAAAGAATACTCGGCTGGAAAACGTCTGTCGGCAACTCGCACGTCGTAAAACCAAGCTGCCGGAGCGTGTCACATCTCATCCTGGACGTTGTGCCAGAAGCGAGGTCGCCAACGTAGAGCAGTTTAGGCACGTCCCGTCCTCCTCCGGGTGCGGGAGAGCCCGATCGATGTGTGCGTTATGACAGCTGAAATTAGCTCGGCGGGAAGGGATCGGAGCTGTAGTCCCAGAAGCACGGTGTGCGCCGCGATCGCGGCTCCAACGCAGGCGTGCGAACCGACCGGCGACGCAAGTGCACCACCTAGGCATGCTACAGCGCCCAGCGTTTGTGCGGCGGCCAGGATCGGACTGATCAGTTGAAGAGGTTGGCCGTATTCCCGAAATGCCTGCCGCACGACTACCAGGAGGTACGCGGCGGTGCAGATTTCGGCGGCGACCATGGCGGTACTAATGCCGGATAATCCAAGCCGATTTATCGCAAGCGGAAGCGTCCCAAACAAGACGGAGGCCCGAACCGCGGTCGCGACGAATTGCTGCCGAACCCGATTTGTTCCATGCAAGAAACAATGAAACGGTACCCCGACCTGCCGAATCAGCACCGCCGCAACAAGGCCGACGAATAACCAAGTGTCGAAAGGCAGTTCATTTCTGGTCCAGGCTCCGTACAACGCTCTGGTCCAAGGTGAGGCTACTGATACCGTTGTGGCTAATACGGTCGTGCCGATGATCAAAGCGGAGTCGATGATCAGCGCGGCTTTGTGGATGTTTTCGGGGGTCGCCGCCCTGCCAAACTCGGGAACGGTCGGATTAAGTACGACTCCCGCGGCCTGCGTGACAAAGTTCGCCAGAGATCGCATGGTGGCGAAAGCCGCGGTCTGTAGGTCATCGAACACCCCTGCCACGGCGGTTGTCAGCCCGCCGACCGACGATTGCTCGAGCATGCTCGATACCGTCAGGCCCGTGGATCGGCGAAACAGCGACCAAGCGATCTGCCAAGAGCCGTCCGGCGATTTCGGTACGATCGCCGGATAACGACGCAAAACATAGGTAATACAAAGCAGCGCCGACAGCGTGCCTGCGAAGCTATAGGCGATCGCGACCGCGCCCGCCCCTGCACCAGCCCAGGCCGCCGTGACGGTGGCAGCGAATAAAAGGGTTCGATGCAACACGCCAAACCACTGAAAAAAGATCGTTTCTCCGCCGGCAAGCAGCACTCGGCACACCAGGCTGAGAAACGAGCCTACGAAGATCCATTGAATTACGAAAATCGCGAAAGGCGCGCGTGCGGCGCGGAGGATCTCGATAGACGGGATGTCCATGCCGGCCAGTAGGTCTGGCCCGAACCATACCGCAGCAAGTATTGCAATCTGTAATACGGAAAAGACGCCCCAGATTCGTACCGCGGCGCCAAACAACTGACGGACGGGTCGACAATCGCCTAGTCCCGTCAGCGTGATTTCAACGCCAATGAAACTGTGAAAACCTACGTCACAACTAATGACAAACGCATGCATTGCCAACGCGGTTACCCAGGCTGCGAACGTTTCAGCGGGCCACGCTGCAAGCAGCAAAGGCACTTGTAAGATTGCTTGCAGCACAGTGACGCCGAATCCAATAAGCGACACGGCTGAACCGCCGACGAGCCGTGACAGCATGGTGCCGATGACGGGCGTTTGTGGGTCGGCGGGCGCCGCGAATCGCTCCTCGGCGGGGCCGTTCCCAGCTGCTGGCGGTGAACTCAACGGGCCACCAGGTGACGACGAAGGACAGCGAGCACGCCCGCGGCAGCCGTGCCCCAGCGGAACTTCGCCAGGGCGACCGCGAGGTCGCGGGCGTCGGCCTTTAGCAACGCCCGATCCACCTGCCGTCGCACTTGTCGCCAGGCAGGACTGCCTCGGCCATGCCTTCGGTCGCACGCCATTCGATAGATTCGGGCCAACTCGGCACGAATCCGCCAGTTTACTCGTGCGTTGGGGTGGTCTGCCTCGCGCGGGTAGATTGAGTATAGCCGCTCCGGAACGTAGGCCACGTCGCCACGAAGGAGTAGGCGAAACCACATGTCGACGTCCGCGAGAATGGGAAACGACAAGTCAAAGGGGCCGGCGGCCACAATCGCATCGCGACGCACCATCACGATCCCGAAGATCGGCGAATGGATAGTTGTAAGCATGTGGTCGTAAAAGTCGCGGCCTGGCGTGCAGGGGGCATAGCCATGGTCGTAGCTTCGGGCCACGTTCCCATCGCGGTCGAGCACATTGACGGCATTGAAGACCAAGGCGGCATCCGGGCAGGCCTCCATCGCCGCTACCCATCGCTCAAGCAATTGCGGCGAGTAACGATCGCCGTCGTGAATGAACGCCACGTACTTCCCGCGGGACCGTTCAACAGCGACGTTCTGATTGCCCGCGTAGCGAAGATTGCGATCGTTGCGGAAATAGCGGACCCGCGGATCCCGATGCTCGAACTCCCGACAAACCGCCTCAGTGTCGTCCGGCGAGTTGTCGTCGTTGATAATCAACTCGAAGTCGTGAAAAGTCTGCTGTAGAAGGTCGGCGATGGTTCGCGGCACAACGGAAGCCCGCTTATAAGTTAAAAGACACGCGCTGACGAGTGGATTCGGCATAAGTTAAGCGGAAGATTGGCTAGAAGAGTGGCCCGGGGGCGGGAAGCCGTCTATGGCGGATCACCGTGGTCTAGGCCTGCCAACTCGGCGGCAGATTGCGGCGGACCTCGATGGCTCCGAAGCTTGTCGGCGGAAGTAGCGGCTGCGTTCTCGTCCATTTAGCCATCCGGCGGATCCCCTCTCCCAGTTCGACGCAGGGCGGCGGCGCGAAGACACGTCGAACCTTGCTGTGATCCGAAAACGCATGGACGACCTCGTTACGTGCTGGCAGATGCACGATGTTGGGGGTGATGTCGAAAGCGCGGGCGACCTCCTCAGCAAGTGCCAACACGGTGTAGGGTGTGTCAGCTCCCACATTGAACGTCTCGTTGTACGCGGCGGGCACTAGTGGCGCGCTTGCAATAATCGGCGCCACGTCGTCTACGTGAGAAAAGGCTCGGGTCTGCAGGCCATCGCCGAATACTGACATCGGCTGACCCGTGCGCGCCTGCTGCATGAAAATGCCGATGACGTTGCGGTATCGGTCGGATGTGTTCTGCCGCTCGCCATAGACGTTGTGTGGTCGGAAGACAATCGAGTTTAGGCCGAACATGTGATGGGCGGCCTTGAGATCGAGTTCCACTGCGTATTTGGAGATTCCGTATGGGTCTTCCGGAACGGGCACGAGTGTCTCGGTCATGGGCGTTTGGCCCGTTCCATAGACCGCGATCGACGACGTGAAAACGAAGCACTTTACATCATGCAGAACAGCCTCATTAATGAGGAGGATCGATCCCTGCAGATTGTTTTCGTAATTAAAGTGACGGATGAAATGGCTCAGACCTTCCGCCGCGTAGGCCGCGAGGTGATACACATAGTCAACCGCATGCTTCGCGAAAAGCGACTGCACAAAAAGTTTGTCGCACACGGAGCCGTGATGAAATTCCACGCCCTTAGGTACGTTGGATTCAAATCCGCCCGACAGGTCATCAATACCGATGACACGCAGCCCAAGGCTGAGGCAGTGCTCAGCGACATGCGATCCTAGGAATCCTGCCGCGCCGGTTACGAGTGCAACGTGCTTGTGATTTGTCATGTGTGATATTCAGAAGTGAGTGTAAAAGGTTGTTGTAGAGAAGACTCTTGGCTGTTGAGATTGCGTGAAAATTTCGGAAGTAAGATTTCAGTCACCTGTAGTTGCCGCCCTCTGCGCAAGTGCGTAGTCCCCAAGAGAGAGGATTGGAAAGCGTGTTTTGCGATTTCCCCCCCATGGGCTTTTCATTGTTTCCCACGGGTTTGATTCCGCATCGCGAACAAATGATTTCGCATCGCACAGGCGCGAGAGCACGAATGTTTCGCTGCTGAAACTGCATTCACGGGGGGGGCAGCGGTTGTAGCGAGGCGGGCAAAGCCATTCATGATTGCAACCAATCGCCGCCCACGCGGCGCGCGATCCGGCCCGGCACGCCAAAGATGATCGAATCGGCTGGGGCGTTAGCCAGGGAGCATGAGTTCGCGCTCACCTTGCTGCGGGCACCAACGGTCTTGCCCGGTCCGACGGAGGCATGGAGCCCGAGGAACACGTCTTCATGGATGTGCGCGTTGCCGCCGAGCGTGGCGTAGGGCGACAGCACCGCGAAATCCCCCGCCGAGGCGTCGTGGCCGAGGGACGTGTGGTAGTTCAGGATCACGAACCGGCCCACGCGGCAGGCGTCGCTGGCGATCGAATAGGGGCAAAGGATCGCGCCTGCGCCGATGCGGGCCGACGCGGCGACGATGGCTGTCGGATGCACGAGCGTGAGGAACTCGGCCCCTCGGGCCAGGAGCGATTCCGCGACCTGCCGGCGGGCGTAGGGCACGCCGATGGCGAGCAGGAGGTAGTCACCCGGCGCGGGGTGGTATGCGTCGGGATGGCCGATGATCTCGGGGCAGCCGTCGAATCCATCGAGGACGCGGGCATCGGATGACAGAAACCCGGCGATTCGCCCTGCATGATCGGGCCACGTGTCGCGGGCCCACTGCAGCACTTCACGGCCGAATCCTCCGGCCCCAACGATCAGGATCCGCTGGCAATCAGCGGGGGGCGTGCGGCGATTCGTCGCCGTGGCGACATCATCACCGGGCTTGCAGGCGACCGCTCCCGACTGGCGGAGCGAATGATGGCGGGGGTAGTTCAAACGAGGGGGGTGCGAGTCCTGCACTCCGTTCCCTTCGGTGGCAGGGCGGCAGGCGATTTTGTCGTTTTTTGGGTGGCCGCAGACCCCATCGGACAATTCTCATGTTACCGCAAGTTTGCGGAAGTTCTTCGCGGGGCGGTAAGGATTTTTCGAGCGGCATGGGGGGCGGCGGTGCGGTTTTCGCGGGGGTTAGGCGTTATGACGGCATCGGCGCGGATTCGCACGGCTGGAGGTGTGCGCCACGGGGGGCGGTCCAGCAATCCGTGCGGCGGGCGACAGGTTGGTCAGCTGCCCATGATGCGGCCGTTCCAGAGTTCCTGGAAAAAGAGCCGCCAGGGCAGGATGCGAACCCCGGCGACGACGCGCTCCTCGGGCTCGTTGCAGACCACGACTGCAAGCCGGGGGCGATGGGTCTCACGGAAGAGCGCGAGCGACCGCAGATCCCGATCATCGACGCGGGATGTGCCCTTCACCTCGATCGCGACCTCCCCTCGCCCCAGCACGAAATCTACCTCGGCCCCGGCCTTGGTCCTCCAAAAGCAGATGTCGTAACCCAGTTCCCGATACGAGGCATGGGCGGCGAGCTCCATGAACACGAGGTGCTCGAGCGCCCGGCCAAACTGCTCCCCGCGTGGCTCCGCGAGATGCCGTTTCGTGAGCCCGCCGGCGACGCCCACGTCGAAGAGATAGAACTTGGGCGCCTTGCTGATGACCTGCCGCTCTTGTCGTTTTTTGTACGGCGGCACGAGCCGGCCGAGGAGTGTGTCGCAGAGGATCTGGAAGTATTCCTTGACTGTCTTGGCGTCCACCCCGCAGTCGCGGGCGATGTTCGCGTAGTTCACGAGTTCGCCGTGCGAATAGCCGACCGCCTCGAAGAATCGCGAGAATGCCGGCACGTTCCGCGTGAGCCCTGCGTCGAAGACCTCTTCCTTGAGGTAGTCGCGGACATAGGCCTCCAAGGACCGCCGCGGGTGCGAAGAGAGGTAATGGGAGGGCAGCAAGCCGTGGTTCAACGCCCGCAGGAGGTCGAAACGGCCGTGCGGCCGGTCGGCTGCGGGAAACTCGGCCGTTACCAACGGAAACATCTCGAACCGCCATGCGCGGCCCCCGAGCAGGTTGGCTCGCCCGCGTTTCAGCTTGCGGGCGCTCGACCCGCAGAGGATGAACCGCAGCCCCCGGTTCTCGATCAGCCAGTGCACCTCGTCGAGAACGCCGGGTACCTTCTGCACCTCGTCGAGGATGATCGGGCTATCCAGCTCGGCCGCTGACCGGGCCAGAAGCTGCTCCCGCAGCAGGGCCGGCCTGGCCCCAAACGACAGGGCAAGATCGGTCTTCAAAAAGTCGTACGTGATGCTCTGCGGAAAGGCCGTCCGCAGCAGCGTCGATTTGCCGGTCTTGCGGGCTCCCCAGAGGAAGGCGGACTGACTGCGCGGCAACTCGAGCGACAAGAGTCGTGTCCACGCCTCTGCCATTCGGGAGCCTGCTCCATTTTAGTGCGACTAGAATGGATTTGTTTCCGGATTGGTTTGTTGTCAAGCAGCCGGGTTTACGAAAAAGTGTACGCCCGTATACTGCTGCCTCTCCGGAGTGGCGCTCCATGCCTGATTCCTTTGCGGTTGTCGGTTCCATTCAAGACGTTGCGGTCATTGCTGGAGGGGCGAGGATCCGCTGCCGAGTGCACTTGATCAAGTTGCACGGGCCAGGACGGTGGCGGAAGATGAAAGGTGTCGCTCTCGTACGTTTGCCGAGCGGCAGGCTGCGATTGGCGGAATTGCACTGGTACGAAGCGCATGGCATCGGCCGTGTCGAAATGAAGCGCAAGAGGTATTTGCGATGAACGCGTTGCCCGGAAACAAATTCGCTGTGTGCGTAGCGAACGAGGGATACGAGACGTCGCTCCACCGCAACAAGATTTACGCCGTGATCGAAGATGCAGATGCCGCTGCCGATGGCGACCTGCGCATCATCGATGAGACGGGCGAGGACTATCTCTATCCATCAGCTTGGTTTATCTCCATCGATGTGCCTGACACGGTGCAGCAATCCGTGCTGCGGGCGACGGGATGAACGTGATCGCGTTGCCGAGGCGCATAGACTGATGTACACTGTTGGGTGTTGGTGCAAGTAGCCTGTTTGGAACACCATAGCCGAGACTGGAGGCGAACATGATTCGCAAGATGGCATTCGACGAAGTCGTTGAGGCTGTGGATAGCCTGTGCGCGGACGACCAGAAAGAACTAATGAACTTGATACAGCGACGACTTGCGGAGCAAGGGCGACGACAGATCGTTTCAGACGTTCTGGAGGGACGAAACGAGATGGCTCAAGGAAGGGCAACTCTGCTCGATATCGATGATCTCGCACGGGATTTGCGGAAATGATGGCTGGGGGCGGCACGGTTCGTCACATTTATGTTACGAGCGGTTTTCGGCGGGCTGCAAAACGAGCGGCCAAGCGAGACGCGGCACTGGCCGATCAAAATTTACAGACGGTAGCTGTTCTTCGATCCGACATGTTTGACCCCGCGTTGCGATCGCATCGATTGAGAGGCGATCTCACCGGGTGCTGGTCATGCAGCGTGAATTACAGCCTGAGAATCGTGTTTGAGGTGGGGGAACCCAAAGAGATTGCCGGGCTTTATGCAGAAACAATCGTGCTCCTGACCGTGGGCACGCACGACGAGGTTTACTGAGCACTGCAATCCAGATCAGTTGCCGCCGTCGATCGTGAGCACTTGGCCGGTGATGAAGGCAGCGCGGGGACTGGTTAAGAACTCGAGGGCGCCGACGACGTCGGCGGTGGTGCCGAGCCGGCCCAGGGCCGTGCGGCGGGCGAGGCGGGCTCGGTTGTCGGCGGAGAGCGTTGCCGAAAGGTCGGTTTCCAGAAAGCCGGGGGCAATCGCGTTGACGCGGATACCGCGCAGGCCCACCTCGCGGGCGAGGCTGCGGGCGAAGCCTTCGAGCGCGGCTTTCGTGGCGGCGTAGACGGCGAGGCCGGGGGAGCCGCGGGAGGCGACGATCGAGGAGATGACGGTGATGGAGGCGGGCGGGGCACCCTCACCCGGCCTTCGGCCACCCTCTCCCAGAGGGAGAGGGGAGTGTTTCGGCTCGCTTCTGGGGGCCGGGGAGCGGGCGAGCATCTGGCGGAGGCACTCGCGGACGAGCACGATCGAGGCTTTTACGTTCACCGTGAGCAGCGAGTCGATCTCGTCGTCACGCATCGTCGCCAGCACGCCCTCGTGGGCGATCGCCGCATTCGCGATGCAGTGATCGAGGCCGCCGAACCGCTCCACGACCCGGCCCACGAAGCCGATCACCGCGGCCGAGTCGCTGCCGTCGAGAGATTCGGCGTGCAGCCGATCGGGGTGCGCCGCGGCGAGTGCGGCGAGGGCCGGCGAGCCCGAGCGGGAGAACGTGGCCACGCGATCGCCGCGGGCGAGCAGCCGCTCGACGATCGCCAGGCCGAGGCCACGCGAGCCGCCGGAGATGAGCGAGATCACGGAACGCACAGAACGACGGTCAGAGACCGCCGCTACAGGGGGAGGAACGACGGTCAGAGACGAGGGAGATTACGACCCGGCGTGACACTGGGCCGAAGACAGGCATTCAGGACGACGCTTCCGCCTTGACCGTCAGATCGACGCCATCGATCACTGGCAATGGCAGGTGGCGATGAATCCGAAAGAGAATCCAGTCTTCCAGAGCCGACAGCAGTTCGTTGCGACACGCTTCCAAGGTCGAGCCGGTCGCATGCACGCCAGGACAGGGCGGAATCTCACCGTAGA
Source organism: Planctomycetaceae bacterium (assembly GCA_021300535.1). Taxonomy (GTDB): domain Bacteria; phylum Planctomycetota; class Planctomycetia; order Pirellulales; family UBA1268; genus QWPN01. The sequence continues at coordinate 46,647 of JAJTED010000014.1, read as the reverse complement.
AATCAAGGTCCTCCGGGAGGATTTCGTAGCGGGCGTGAGCGGCGGCGGCGTGGAGATATTCGGTCAGCATTGACGGATTTTACGCGGTGGAGTGGCGAAGAATCGAGACGCGACCGGAACGGCGGTCGGCGGATTGACGCGTATTCCCTCAGCTCGCGCTTCGGGCTTCCCGGCAATCGGGCATGAGGCACGGCGAGGTGACGCTAAAGGGAGAGGCACGACGGTCAGAGACCGCCGCTACAGGGGCGAGACATTACCGGTCACGGATGGACGGGGGCGGGGCGGCGGGGGGTTTTGCCGGCGGCGGTGGTGGCGATCTGCTTCACGATGTCGAGCACGCGGGGCACGCTCTGCGGCTCGAGCGATTCGCGGCAGATCGCCAGGGCGGCCGTGCGGACCTGGTCGGGCGCGGTCGCTTCAGGAAGCGGGTCGGCGAGCACGATCTCCGCGGCCACCAGTTCGCCGGTGATGGCGCTGGGGAGACCGTAGACGCGGGCCTCGGCCACACCCGGCACCCGCCGCAGGATCTCCTCCACCCGCTTCGGAAACACCTTCGCGCCCCCCACCACGATCACGTCGCTGCGGCGGCCCGTGAACTCGAAGCGGTCGCCACGCCGCTCGACCAGGTCGCCGGTGCCCACGTCCGCTGTGTCGCGCGAGAGTTGCACGAGCAGCTCGCCGTCGCGGCGGGTCGTGAGCCGCACCCCACCGGGCAGCGACTTGCCCAGCCAGGCCGCGGGAAAGCCCGGCCGGCCGTCGGCCACCCGAAACACCTCGCCCAGCTCCGTGGTCGCGTAGACCTGCGTGATCTTGGCCTGCGGAAACAGCGCCTTCGCGTCGGCCAGCAGCTGGCCATCGGCCGCTTCGCCACCGAGCGTGATCCGGGCCGGAGCCGCCTGGGCGAGATGGCTGCGGTCGGCCGATGTCAGCAGCCGCCGCAGGAGGGTGGGCGTGGCCGGCAGGACGGCCACCTTCTCGGCGACCAGCGCCGCGGCGACGACGTCGGGATCGCGCGACGCGGGCACGACGAGCGTGCCGCCAGTCAGCAGCGCCTGCATCCACACCTGGATGCCGGCCCACCGGGTTGCGTCGTAGACCAGCAGCCAGGCCAGGCCGTGCCACTGCTCGGCGAGGCGGGCCGCGGCGAGCACCGAATCCCAGGAGTGCTGCACGATCTTCGGCGGGCCGCTCGTGCCGGAGGTGGCCACGACAACTTGGGCCGGAATCGCGGTAAACTCGCGCCGCGGGCCGCGGCTGGCTGATTCGGGAAGCACGAGCGAATCGTCGAGCGTGACCCAGTCGCGGAGTTCGCCGACCAGGTCGCGGGAGTCTTCGGCGAGAAACGCCACGGGCACGTGCTGGCGGCCGCAGGCCGCGGCGATCGCCACGAGCGATTCCACGCGGATGGCGCGGGCGACCACGCCCACGGGGCGGTGGGCGTCGAGCGCGGCCTCGAGTTTTTCCACGGCCGCGGCCAGCGCGGCATAGTCGATCCCGCGGCGGCTCGGGGAGCCGGCGGCGGCGACGATCGCCGCGCGGTCGGGCGATTGGCGGGCGATCTCGGTGATCGCGAAGGCGAGACGGTCTTCGACGGAAGCGTCGGGAATGGTGGGGGTTGAGGTCATGGGTTGGTGGTGGGGGGCACCCTCACCCCGGCCCTCTCCCAGAGGGAGAGGGAGGGGGAGAAGGAGAGGGGAGGGCGGAGGTGTAGATGGTGATCAGGTCGGCGACGGTGCGGATGGCGGGCCGGCCGCCGGCGGCAGGAGCTTGGCGGAATGGGTCGATGCCCAGCGACCGCTCCAGGAGCACGATCGTTTGGGCGAGGTCGAGGGAGTCGAGCCCGAGGTCGGCGGCCAGGAGCATCGTAGGCTCAACGGCCTTGGCGTCGCGGCCCGTGTCATGAAGCACGGTGCGGATCGCGGATGCGATGGCGTCGGCCACGGACGGCTGCGGGGAAGTCATGGGGCGAACTCGTGCATCGTGGCGGCTCCCGGCGCGGTGATCCCGCGGCCGGTCACCGCCTGGAGGAGTATTTGAAACGCCGTCACGCCCACGATCCAGAGATCGGTCAGCGGGGCCGTGGGCCGGGCCAGCATTTCCACGTAGCGGGCGTCGAGTTCCAGCCGTTCCGGCCAATCCACGGCGTTGCGGCCGTGAATCTGGGCCCAGCCGGTGAGCCCTGGCCGGACCTCCAGCCGGATGGCCTGGCGAGAAGAATACCGCGGCACGTAGCGAAGCGGCAGCGGCCGGGGGCCGACAAGGCTCATGTCGCCGCAGAGCACACTGAAAAGCTGCGGCAATTCATCGAGGCTCGTCCGCCGCAGGAACCTGCCGAAGGGACCGAGGCGGGCGGAGTCGGGCAGGAGCCGGCCGTCGGGGCCGGTGGCGTTGGTCATGGAGCGAAACTTCGCGATCCGGATGGTACGGCCGGCGAGCCCGGCCCGTTCGTCGCGATGGAGGATCGGCAGCCCGAGCGCGAGCCACACGGCCACGGCGACGACCGCCATCGCCGGCAGCAGCACGACGGTGAGCACCACAGCCGCCACCAGATCGCAGCCCCGCTTCAGGAAGCGGGCGTAGAAGGACGCCATCGCTCGGCGAAGATCGCCAGGCCGACGAGGAACAGGCTGCAGCCGCCGACCAGCGCCGCGGCGGCGCGATCGGCCGTCACCCGGAGCGCCGGGTTCAAGAGCGGCGTGATCGCGATCGCCGCCGCCATCGCGGCCAACGCGCCGTAGAGGCTCGACGTGGCCCGGTGCGACCAGCCGGCGATCACCAGCCGCTGATAGAGGTGGCTGCGGTGGGCCTGGAAAATGTTTTCACCGCGCCGCAGCCGACGCACGAGCGTGAACAGCGTGTCGAAGATGAAGGGCCACATCGCCAGCACGGCGACCGGCACGATTCGCGGCACGTCGGCCGCGGGTATGGCCAACGGCAGCACCGCGATCAGAAACCCGCAGAACGCGCTGCCCACGTCGCCCATGAAGATCCGGGCCGGCGGCCAGTTCTGCGACAGAAACCCCAGCGCCGCTCCCGTGAAGGCCAAGGCGACCGCGGCGATGGCCGGGCCGCCGAGCAGCCAGGCCGCGGCGGCCAGCCCGGCACCCGCTGCGGCCGCCGTGATCCCGGCGATCCCGTCGATCCCGTCCATGAAGTTGAAGGCGTTGGTCAGGCCGACGATCCATAGCATCGTGAGCGGCCAGGCGGCGGCCCCGAGGTCGATGCTCCCAAAGGATCCGAGATCGACGGAATGTACGGGGCCGAGAACGAAGACGGCGGCGGCTGCCGCCGCCAGGTGCACCGAGAAGCGGACGCGGTTTTTCAGCGTGCGGACATCATCGATCCAGCTCACGGCGGCGATCACCACGGCCGGAATCACGGTCGCGGCGAGCCGCACGGCCGCGGAGGGATAGAGCACGGCCGCGACCGCGGCGGCCAGCACCGTCACGGCTACGATCGCCAGCCCGCCGCCACGGGGCGTGACGTTTGTGTGGCTCGAGCGGGCGTTGGGGCGGTCGACCACGCCGAGCGCCCCGGCCCATGCGACCAGCCGCGACGTCATGGCGGCTGCCCCGACGACCGCGGCTGCGAACCATGCCGCCCAGAACAGGACCGAGTCGGTCAATCGAGGTGCTTTGCGTTGGCGATCGTCTCGCACACATCGGCGACGACGGCCTCGTTCACGTGGCCGCCCATCGGCAGGGCGAGGCTGCGGGAGGCGAGCATCTCGGTCTGCGGGAGCGGCCGCATCCGGTCATGGAAATGCTCGAACGCCGTCTGGCGATGGCAGGGAGGATCGTAATAGGCCCGCGTTTCGATGCCCCGCGCGGCCAGGGCACGCCGCAGCGCGTCGCGCGACATGCCAAACCGCGTGGGATCAATCGTGATCGAGAAGTCTTTGTGGCTCGAGCGGGCGCCCGCGGCGATTTCCACGAACCCGATGCCGGGAAGCTGGGAGAGTTCCTCGCGATACAGCCCGGCGAGCTCGTTGCGGCGGGCCGATACCTGGTCGAGGATTTCGAGCGACGCCAACGCCAGCGCGGCGCTCATCTCCGGCATCCGGCCGTTGACGCCCGGGAAGAGCGCGTCGTAGGAGCCGTCGTTGCCATATTCGCGGCCCAGCCGCACGAAGTGGGCCAGGCAGTCGCAATCGGTGGCCACGATGCCTCCCTCGCCGGCCACGAGCAACTTTGTGGGCGAGAGGCTGAACACCTGCGCCGTGCCGCCGGCTCCCACCGGCCGGCCATGCACGCTGGCGCCGAACCCGTGGGCCGCGTCGATGACCAGCGGCAGACCATGCTCGACGGCGATCGCCTCCAGCGCCGGGATATCGCAGGGGTTGCCGAAGTTGTGGCAGGCGGCGATCGCGACGGTGCGGGGCGAGATCGCCGCCTTCACCGCCTGCGGGGAGACGTTGGTCGTGCGCGGATCGACCTCGATGAACACGGGGCGGAGGTTGTTCCAGGCGATCGCCGCCGGGGCCGCCAGGAACGTGAAGCTGGGGATGATCACCTCCCCCAGCGGCTCCGAGCGGCTTCCCGACCGGGCCACGCCGAACCGCGAGAGCGGCTCCATCGCGGCCACCGGGCAGGCTTCGGCGATCCCGCGGCGGCTGCGGCAGCTGCCGGCGGCCAGATCGAGCCCCCGATACACGAGCATCAGGCCCACGGTGCAGCTGCTCACCGCCACGGCATGCCGCACGCCGAGCCGCTCCGCGACCGCCTTCTCGAATCGCTCGACGTAGGGCCCCTTCGTGAGCCGGCCGGTGCGCACGATCTCGTCGATCGCGGGCCGAACGGCCTCCACGGGCGGCAGCGCCGGCCGCACGAACGGCACGCGGATGCCCTGCGCCGCCGGATCGCCCGCGACGTGCACTTCCGGGATCATCTGCAGACGGCTACTTGGCACGGGCCTTGCGCATTTCCTCGGCCTGCGGCGCGGCGAGCTGGTCGCCCACCTCGCCCGTGTATTCCGGCACGACGTCGCGAAGATGGGCGCGAACCGCCTGCGGCGACTCGTCGATCACTTCCGACAGGTCCTCGAGCAGCGCCTCGACGGCCGGCATTTCGGCGGGGCGGTGCATGGCGCAGAACACCTTCGGATGCTTCGTGGACACACGCCGCTCGCCTTCGAAGTAGAGCTCCTCGTAGAGCTTCTCGCCGGGCCGCAGGCCGGTGAACACGATCTCGATGTCGTCGGGCTCGAGGCCGGAAAGGGCGATCAGGTCGCGGGCCAGATCGACGATCTTCACGCTCTCGCCCATGTCGAGCACGAAGATCTCGCCTCCGGAGCCGAGCGTGGCCGCCTGGAGCACGAGCTGCGAGGCCTCGGGGATGGTCATGAAGAACCGCTCGATGCCCGGGTGCGTGACCGTGATCGGCCCGCCGCGGCGAATCTGCTCCTGGAACGTGGGCACCACGCTGCCGTTGCTGGCCAGGACGTTGCCGAACCGCACCACGATGAACTTCGTCTTCGACTCCTGTGATATCGCCTGCACGAACCGCTCGGCCAGCAGCTTCGAGCAGCCCATGACGCTCGTCGGATTCACCGCCTTGTGAGGACGTTGTTCTTGATCGCCTCGGCCGGGTTCCATTCCATCATCGGCACGTGCTTGTGGGCGGCCGCGTGAAACACCACCTCCGGCTGGTAGGTGGCGAAGATCTGCTCCATGCGGTGGGCGTCGGTGATGTCGGCGATGAGCGGCTCGAAGGCGGGCTTCGGATCGAGCCGGGAGAACTCCTGCTCCACGAGAAACAGGGCGTTCTCCCCGCGTTCCACCAGCAGCAGCCGCCGCGGCGAGAACCGCAGCACCTGGCGGCAGATCTCGGAGCCGATCGAGCCGCCGGCCCCCGTCACCATCACGGTGCGGCCCTCGATCAGCACGCGGATCGCGGAGTCGTCGAGTTTCACCGGTTCGCGGCGCAGGAGGTCCTTGATTTCGACCGACCGCAGCAACACGTGCGACGGATCGGTCTGGCCGTCGAGCAGCTCGTCGATGGCCGGCAGCACCTTTACCGTGGCCCCGGCGGCGGCACATTCGTCGAGAAGGCGGCGGAACCGTTTCCCGGTGAGTGTGCCCGACTGCACGATCACGTCGTCAACCTGTCGCCGGTTGACCTCGTAACTGGCCTGATCGACGCCGCCGAGGACCTCGATGCCCGCCACGCGGGTGTGCTTGAGGTGCGGGTCGTCGTCGAGGAAGCCGAGGATGAAGTAGGGGTTTTTGGAGGCGGCCATCAGGTTGCGGGCAATCAGTTCGCCGGCCCGATTCGCCCCCACGATGATCGCCAAACGGGCGGGCCGGCGGGAGAACAGCGGCCGCAGTTCCTCGCGCAGGCTGCGATAAATCGTCCGCATGCCGCCGATCAGCAGGACCGTGCCGGCCCAGTCGAGCAGGACCACGCTCCGCTGCACCCGCGGCACGCGGAAGAAGCCCGTGGAGATGAAGAGACTGTCGATCGTCGTCAGCACGAGCATCGAGAGCGTGGCGCCCCACAGCAGGTTCGTGAGGTCCCCGAACGCGACCCGCGCCCACGAGGCGTGGCAATGGCCCAGGAAATAAAAGACGGCCAGTTTCATGGCGATCACGCCGCCGACCGTCGCCGCGTAGGTCTGGAGCCAGTCGTCGAACTTGAAGTCGTTGCGGATGAAGAACGCGAGGAAATAGGTGATCGCGAAGATCGCGGCGTGCACGAAGAGCAGCGTGACCGCCCGGCGGTTGATGCGGCGAAACGGCATGCGTGGTGCGGAGATATTCATGAGTGCTTCCTGCGCGACAAAGTCAAAGCCGCTCCAAATCCACGTCTTCGAGCTCGATCGACGCCCCCTGGTTCAGAAACCGCACGGCGACCACGAGCCGCTCCGCCCCGCGCCGCTTGACCACCGTGCCCTCGAGCCCGCGGAGGGCGCCCGTTCGGACGCGGACCAACTGGCCGGGTTCGAGCCTCCGGGGTGAGCGGCTTCTCGGTGTCGATGAGCCGCTTGATCGCCCGCAGGTCGTCGACAAGCATTCGCTCGTCGACGATCGGAATCCAGCGGGCGACCGTGTTGGTTGCCAGGGCCGCACGCCGCTGCTCGTCGTCAACGTGCGAGAATACGTAGCCGGGGAAAAGCGGGACGTAGGACGACCGCACGCGGCCGCCCGCGGAGTGGAGGCGGCGGCGGACCATCGGGCCGTAGAAGGGCACGCCGGCGGCTTGCAGCTTCCGCATGAGATCCTTCTCACGCCGCGAGAGAGTGTAGAAGGCGACCCATCGCCCGCCTGCAACGGGCGGCTCCCTCCCTGCTGCGCCCTCGACCACGTCCAGGAGGTCATCCGGATAGATGTCTTGTTGTTTGGGGAGAATGGGCATTTTGGGATGCGCGAACTCCGTTCCTCTGGGTGGCGACGGCCGCCCATGGTCCCGCGATGCTCAACCGCCAAGTTCCCGAAGTTTACGTCCTCGTAAGGGCGTTGTCGCTCCGCGCGGGGGGGTTTGCGGAAATCGCGCAAACCCGCTCCCGCACCTCGCCGGAAACACGGGCAAAGTTTGCCGTCTGGTTGTGCCGATGAAGCCGATCGCAGTGACTCTACCGGTCGCAAGGAGTTTGCCATGGCCAGCCGTTTCGAGCACGAATCAAGCGGATTCCACGCCGGGCAGGCGGGGGGGCCGCGGCTGGCCCGGTTCTGCGGGCTGCTCCTTGTCGTGGCGGCCGCGGCGGCCGTGACCGGCTGCAAGACATTTGGCAGGCCGCAGCACAACACCACGCAGCAGGCGATGCTCGACGCCAACTGCCCGCCCACCGATCCCGCCCGGCTGCCGGCGAAGGAACTCGCGAAGGTGACGCTGCCGGCCTATGTGATCGAGCCGCCGGACATCCTCCTCGTGGACGCCCTGCGGGTGGTTCCCAAGCCCCCGTTCCGCATCCAGTCGTTCGACACGCTGCAGGTGATCGTGGAAGGCACCCTCCTCGAACAGCCGATCAATGGACTCTATGTCGTGGAACCGGGCGGGATGCTCGACCTCGGCCCCTCCTACGGGAAGGTGATGGTCGGCGGGCAGTCGCTCGAAGAGGCCCAAGACTCCGTCTTCCGCCACCTCAAGCGGGTGCTGCGGGAGCCGCAGGTGTCGCTCACGCTCGCCCAGGCCGCCGGCCAGCAGCAGATCGCCGGTGAGCACCTCGTGGGCCCCGACGGCACGATCAACCTCGGCACCTACGGCAGCGTGTATGTGACCGGGCTGACGCTCGACGAGGCCAAGGCCGCGATCGAGAAGCACCTCGAAAAGCACCTCGACGCCCCGCTCGTGAGCGTGGACGTGTTTTCCTACAACTCGAAGGTCTACTACGTGATCACCGAGGGCGCCGGCTTCGGCGACCAGGTGGGCCGCTTCCCCGTCACCGGCAACGAGACCGTGCTCGACGCCGTGGCCCAGATCAACGGCCTCTCGCGGCTCTCCAGCAAGGACATCTGGATCGCCCGGCCGGCCCCGTCGGGCGTGGGCTGCGATCAGGTGCTGCCGGTGGACATCGAGGCGATCATGAAGGGGGGCTCGACGGCCACCAACTACCAGCTCCTGCCGGGCGACCGGGTGTTTATCGCCCAGGACCAGTGGATCGCCTTCGACAGCATCGTGGGCAAGATCACGGCCCCCTTCGAGCGGATCTTCGGCTTCACCCTGGTCGGCTCCAGTGCCATCCAGCAGATCAACCGCTTCCCCTTCGGCTTCAACCCGAACTTCGGCGGCGGGTTCTGCTGGGTGGCTCGCGAGGTGTATGGGGCCGAAAACCCCCAGTGGCTGCTGTTCAGGGCGTGGCTGCTGACGGAAGCCCCCGACTGGCTGCGTGAGGCCTACGCGGCCCACGGCGAGGAGTTTGCGGCATGGATCCAAGACAAGCCGGTGGCGAAGGCGGCGGTCAAGGCCCTCATGGATCAGGTGATCAAGAAGTATGAGGCCGAAATGCCCAAGGTGGCCGAGTGATCGCCGACGGCGGCGGCGGACGGTAGGATGAGGATGGAGAGCGGACTGCCAGGAGCGAAGCGATGACGTGCGATATGCGTGCGGTGATGCGGGCGATGGTGATGGCGATCGGGGCAGTGGCCGCGGCCTCGGCCGGCACGGCGCTGGCCCAGCAAGGGCAGAACAATCTGCCGTTTTCCACGATCTATCGTCGGCCGACCGTCAGTCCCTACATCCAGATGTCGCAACAGGGGCTGAACCCGATGCAAGGCCAAAGTGCGTACCAAACGCTGGTGCAGCCGCAGCTCCAGCAGCAGCAGCAGCAGATCATGCAACTGCAGCAGGCCCGGCAGATGACGAAGATGCAGAATCAGGTGCAGCAGATCCAGCGAGACACCAGCGCCCGACAGTTGGATGAGTCGATTCGGCCGACAGGGCACCGGGCGACGTTCCAGAATTTTTCGCATTTCTATCCGCAGCAGCGGCAGCGCTGAGATCGGGGCGCAGGCCGCAGTCGCTCCGTGGTTTCGCGTGCGTGGTCCAAGAAGCCCCGGGCGGGAGCCCGGGGACTCCGGGCACGAAAGCCAGCCCGTCATCCATGCCGCACGACGGCAGGTGCTTTCCCGGTTCAGGCCCGCGCAGCATGGCAACTGGGAAGGCGTGCAACCCGGAGTCCCCCGGCTTCCGCCGGGGGCTTTTTGTGTGGGTGGCGTGCGTGTTCCGAGAAGCCCCGGGCGGGAGCCCGGGGACACCGGGTCCGAAAGCCATCCCGCCATCCATGCCGCACGACGGCAGGTGATTTGCCGGTTCAAGCCCGCGCAGCATGGCAACTGGGAACGGGTGAAACCCGGAGTCCCCCGGCTCCCGCCGGGGGCTTTTTGTGTGGGTGGCGTGCGTGTTCCAAGAAGCCCCGGGCGGGAGCCCGGGGACTCCGGGTCCGAAAGCCAGCCCGTCATCCATGCCGCACGACGGCAGGTGCTTTCGTGGTTCGAAACCGTGGCGCATTGTGAGCGGGGAGGCAGGTGACCCGGAGTCCCCCGGCTTCCGCCGGGGGCTTTTTGTGGGCGGTGGTGCGCGTGGCCTCAAGGGAGTTGCGGTCGTCACGCCCGGCCGGAGTTTTCGTGGGGCGGTCCAAGAAGCCCCGGGCGGGAGCCCGGGGACTCCGGGTCCGAAAACCATCCCGCCATCCATGCCGCATGACGGCAGGTGCTTTGCCGGTTCAAGCCCGCGCAGCATGGCAACTGGGAAGGCGTGCAACCCGGAGTCCCCCGGCTTCCGCCGGGGGCTTTTTGTGGCGTACGCCTCCAGGCGTGCGAATGAGGGTTTGGGTGCGCAGGGGCCCATTCGCATGCCTGGAGGCATGCGCCACGGAGGGGCGGGGGCACGCGGGAGGCACGACGGTCGGAAAGCGCCCACTACAGGGGCGGCCGCTGGCCCGCGATGGCGTCGTGACGCTCGGCCGCCTTCAACGCCGCCGCCTTGTTGCCCACCCGCTGCCAGGCCCGGACCGCCAGTGACTGCGCCGCAAGGGCGTCGTCGAACCGCCGGTCGGTCTCGGCCCGCGTCGCCAGCCGCTCCGCCACCTCCGCCAGCCGCATGGCCCGGCCCGGATCGAGGCCCCGCAGCGGAATCTCGGTGAGGGTCCGTAGCTCGGCCTCGATCTCGTCGAAGTCGTAACTCGCCGACGCCAGCACGATCGCCTGATCGATCACCAGCGCGTTGCCCGCCGCCGCCGCCAGCCGCCGGGCCTTCGTGAACATCGCCCACTTCAGCGCCCGATCCGGCTCCGCGATCGCGGCGTCGAGGAGCACCTCGGCCGCGCGATTCGCCCCGGCGGTCGTGCTTGCCCGAAACAGCGGCTCCCGAAACCGCCGCTGCAACTCCGCCCGCGCATCGACGAGCTCCCGCTGCGACGGCGGCCGATCGAGCACCGCCGCAGGCGGCAACTCCCGCATCACCGTCCGCTCCCGCGGCTCCGCCGCCGCCGCGGCCACCGCGGCGAGCCCGGCGAGGAGGAGAGCGGCAAAGGCGACGAGCCAGAGTCGCAAACGAGGCTGGCTGTTTAGCGGATGCCCGTGAAGCCCGAGGCGCCGGGGGTTTTTTGTGTGGGTGATGCGCGTGGTCCAAGAAGCCCCGGGCGGGAGCCCGGGGACACCGGGTCCGAAAACCAGCCCGTCATCCATGCCGCACGACGGCAGGTGATTTCGTGGCTCGAAACCGTGGTGCATTGTGAGCGGGGAGGCAGGTGACCCGGAGTCCCCCGGCTCCCGCCGGGGGCTTTTTGTGGGCGTGTCGTGTGCGTGTTCCCAATAACCCACGGGCGCTAGCACGTATGACCTACTCGTCGAACGGGCGGCGGGGCTTGCGCGGCTCCTGCGCCGTCTTCTGCTCGTCGGCCGGAGCGGCCGGGCCCGGCCGGGCTTCGGCTTCCGGGACCTCCTGCCGCTCCCGCCAGGGTTTGCCCGCCTCGTAGCTGGCCAGCTCCTGCCGCAGCTGCTCCTTCACCTCGGCCGCGTCTTCCTCGAGCTCCACCGCCTGGCGGCTGAACTTCATCGCTGCGGCGAAGTCGCCCGTCTCCGCGTGGCCGGCGGCGAGCGTGCTCACGATGTGGGCCTCCTTCCATTCCGTTTTCTCGCAGGCCTTGGCCGCCAGCTCGATCGCCCGCTTGCCGTCGCGCAGATCGTTGTCGGGCGACGTGGCCAACAGCCAGGCGAGGTTGTTGAGCACGCCGGTGTCGTCGGGCCGCAGTTCGAGGGCCTTCTCCAGATCGGCGCGGGCCGCCTTGTGGTCGCCGATCGTGATCTCGGCGTCGCTACGGCCGCGGCGGCTGGGGAAGTTCTCCGCGTCGATTTCGAGGGCCCGCGTGAACCGCCTGATCGCCTCGCGGGGCTGCTTGGCCGCGAGGTAGAGCGTGCCCAGCTGCGTGACCAGCACCGCATCGTCGGGGTTTTTGGCCACGAGACGGCGGAAGTCGCGGATCGCGGTGTCGTAGTCGCCCTGCTCGGCGGCGATCAGGCCGCGAAGCTCCAGGGCGCCGGGCAGATCGGGCTCGTCGCGGAGCACCGCCTCCAGGTCGGCCAGGGCCTTTTCCGTGTCGCCCGCCTGCTGGTGCACGCGGGCCCGCAGGACCCGGGCCGAGGTGTCGTCGGGAGCGATGTCGAGCGCCTTGTCGATGTCGGCGAGCGACCGCTGCTTCTCGCCGCGGACGGCCAGTAGCCGGGCCCGCTGCAAGAGCACGCCCGCGGCTTCGGGGTCGATCTCCAGGGCGCGGTTGAACGCCTTCTCCGCCTCGTCGAGCCGGTCGCCCATCATGCAGGCCATGCCCAGGGCCTCGAAGAGCCCGGCGTCGTCGGCATCCTCCTCCGTGGCCACGAGCAGATCGTCGCGGGCCTTGTCGAACTCATCCTCCACCAGCAGCGCCAGGCCGCGGGTGCGGCGGATCTCGACGTCACGCGGGGCCAGGTCCACCGCCTTGCCGAGATGGTCGAGCCGCTTGGCGACGTCGTCCTCGAGCGAGCCGAGCACGACGTGGGCCTGGGCCTGCTGGAGGCGGTCGTTGCCGACGAGCTCCAGGGCCTTGGCGGCGGCGGTCGCGGCCTGCTCGCGGTTGCCGCCGGGCAACGCCTGGAGCCGGGCCATCATCAGATGGGCCTGGCCGATCTTGGGATCCCGCTCCACGACCTCGTTGAGATCACGCATCGCGAAGGCCCGCATCCGCGGCCACTGGGCGTCGGGCCTGGGAGCGGCGAAGATCGCCTCGACGAGCATGCCGGCCCGGTCGATGAGCGTGCCCGTATAGAGCTCCTCGGCAAACTTCTTGCCGTCGTCGTCGAGCCCCTTCTCTATCGCCTTCTTGCAGAGGTCGAGCACTCGGCCGAAGTCGTCGAGCTGATCCACCGAGAGCTTCGCCTCGATCGCCCTATCGAGATCGGCCTGTCCCGGGGCGTCGTCGGCTACGGCACGGATGGGGCCGGCCAGCAGCAGGCAGGCACCCAGCAGCCAAGCGGAGAGGCGAAGCGGAAGGGGGCGGCAGTTCAACATGAAACCTCCTGGCGAGAGCCTGACGCTGCTCGATGGGTGGGGTTTTGCCCGAAGTGGCGCACGCCTCCAGGCGTGCGAATGCGGGTCGGAGTGCGGCATCATCGATTCGCACGCCTGGAGGCGTGCGCCACGGCCAAGGTCGCGGCGGCCAGCCGCTGCGGCTCGTAGGCATTGAGGATCGACAGCCCGCCCACCCACCACAGCGGCCCGCTCAACCGGCCCACGAGCTTGGCCAGGATCGAGAACACGTAGAACCCGCACAAGATCCCGACCGTGCGCCACCGGTAACTGTCGGCCGCCGACACGCAGGCCGTGATCCCCGCGACACACACCATCAGCCCGAAGACGTTCGCCGCCGCCGGCACGAACCGGGCCGGATCGACCTTCCCCGCCCACGGTCCGAACGCCACGGCCGACCAGACCGCCGCCAGGAGCACGCCACACAGCAGCGCCGCGGCGGCCGTGGTGGCAAGGGCCTGTGTGAGGAACAGCGCCGACCGCCGCACCGGAGCCGCCAGCACCATCTCCATCGTGCCCCGCTCCAGCGGCCCCGAGACGGCGTCGCTGCCGCGGGTGATGCCCCACACCGTGGCGGCGAGCACCACCACCGGATCGACGAATGCCAGCGCCACGCGGCCGGCGTGCGTGGCCACCTCCGAGAACGGCACGCCCGAGAGCTTCTGCCAGTCGGCGGGGATCGCCCGCAGCAGCACCTCCTGGAAGGCCGGCATCGGAATCTGTGCCGAGAGCCAGAGATAGAGCCACGGAAACGCTCCCCACAGCGCCGCCATGGAGAGGAACAGCAGCCGCTGATCGCCCCAGGTCTTCTTCCAGATCGACGTGTTCCAGATCATGCGTGGGCTCCGCGGTGGAAGCGGTCGTAGACGGCGGCCAGGCCGACGGGCTCGACCTGCATCTCCTCCACCGGGAGCGTGGCCAGCCAGCCGAGCAGCGGGGCGAGCGAGTCGGCCGCCTCGAGCACGATCCGGCCCGCCTCGTTGCCAGCCAGGCTGACATGCCCCGCCAGCGCCGCCGGCACGCCGGCGAACGGCGCCGACAGCCGGGCGCGGATCCGGTGGCAACGCCGCAGGTGGTCGAGCGACTGCTCGTGGACGAGCCGCCCGGCCCGCAGGATCGCCACGCGGTCGCATGTCTCCTCCACCTCGGAGAGCACGTGCGACGAGAAGATCACGGTTCGGCCGGCGGCCCGCGCCTCGCGGACCAGATCGAGCACCACCGCGCGGGCGGTGGGATCGAGATTCGCCGTCGGCTCGTCGAGGATCACCAGTGCCGCGTCGGTGGCGAGCACGACGGCCAGCGCCAGCTTCTGCCGCATGCCGGTGCTCATCCGCCCCACCTGCCGCGAGCAGTCGAGCCCGAGCCGCTCCGCCACGCGGGCCGCGGCCGCGCGGTCGCAGGCGGGCCGCAGGTCGGCGAAGAAGTCGAGCACGCCGTGGCCGTTCATGCGGCGAAAGAGCCGGGCCTCCCCGGGCAGGTAGGCCGTGCGGTCGCGGACGCCGAGCGGGTCGGCCACGATGTCGCAGCCGCAGACGCTCGCCCGCCCGCCCGTGGGCCGAATGAAGCCGAGCAGCAGCCGCAGGAGCGTGGTCTTGCCGGCGCCGTTGGGGCCGAGCAGCCCGAAGATCTCGCCCGCCGGCACCCCGAGCGAACAGGCATCGAGCGCCGTGAAGCCGCCATATCGCTTCGTGAGGTCTTCCGTGTGAACGAGCATCAGGTGCCAGGAACGTGGTTCAAGTGACGGTGTATGACCGAAGTTATAGCGGCGGTGTTCGACCGAAGGTGGAGCGGCGGTCAGAGACCGTCGAATGCGGGTGGATGTGATCTTTGGGGCATGAAGCGCGCACGATCCCGTGGGTCGTGCATGTGGGCGTTGCGGAGTGGTTGTGTGGGCGTTTCGGGCATTGATGACGGGGAGGTGTTTATGCCCGGAGTCCCCGGGTTTCCACCCGGGGCTTCTTGGGCACAAAAAGCCCCCGGCGGGAGCCGGGGGACACCGGGTCGCGCACGATCCCGTGGGCCATGCATGAGGGCGTTGCGGAGTGGCTACCGGAGAAAATAGTAGGCGGCGAGGGCGAAGCTGATCAGGGCCACACCGCGGCGGACGATGCGGGCCGGCAGGCGGCGGGCCAGATGCGAGGCCCCGAGGCTGCCGACGGTCGCCGCCACCGCCATCACGGCCGCGTGCGGCCAGGAGACCGCGTGCCATCCGGCCAGCGCGCCAAGGGCGAACACCGCGGCCGACACGCCGTTGACCACCGTGCCGAGCACGTTCTTCACGCCGTTGAGCCGATGGATGTCGCCAAGGCCGAGCATCCCCAGCACCGCGAGCATCAGGATCCCGATGCCGGCGCCGAAGTAGCCGCCGTACACGCTCACCAGAAACTGCAGGCCGCAGGCCAGGGCGATGCGGGCGGGGGCGGTGGGCTGCAGGACGTGAGGTGATGCGGCAGGGGCGGTGGGCAACGCCGGGGCACCCTCACCCCGGCCCTCTCCCAGAGGGAGAGGGAGATGTCTTGTCGGATCACGGTCGTCTCCCAGAGGGAGCGGGCGGATTTTTGTCTGACCGGGGTCGTCTCCCAGAGGGAGAGGGAGCTGCTCTCGACTCGTTCCCATCGCAGCCAGCCGGGGCTGGCATGCGAACAGCACCGCGGCCACGAGGATCAGCCAGGGCACGAGGGCGTCGAACCACTCGGGCGGCAGCACGAGCACGAGCGCCGTGCCGACGATCGCGCCGGCCACGCTCGGCACGACGAGCCAGCGGGCCCACGCCGGGAGGTCGGCCCGTTCGCCGCGGTAGGCCCAGGCGGCCGTCGCCGCGCCCGGCCAGAGACCGATCGTGCTCGTGGCGTTGGCCGTGACGAGGCGGCCCGGCAGGTCGGGCAGAATCGCGCCCAGGACGGGAAAGGTGAGGATCGTGCCCCCGCCGGCGAACGAGTTCACGGCCCCGGCCACTAGCGCGGCCACCGCGAGGATGGCATAGCCTTGCAGGGCATCGAGAGTGGCGATGAGCGGCATGGGGACGGCGGGCGACCTCACCGCGCGGGCTGCACGGCGGGCGCGGGGGGCGGATCGGCATACGTGCCCGGACCGCAATCGACGAGCATGTAGCCCGCCCACAGGAACGGGTGCTTCGCGTCGGTCAACACCGCCTTCGCCACCGGCTTGAGCCGCGGCTCGCGCTCGGGATCGGGCTCTTCGGCCGTCGCCACGTCGATCGCCCGCTGCCAGCTCGCCGCCGCCGCGGGCGGTGCCCCATCGGGGCTGGCAGCGGTCACGTCGCGGAGAAACTCCGCCATCAGGTCGGCCGCCACCTTGCCTCCCATCCGCCAGCGGCTCACGACCGCCGTCTGGCTGCCTGCCGCGAGCAGATCGGTGGCGGCGATGAACACGTCTTCGCCGGCGCGGGCGGGCAGCTTCGCCAGGCCGCCGGCCAGCGCCGTCTGCAGCCCGGGCAGGAGGATCCGTCGCGTGCGTTTCAGCGGCGGGGCCAGCCAGTCGCCGAACGTCATGCCGCCGGTGCCTGCCGCGGGCTGGATCAGCGGCCGCGCGCTCCACCGCCGCCGTCAGCCGCTCGAGCAGGGCCGCGATGTCGTCGGCCTTGTCGCCGCGAAACATCCGGCCGGCGTGGATGCCGACCGGCCCGCCGGGCTGCCGCGGCGCGAACCGCATCACGCCCAGGCTGCGGGTGGGCGCGTAGCGAATCCGGCACACCTCGCGGAGGAGCTTCGTCTGGCCGGCGTCGGGATCGCCGGGGCGGTTCGACGCGACCGGCAGCAGCTCGAACGGCAGATACCACAGCAGCCCGTCGGGCACGATCACCAGCTCGTCGATGCCCTCGGCGAGCGTGATCTTCGAGTTCTCGAGGAGGATGCGCTCGACCTGGGCCGCGGCGCCGCGCCACTCGCTCTCCACGAGCCGATCGGTGGGCACCGGCGCGATCGGGTCGAACAGGCACAGCGCCTTGGCGAGGTCCTGCATGGCCCGGGGCAGGCCCGCGATCTGCCGCACCTGCCAGAAGGCCGCGCGGTCGCGGGATTCGAGCACGCCGAACAGGCCGGCCTTCGTCCAGTGGAACGACAGCATCAACTGCCGGGGCGCGAGCCGGCGGCGAATCTCGGCGGCGGCGGTCCGCGGCGGGAAGTCGAGCGGCGCGAAGTCGCGGCCGGCCGCGATCCGGGCCACGAACTGCTCGAGCCGCGCCGCGAGCGCACGGTAGGTTTCCCAGTCGGCCGCGGCGCCTGGCAGCACCGGCTTGCCAGCGGCTCCCGCCGGCCGCTGCACGGCGGCGGCGGTGACCGCGGCGGTGACCGCGGTGCGCACCTGTGTGAGCTTGTCGAGCAGGGCCGCGAGCTCCGGATACCGGGCCAGAACCGCCGCGCGGCGGGCCGCCTCGGCCGGCGGCAGATCTTGAGGATCGGTGCCGAGCAGCCGCTGGATCGCGATCGGGCGGCCGCCGAGCCGCTGCGCCGCCAGCCAGCGGTCGCGGGCCGTGGCCTCCAGCGCCTCGAGCGCCGCGTCGTTGCTGCGGCGGCCGGCCACCTCGACCCAGGTCTCGAAGGCGTCGGTGCGGGGCGTGGAGATGACGGCCAGCGCGCCGAGCGGATCGGCGGCGAACTCGCGGGCCGTCGGGTCGCCGAGCAGCCGCGCGAACAGCCCGTCGGCCTCGCGGTCGGAGACGAGACTCGACCCGGCGACGGCGAACTCCACGAGCCTGGTCGTTTGGAAGAGCCGCGGCGACCGGGACCGCTCGATGGCAATCGCGCGGTTGAGGTCGGCGTCGGCCGCGGCCGTATCGCCGGCGGCGTGCTTCACCGTGGCGGCGGCATAGGCCGCCAGCGCCCCCGGACGGCCGCGGCCCGGATCGCCGCGCAGCAGCCGGCCGTCGATCTCCTTCACCGCCGCCACCGCCTGCCGCACCTCGCCTGCAGCCGCGAGGCATTCGGCCTGCATCGCCAGGAGATTCACCTCCAGCATCGGCAGGTTGGCCTGTGCCCAAGAGCAGCCCGCGCGGATCGCCGGCGGCACGCCACGCGTGCCGGCCAGCATGTGGGCGGTGAAGGCGAAGCGAAACGCCTCTTCCAAGGCCCGGGCGTCGCCGTGGTCGGCGGCAGCGTAGGTGGCCTCCTCGAAGAGCTTCGCGGCGGCGGCAGCCTGGTCGGACGCGAGCGCGATCCGTCCGAGGACGATCAGGCCCCAGGCCGTGAGTGGATGGTCGAGCCCCTCGCCGATGAGCAGGCCGCGATTGAGCAGCGGCAGCGCGAGGTCGGACTTGCCCTGCACCCAGTAGGCCGTGCCGAGCGTCACGTCGATCCACGCCTGCGAATAATGGTTGGGCGGCGCGCCGCGGCGGACCAGCGCTTTCGCGACGGTGTCGATCGCCGGGCTCTCGCGGGCGAGCTCGCCGAGGATCTCGGCATGGCGGTAGATCGCGATCTCGAGCGACCGAAAGATCTCCTGCGGCCGAATCGGGTAGTCGGCCGGCGCCACGAGCACGCCGCCGCGCTGCAGCACTTCCTGCGGATCGGCTCCGGCGCGGCGGATGGCGATCGTTTCCGGCAGCTGCGCGGGTCGCGCGCCGCGCTGGCTGCGGCCCCAGGTGGCGACCGGCCGCCCGGCCCGCGGCTGCAGCGGCTGCGGGGGCCACTGCACTGAAACCAGCCAGTCGGGATGGTTGGCCGCGAGGAGCAACGCCTCCTCGTAGGCGGCGATCGCCTCGCGGTAGCTGCCGAGCTCGTAGCGGCATTCGCCCACGACCGCGGCCGATGCGATAGAGTCGATCCAGCGCTGGGCGCCGACCCGGACGCCGCCCTGGTATTCGCGGCCCGCGATCTCGAGGCCGCCGGAATAGTTGCCTTCCGCGAGTGCCTGCAAGGCGAGGTCGTAGGCGGCGGTGGGCACGATCTGGCCGTCGGGAACCTGCCCCAGCCCGGGCGGTAACACGACCTGGGCGCGGGCCGCCACGGCGAGCAGGCAGGCGACGGCTGCGGCGACCGGCAGGCCGTGGCGGACGGCGGAAGGCGGGGTCATGGAGGAATGTTGTACACGTTTCGGCGACGCGGCGGTGGGGACGCGGCGGGTGGAGGTTTGGGAAGGATGGGCGATCGGGCGGCGGAGGGGGCGCCGCTTTTCGGCCGGTCGTACGGGTCGTTCAAAGTTTGCGGGTTGCGCCGGTCGATACGTGGGATGCGTTCGATCCCGTACCCGCTTCCGGACGAGAGCCATGACAGCATCCCGCATCACCCGACGTTTCGCTCGCCGCGGCCTGTGCCGTGTGTTGCTGGCCGCCACCGCGTTGGGCGGGCTTTCGCTGACGGGCTGCCAAGTGGACGTCGGCGGCCAGACGCTGCCGAGCGCCTACTACCTGCAGGACGACATCCAATACTTCCCTGCCGGCCCCGAGTTCAAACTCTCGAAGGAGGCAGCGGCCCAGAAGGCCTACAAGAAGGAGTTGGGCGACGCCGGCTCGTGCAACGGCAAGTGCGCCGGCGGCTGCCAAGGCTGCGGCCGCTGATCGCCGGGCGGGAGCCAGGCGTTGCGGAGCGGTCGGGTGGGCGTTTGGAGCATTGTTGACGGGGTGGTGTTCATGCGAGGAGTCCCCGGGTTTCCACCCGGGGCTTCTTGGGTTTTGCGCTGCCGCACCGTTTTGGGTGCCCGCGCGGCCGCGCGGTTTTGGGTGCCCGCGCGTCCACGCCGTTTTGGGGCGTGCTCGGCCGCACACAAAAAGCCCCCGGCGGGAGCCGGGGGACACCGGGTCGCATGTGATCCCGCGTGCCATGCATGGGTGCGTTGCGGAGCGGTCGGGTGGGCGTTTGGAGCATGGTTGACGGGGTGGTGTTCACGCGCGGAGTCCCCGGGTTTCCACCCGGGGCTTCTTGGGTTTTGCGCTGCCGCACCGTTTTGGGTGCCCGCGCGGCCGCGCGGTTTTGGGTGCCCGCGCGTCCACGCCGTTTTGGAGCGTGCTCGGCCGCACACAAAAAGCCCCCGGCGGGAGCCGGGGGACACCGGGTCGAACCGCGATCCCGCGTGCCATGCATGGGTGCGTTACCCGTCTCGCGGCCTGTCCTGAAGTTCTGCGACATACACCACCACGGCCTCGACATCTCGCGATTCATACAGCCGCCGCACGCTGCCGCCGCGCGACCACCTCGACGTTGAACACATAGCGCGAGCGGCAAGCTGCCGCGAACACCACGCCTTGAGGGACCGCAAGACCTCTTCGGGCCGGCGATTCTCGGCCGCGACCACAACATGCACGTGTGTCGAACGACAACTGGCAGCCAGCAGATGCCAGCCTCGAAAGCGACAGTGTTCACGGATGGCCTGTTCGACCTGGTCGCGGTCAGTGGGGCCAAGAACGACCGACTCGCGCTTCAGGGATCCCGTGGCAATCCGCCTCAATCGCGGGTTCGGGTCACGGATCGTCCCACGATGATCAGTCCAACCGCGGGCATCGCCGGGGAGCCACGAACCGTAGGTCGTCCACGTGAGGAAGAACGCCAACGGATTGTTGCGGATGACGGAACCGGGTTCGTGTGGCATGGGCGCAAATATTGTACAGGCGTACAGTTTTTACAAGGTGGCACGTCGTGGGTGCGCGGCCGTGAGGCATAGAGAGTGGGGAGGTGTGTTACCCGGGGACACCGGGTATGAAGGACGCCCCGTCATCCATGCTCAAACGCCCCGCGCTCTTGCTGCGCAACGCCCACACGCATGGCACGCGGGATCGCGATTCGACCCGGTGTCCCCCGGCTCCCGCCGGGGGCTTTTTGTGATGTGGCCGCGCGGGCTCCGAGAAGCCCCGGGTGGAAACCCGGGGACACCGGGTATGAAGGCCGCCCCGTCATCCATCGCGCGTCGCAGGAGGCGACGCTTGTCGGCCGTGGAAAGCCTTGCCTTTCCACCGGCCGACCAAGTGGGCAAAGGCCAGGGATGGCTTTGCCCACGTGAAGACAGAAAAAGGCCATGCCCGGAGGAGGTCCCGCGGCAGCATCCGTGCTGATGGGGCCCGTTCCGTGGCTATCGTGTTTCTTGGCCGGATGAGACCGACAGGTAGAAACCGTTTCCTCTCATCCGGGCATGGCCAAAGATTCGTTCAGGCAGTGAGGTCGTCGATCCGCTGCCGGAAGCCGGGCATCTCGCTCGTCACGAAGGCCGACCAGGCGGCGGGCTGCCAGAGTTCCACGCAGACCGCGGCTCCCACCACGATCAGGTCGGCACCGGGCTCGACCGCGAGAAACTCGCGGAAGCCCTCCGGCACCACCAGCCGGCCCCGGGCCGCGAGCGACACCACCTTGTGCCGCGTCGAAAGCAGCCGGCCGAGATCCTGAAGCTGGGAGACCCGCTGGGTGAGGAGGCCAGCCTGCATCTTGCTGCGGACGACATCGACGGCCGCATCCAGACGGGGCTTCCAAACCGCAGCAGGCCAGAGCGAGAGGCAGCCGGCTCGCTCCTTGGCGAGCACGAGCCGCGGCCCGGCCGCCAGGAGCGGATCGAGCAGTTCCGGCGGGATCGCCAGCCGATGTCGCTCGTCGAGCGTGCGGACAAACTCGCCGATCAGCAATTCGGCAGCATTCATGCCGGCGGTTGTTCGCGTCACGCACTTCCACCCGCTCCGCGGGGCATGCCGCACAGCCCACGGTGGGCAGGGCGGTCAATCCATTCATTTAGGGCTCAAAACCCACGATTAACCGCTTATTGCGATTAAAAAGGGCTTCTAACCCACAGGCAGAAGTTTAGCGGGAGTCTGGGAAATCGCAAGCGTCCGGGCGGGGGGCCTGGAACAGGGGGGCGGTGTTTAGCCTCCGAGGCCCGTTCAGAGAGTGGGAACGGGGTGGTGTTCATACCCGGAGTCCCCGGGTTTCCACCCGGGGCTTCTTGGGGCGGGCGGTACGACACCACAAAAAGCCCCCGGCGGTAGCCGGGGGACACCGGGTCGAATCGCGATCCCGCGTGCCATGCATGTGGACGTTACGCAGCCCTGGCGCGGGGCGTTTGAGCATGGATGACGGGGTGGTGTTCATACCCGGAGTCCCCGGGTTTCCACCCGGGGCTTCTTGGGGTCCACGCGGCCGCACGGTTTTGGGGGCACGCGGCCGCACGGTTTTGGGGGCCCGCGGCCGCACGGTTTTGGGGGCCCGCGCGGCCACGCCGTTTTGGGGCGGGCGGTATGACACCACAAAAAGCCCCCGGCGGGAGCCGGGGGACACCGGGTCGAATCGCGATCCCGCGTGCCATGCGCCGCAGGGCCGAATCGACAAATCGCGATCCGGCCAGAGACCGTCGCTACGACGCCGCCAGGGGGTTGCCTGGCTGCTCGAGCGGCAGCGTGATCCGGCGACCTGCCAACGCCGCGGCGAACACGGCCGCCGTCATCTCGACCGTCGTTCGGCCGGCGTACATGCCGGTCTCCGGCTCACGATCCTCGACGATCGCAGCAATGAGATCCGCGGCCGCGCGGCGGCCCCATGCCATCCGCTCGGCCGCCCGCTCCTCGGGCGTGATCGCCGCGACCTGCCCGCCGAGCCCCTCGGAGCCGATCGGCCGCCACGGAAACTCCTTGTCCACCCGCCACAACGGCGCCTCCCGGAGATACGCATGGGGCACGTGATCGGGACGGATGTGGATGGCGCCGGCAGTGCCGACGATCGTGAGCCCGAAGTTCGGCTGCTTGAGCCCCGCATCGCGGACGCTCGCGAAATACCCGATCGGCCCGTCGGCCAGGCCGAACATCGCCGTCATCGCATCACCGGCGATCAGGCCGATGCCCTCCGGTCCCTCCACGGCGTCGGCCCGCGTGATCGGCCGGCCGCCGACGGTGACCGCGGCCTCGCACCACTGCGGCGCACCGCCGATGTCGGCCATCATGTCGAGCACATGGCAGCCGAGGACCCACAGATCCTGGCCGCCGCCCCGCTGGTCTTCCTTGCCGCGGCCGCGCAGCTCCAAGACCTTGCCGATCCGCCCCGCTTCGATGAGGTCGCGAACGGCCGCGTAGGCGGGCGCGTGGCGGTTGACGAAGGCCAACGCGAGCTTGGTGTTGGACTGCGTGCAGGCCTTGATCACCGCGTCGGCGGCCGCGCGGGTAGGCACGAAAGGCTTCTCCATGAAGATGCCCTTCACGCCGGCCGCGGCGGCGGCGATCGCCATCTCCGCGCGGCAGTCGAGGTCGCGCATGCAGAGGGCGACGATGTCGGGCTGTACGGCGGCGAGCATCTTCCGCCAGTCGCTAAAGCCCGCGGCCGCGGGGAGCTTGTGGCGGGCGACCGCCTTGGCGAGCCCCTCCTCCGCCTCGTCGGCCACGGCGACGAGTTCCACGCCGGGCAGGCCCGTCCACAACTCGTCGATCTGATGGCCCCAGTCGCCCCGGCCCGTGCGGCCGATCGCCGCCACCCTCAGTGCATCCATCGGCTCACGCTCCGCTCGGCTGGGAAAAGGGGAAAATCTCGCTGCGGCACGGCTATGATCGTACCGTGATGGTGCACGACGGACACGGCCACGGGCACGGCGGCGAATGCGGGCACGGCCATGCGCACGTGCTGTCGGCCGCCGGCCTCGACCGGGCGATGCTCGTGGGCGTGGGGCTCAATGCCGCCTTCGTGGTGACGGAGTTCGGGGCGGGCCTGTGGGCGTCGTCGCTGGCGCTGATGGCAGACGCGGGACACAACGCCGGCGACGTCGTCGGCCTGCTCCTGGCCTGGGGGGCGAACTGGCTGGCGCGGCGGCCGCCGTCGCGGAGATTCACCTGGGGCCTGCGGCGGGCCACGATCTACGCCGCCCTCGGCAACGCCATGCTTCTGCTCACCGCTTGCGGTGTGATCCTCTGGGAGGCGGTGCACCGCCTGTGGGAGCCGGAGGCCGTGGCCGGGCCGATGGTGATCGCCGTGGCCGCGATCGGGGTCGTCATCAACACGCTCACGGCCCTGCTCTTCCTCCGCGGGCACCGGGATGCGAATGTCCGCGGCGCCTTTCTCCACATGGCGGCCGATGCGGCCGTGTCGGCCGGGGTCGTGGCTGCGGGGATCGCCATCCTGGCCACGGGGCTCACTTGGATCGACCCGATCGTGAGCATGGCCGTGGCCGCCGTGATCGTGGCGGGCACGTGGGGGCTGTTTCGCGAGGCCATCGATCTGGCCCTCGACGCGGTGCCCCGTGGCCTCGATCCGGCGGAGGTGTCCGCGGCCTTGGCCGCGATCCCCGGCGTGGCCGAGGTGCACGACCTGCACGTGTGGGGCGCGAGCACCTCCGAGACGTCGCTCACCGCGCACCTCGTGGTGCCTGACATCGCCGCGCACGGGGGTGTGCTCACGGCGGCCGGCGCTCTCGCGCGGCAGCGGTTTCGCATCGCCCACGCCACGATCCAACTCGAGGACGCGGCCGCGGCCGCCGCCTGCCCGCAGCGGCCCGCCGACACGCTGTGAGGAGCGGCGAGCGGTGTCCTGCACGCCCGAGCCGCGGGTGTTGATGGTGCGCGTTGTCCGGTCATTCGGGCTGACACCAGCGAACAAGGCATGGTTGACGGGGTGGTTTTCATGCCCGGAGTCCCCGGGTTTCCACCCGGGGCTTCTTGGGGCGGATGCGGCCGCACCGTTTTGGGGCATGCGCGGCCGCATCGTTTTGGGGCATGCGCGGCCGCATCACAAAAAGCCCCCGGCGGGAGCCGGGGGATTCGACGGCCAGAGACCGCCGCTCCAGGAGGAGACACGACGACGACGTCACGCCTGGACGGCGTGGCGGACGATGCCGGCGAGCATGCGGCGGAAGACGAGCTCGTGCAGCGGCCAGATCGCGTACCAGTAGGCCAGGCCGCCGAGCCCCTTGGGATCGAAGACGGCCGTCTGGTGGATGGTGACGTCGCCGTCCCGCGGCACCACCTCGAACTCCAGCCAGCCACGGCCGGGGATCTTCATCTCGGCCGCCAGCCGCAGTCGCCGCGGCGGCTCGCATGCCTCCACCCGCCAGCAGTCGAGCGTGTCGCCGGTGACGAGCCGGTCGGGATCGCGGCGGCCGCGGACCATGCCGGGGCCGCCGATCATCCGGTCCATCCAGCCGCGCAATTGCCACAGCCAGTCGCAGGCGTACCAGCCGTGGGGACCGCCGATCCGCTCGATGGCGGCGAAGGCCCGCTCGGGAGCGACCGCCACGACCGCGTGGCGGTGGTCCACCAGCCGGGCGCCCTCCGTCTTGCCGCCGTAGCGGCGGGGCAGATCCTCGACGTCGGCGAGGTCGGCCCAACGCTTGCCGGCGAACTCGGTGTCTTCGCTCGTGATCGCGTCGCGGACCGCCGTGCGCAGGTCGCGCGGCCGGATCGGGAACTCACGCCGGGCGGCGTCGCTCGTGACGACCGTGGGGTTTTTGAGTCCGTCGATCAACTTTCGGCCCACCTTTGAATACCGCGGCGTCACCAGCTTCAGCCACAAACTCGAGAGCCGTGGGGTGAGCACCGGCACGGGGATCATCAGCCGCCGCAGGCCCCGCTGCCGGGCGTACTCCTGCATGATAGCGCCGTAGGACACCTTGTCCGGCCCGCCGATTTCGAAGATCCGCGGCGGCCCCGCCGGCAGGTCGATCGCGGCCGCGAGATAGGCCACGATGTCTGCGATCGCGATCGGCTGCGTGGGCGTGGCCAGCCACGCGGGGCAGATCATCACCGGCAGCCGCTCGACGAGCGTGCGCACGAGGTCGAAGGAGAAGCTGCCCGCGCCGATGATGATCGACGCCCGGAACTCGACGACGTCGCCGCCGGAAGCCCGCAGGATGGCGCCCACCTCATGGCGGCTGCGGAGGTGGGCCGAGAGCCGGTCGTCGTCGGCGCCGAGGCCACCGAGATAGATCAGCCGCTGCACGCCCGCCGCACGCGCCGCCGCGGCGAACCGCTCCGCGGCCAGGCGATCGGCCCGCTCGAAGTCGACGCCGCCCTCCATCGAGTGGACGAGCCAGTAGGCCACGTCCACACCCGCGCAGGCCCGGGCGAGGTCGTCCGGGTTGGAGGCGTCGCCGGCCATGACCTCGGTCGTGGCGGTCGTGCGACCGGCGAGTTTCCCCGGCCGGCGGGCGAGGCAGCGCACGACGTGGCCCTGGCGCTGGAGCTCGTCCAGCAGCACGCCGCCCACGTAGCCCGTCGCCCCGGTCAGGAGGATTCGCATGCGGGAAGTGTAGAGGGTGGCGGCCGGCTTTCGCACGCTCCGTGTGGAGCAGCGCATGGAAACCGGGAAGACATGGCACGCGGGATTGCATGCGACCCGGAGTCCCCCGGCTTCCGCCGGGGGCTTTTTGAGTGAGTAACGCGCGCGACCCAAAAAGCCCCGGGTGGAAACCCGGGGACACCGGGCACGAAGGCCGCCCCGTGGTCCATGCTGGACGATTTCAGGTGATGCACCGGTTCAAACCCGCATCGCATAGCAAGCGGGAAGAGATGCGACCCGGAGTCCCCCGGCTTCCGCCGGGGGCTTTTTGTGTGAGTAACGCGCGCGACCCAAAAAGCCCCGGGTGGAAACCCGGGGACACCGGGCATGAAGGCCGCCCCGTGGTCCATGCCACCGGCTCACGCCGGGAAGATGAAGACGTTGCCGCCGTTGATCTGCCGGCGGACGTTGCGGAACCAATTCGTGTAGGTCACGCCCGTGCCCGTGTTGACGCCGGTCGTGAACAGGCCCACCTGGTTGTATTGCACGAGATTCCCGACCGCCGGGTTGTAGAGGAAGCCGACGAACAGGTTGCGGGCGCTGTCGAGCACGATGCCGTACTGGCTGGCGGTGATGTTGTTGCGATACACGCGGGTGCCGTTGCACAGGCCGGTGGCGTACAGGCCGTTGCCCAGGCCCGCCGTGAGGATGTTGCCGTCGCCGGCGTTGAATCCGCCGAGCGTGAGGGCCGCGGCGTTGACCAGCGCCGCCCCGTTGCCGCCGGCCGCCGTGGCCTTGAAGAGGTTGCCGGCGACGAACGTGTTGGCCAGGGCGCCGCGGGCGTGCAGGCCGAGCGTCGTGGCCGTGACGTTGTTGCCCACGCCGTTGCCGGCGGCCGTGGCGGTCGTGCCGACGCGGAACGGGGCCGTCGAGGCGGAGCCGCGGGCGTCGACGAGCAGGATGCCGGTGCCCGGACCGCTGACCGTGTTGCCCAGCACCTGGCTGTTGTCGAGCACGCCCCGGGCGACGATGCCGCGGCTGCCGCCGGTGATCCGGTTGCCCACGCCGGTGTTGCCGAACGTGAAGCCGGTGGCGTCTTGCAGCTCCGCGCCGGTGGCGTTGTTGGTGAGGACATTGAACGACGCGGCGGCCTTCGTCAGCGTGCCGGTGGCGAACAGGCCCTGGGTCGTGGCCCCGGTGACGGTGTTGCCGAGGTCGGACGTGGCGCCGCCGATGGTGATCTCCTGGGCGGCGGTCAGCGAGACGCCCACCGCGCTGCCACTGATCTGGTTGCCCTGCACGAGCGTGCCGGTGTAGGTGCCGGCCTCGGCCACCACGCCGCCGGCCGTGTTGCCCACGAGCGTGTTGCCGAGCGGGGTCTTCGTGGTGCCGCCGACGGTCAGGCCGACCAGGCTCCCGCCGCCGGGCGCCAGCCGCACGCCGGCCCCGGTGTTCGACGAGATCGTATTGGCCTGCACGGCGGTGGACGTGAACGTGCCCGGCGCCACGTTGACGCCGTCGCCGGAGTTGCCGGTGATCGTGTTGGCGGCCGCCGTGCTCCCGCCGATCGTCAGCGACGCGATCGTGCCCGCCGCCGCCGCCAGGCTCACGCCGTGGCTGCCGTTGGACTGGATCGTGTTGCCCTGCACGAGCGTGCTCGTGTAGGTGCCCGGGCCGACGAGCAGGCCGACGGCGTCGTTGGCCTCGATCTCGTTGCCGGTGCCGGCCGCCGTGCCGCCGATCGTGAGGCCGGAGACGGTGCCGGCCGCCGCGGGCGCCAGCGACACGCCCGCGGTCGTGTTGCCCGTGATCGAGTTGCCCTGCACGAGGGTGCCGGTGTAGGTGCCGGCGGAGACGAGCAGGCCGGCGGTGCCGTTGCCGCTGATCTCGTTGCCGGCCCCCGCCGCGGTGCCGCCGATCGTGAGGCCCGTGGCCGATCCGCCCGCGACGGCGAAGGTGAACCCCGCCGCCTCGTTGAGCGAGATCGTGTTGCCCTGGATTGTGGTGCCCGTGTAGCTGCCGGGGCCGAGCTGGATGCCGCTGGCGGTGTTGATGGCGATCGTGTTGGCAGCGGTCGCCGTGGTGCCGCCGATCGTCAGGCTGGAGACGCCGCCGGCGGTGGCGATGCCGCACTGGTCATTGTCCACGATCCGGTTGCCGACGATCGAGGAGCCGGTGTAGGCCCCGCCCGCCAGCTCGATGCCGTGCGTGCCGTTGCCGTAGATGTTGTTGCCCTGGTTGGCGAGCGTGCCGCCGAGCGTCAGGCCGGTGGCGGCCGCGGCGGTGACGATGCCGGCCCGGCCGTTGTCGCTGATCTGCGTGTTGCGGACGGTCGTGCCCGAGTAATTGCCGCCGGCGAACTGGATGCCGTTGAAGCCGTTGAGCCGCAGCGCGATGCCGTCGATCGTCGTGCCCGTCGAGCCGCCCGCGAACGAGAGGCCGTTCTCGGCGAAGTTCTGGATGGTGAGCACGATGCCGCTCAAGCCGATCGTGTTGACACCCGCGCCGATGATCAGGCCGTCGCCGCCGGCGCCCGCGCCGGAGCCGTCGAGCGTGATCGCCGTCGTGGTGCCGGAGAACTGGAAGCTGGTGCCGGAGACGGCGAGCGTGGGGAAGGTCGAAAGGGCGTAGATCGTGCCGGCGGAGAGGTTCTTGAACACGATCGTGTCGGCCTTGCCACCCGAGTTCACCGCCGCGATCGCGGCGCGGAGCGAACCGGCGCCGGAGTCGGCGAGCGTCGTGACGTCCACGGCCAGCAGCTGCCGTGACTCGAGCCGCTCCAGGCCCACGTTGAACAGGGACCGGGAAACGGTGCCGCTACGGCGGGCCGTCGGCCGGGCGGGGCGGAAGATGCGAATCATGGGCGGACTTCTCCGGTGAGCCGGTTTGGGGAACTGTGCGGTCGTGGAAAGTTAGGCGACCGGGCGGCGGGTTGTAAACGCGAGTTTTGCCCGGCCAAAAGCCGCCTCTGCCGCCGCGGCCGGGCCGTTTCGCATTCCCGACGGGCTGGTAGACTGTCAGGCTTCGTTTTTGCATCGCCCCCCGCCGGAGCACCGTTCGCGACGTGCCCAGTTCTTCCTCCGTCAGCAAGGCCCAGCAGAAGGCCATCCAGAAGGCCGACACGCTCATCGAGGCCCTCGGCTGGATCCGCAAGTTCCGTGACACGACCACCGTCATCAAGCTCGGCGGCAGCGTCGTCGAGCACCCCGACTCGCTCCGCCACCTGCTGATCGACATCGTCTTCCTGTCGACGCTCGGCATGCGGATCGTGGTCGTGCACGGCGGCGGCAAGGCGATCAGTCGTGCCATGGACGCCGCGGGCATCGTGCCCCGGTTCGTGCAGGGCCGCCGGTTTACCGACGCGGCGACCCTCGCGATCGTGGAGCAGGTGCTCGCCACGGATCTCAACCACGAGCTCGTGGCCCGGATCGAGGAGTACGGCGGTCGGGCGATGTCGCTCAACTTCCTCTCCACCAACGTGCTGTTCGGCGACAAGCTCGTGCTCGACGGGCCCGACGGCCCGGTCGATCTCGGCAACGTGGGCGAGGTGACCCGCGTGGACCGGCTCACGATCGACAACCTCACCTACGCCGGCCAGGTGCCGGTCATCCCCTCGATGGCCCAGACCGACGAGGGTGAGAAGCTCAACGTCAATGCCGACACCGCCGCCACCGCCGTGGCCGCGGCGATCGGCGCGGAAAAGCTGGTGGTCTTGAGCGACATCCCCGGCGTGCTCCGCGACGTCAACGACCCCGAGAGCCTGATCCACTCGCTGACCGCCGCCGAGGCCCGGCGGCTGATCGCC
This sequence comes from Planctomycetaceae bacterium, assembly GCA_021300535.1. GTDB lineage: Bacteria > Planctomycetota > Planctomycetia > Pirellulales > UBA1268 > QWPN01. The sequence continues at coordinate 16,720 of JAJTED010000014.1, read as the reverse complement.
GACGGCACGATCTCGGCCGGCATGATCCCCAAGATCGAGGGCTGCCTGGCGACGCTCGAGCAGGGCGTGAAGAAGATCCACATCATCGACGGCCGCCTGCGGCACTCGCTCCTCCTCGAGATCTACACGACCAGCGGCGTGGGCACGGAGCTCGTGCGCGACGACGCCGTCTCCTTATCCGCCCGGGCCGTCGCCCCGGCGGCAGCCGGCCGCTGACCCACCGGCATCGCACGCCCCTCTGGAGCATCGTTCATGGCCACCATCGATTCCGCGTCGCCCGCCCTCGGCGCCAAGACGCAGGCCGTCATCGACACCTTCAGCCGCTACGTCGTGCCCAACTACCGGCGGTTTCCCGTCTGCCTGGTCCGCGGGGCCGGCTCGCTCGTCTGGGACGCCGAGGGCAACGAATACCTCGACCTCTTTCCCGGCTGGGGCTGCAACCTGCTCGGCCACTGCCCCGAGCCGGTGGTCCGCGCCGTGCAGGAGCAGGTGGCGAAGCTGATCCATGTGCCCAACACCTGGTACACCGAGCCGCAGGGGGAGTGGGCCCGGCGGCTCTCCGAGCGGTCGTTCGGCGGCCAGGCCTTCTTCTGCAATTCCGGCACCGAGGCCAACGAGGCGGCGATCAAACTCGTGCGGCTGCGGACCGACGGCCGCAAGTACAAGATCGTCACCTTCCGCGGCGGCTTTCACGGCCGCACGATGGGGAGCGTGACGGCGACCGCCCAGCCGAAATATCACGAGGGGCTGGGGCCGATGCTGGCCGGCTTTCAGTACGCGCCGCACGGCGACCTCGAGGCGGTCGAGAAGATCATCGACGACCAGACCGGCGGGATCCTCGTGGAGCCGATCCTCGGCGAGGGGGGCGTGGTGCCGGCGCCGGCCGGCTTCCTCGCAGGGCTGCGGCGGATCTGCGACGAGCGCGACCTGCTGCTGGTGTTCGACGAGGTGCAGTGCGGCTGCGGTCGCACCGGCAAGTGGTTCGGCTACCAGCACTTCGGGGTCGTGCCCGACGTGATGACGCTCGCCAAGAGCCTGTGTGCGGGCGTGGCCGGCGGCGCGATGCTGACGACCGTGGACCTGGCGAAGCACCTGCGGCCGGGCATGCATGCGGCCACGTTCGGCGGCAATCCGCTCGCCGCCGCGGCCGGGATCGCCGCCATCGAGATGATCGAGGCTCAGGGGCTCCTGACCCACGTCGACGAGGTGGCGGCCCGGTTCCGCGAGCGGCTCACCGCCTTCCAGGCCGGCTGCGATGTCGTCCGCGACGTGCGCGTGATCGGCATGATGATCGGCGTGGAACTCTCGATCGACGGGGCGGCGGTCGTCCAGGCCGCCCTGGAGCGAAACCTGCTCGTCAACGCCACGCAGGGGCGGGTGATCCGCCTCCTCCCGGCGATGAATATTTCCGTGGCCGAGGTGGACGAGGGCTGCGACCGGCTGTGCGCGGCGATCACCGAGGTGGCGGGTCGGAGCTGAACATCATGCGGCACGTGATCGTTCCCGAGGATCTGACAGCGTCCGAAGTCGAGGCGGTGTTCGCGATCTCGCGCGACCTCCAGGAGAAGCACGATGCGGGCCGCCGCGACGCGCTCCTGCCCGGCCGCGTGCTGGCCCTCGTCTTCGAAAAGCCGAGCCTGCGGACGCGGGTCAGCTTTCAGGCGGCGATGGCCCATCTCGGCGGCACGAGCCTGTTCATGGGGGCCGATACGGGCTTCGCCTCGTCGCGGGAAAGCATCGCCGACTTCGGCCGCGTGCTCAGCGAGTATGTCGATGCGATCGTCTGCCGCTCGAAGGCCCACGACACGATCACGCAGCTGGCCGCCGTGTCGAGCGTGCCGGTGATCAACGGGCTCTCCGACTACTGCCATCCCTGTCAGGCCCTGGCCGACCTGTACACGCTGCGGCAGCGGGTGGGCCGCGTGGCGGGGCTGACGCTGGCCTTCGTGGGCGACGGCAACAACGTGGCCCGGTCGCTGGCGGTGCTGTGCGGGCAGCTGGGGATGCGGTTCGTGCTGGCGGCGCCGGCGGCCTACCAATTCGACGCCGCCTTCCGCGACCACCTCCGCACGCTCCTGCCCGACGCCGCGGTGGTGGAGACCGAAGACCCGGTGGCCGCCGTCAAGGATGCGGCCGTCGTCTACACCGATGTCTGGGCGAGCATGGGACAGGAGCGGGAGCAGGCGGCCCGGCTGCGGGCCTTCGCCCCGTATCAGGTGAATGCCGCGCTGATGCGGCACTGCCCCGACGCCCTGTTCATGCACTGCCTCCCGGCCCGCCGCGGCGAGGAGGTCACCGACGAGGTGATCGACGGCCCGCAGAGCGTGGTCGTGGAGGAGGCCGCCAATCGGATGCACGTGCAGAAGGGCCTGCTGGCCTGGCTTCTCGGCCACCGGTGATTGGCGTGGTCCGCCTGTCCAGTGACGCAGCGTTCTGAACCGAGAAGCCCCGGGTGGCAACCCGGGGACACCGGGCACGAAAACCAGCTCGCCATCCATGCCGGATGACGGCATGCCATTTCCCGGTTCAAGCTCATATCGCATGGCACCTGGGAAGGCATGCCACCCGGAGTCCCCCGGCTTCCGCCGGGGGCTTTTTGTGTGTCTATGGCGCGTGTGGTCCGAGAAGCCCCGGGTGGCAACCCGGGGACACCGGGCACGAAAACCAGCTCGCCATCCATGCCGGATGACGGCATGCCATTTCCCGGTTCAGTCTCATATCGCATGGCACCTGGGAAGGCATGCCACCCGGAGTCCCCCGGCTTCCGCCGGGGGCTTTTTGTGTGAGCGCCAGGCCGGGATGGCCGGGTTGGTACCTCCGGGCGGAGGCCCGCCAGGCAAAAATCGCACGATGCGATGTTTTGCCTCCAGACAACCACTGCCGCTCCAGCGGGCCGTCAGCCGGCCGACTCCACCACCTCGCAGGCCCCGCCGGTGAGGGCCCGGGCGAAGCGGATGTCGAGCGTCCGCAGGTGGGTGTGCAGGCCGGCGTCCTGAATGGGGAGGATGTGGGCCGGATGCCCTGACTCGTTGTGGTGGGAATGCCACAGCCCGGGCGGGGTCACGAACACCGAGTGCGGCTTCCAGTCGAACCGCTGCCCGTCCTTGATCCGTCCCTCCTTGTCGAGCGTGCGGCCCACCATCGTGTAGCAGCCGGGGCGGGCATCGACGACGAGGTCGACCGCCACCGACTGGTGGCGATGCGGCGCCTGCACGGCGTCGACCGGCAGGAGACCGAACATCGCCCACACGACGTGCGTGATGGTCAGCGTTCGCGGAAACAGCCGGTTGCCGAGGAGCACGCTGAGCCGGTTGGCGGCGGCGCTCGACGGATCGCGGATCACGGCGTCGAGCGCTTCCATGATCGCCTCACGCCGGTAGTGAGTGGGGGAGAACTGTCGCTGGCTGGCCTCGACGCCGAGGTAGCGGAGCAGCGGCTCGTCGTGGACCCAGTACAGGCCCGCGTCGTCCGTCGCCACGTGCGTGGCCCGCGACCGGGCCGGCAGCGTGAACAGGTCTCCGGCTTTCCAGCTCACATCCGGGCCGTCGTCGAGCCGGCTCACGCCCGTCCCGCGCATCACGAAGAACAACTGGCTCGTGGCGTTGGCGTCGGTGATCAGGCCGTCGCCCGGGCAGACGTGGATGAAGTTCGCACACAGGCCGGGCGTGGTCGCCGGCCCCGGGCAGCCGAGCTGGCCGCTCGTGTCGAGCGGCAGCGTCTGCGTCGGCCCGCGCTCATGGAGATCGGCGGCCCACTGGGCGGCCGGGATCGGCGGCAGCGTGCCGTCGGCCAGCGGGTTCGAGGCGTAGCGGTAGTCGTGGAACCGCGCCGCCTCGGTGAGGCTGGCGGCGGCCCGATCGGCGGCGGATGCGGTCATCGGCATGGTCTCCTCGGTCGGCGTCCGGCCGGTTGCAGTGCGGGATCCGATGGGCGACGTGATTCTACGGCAGACGGGGCTCGGTTTCGTCACCGTTTCAAGAAGCCCCGGGTGGAAACCCGGGGACACCGGGCACGACAACGAGCCCGCCATCCATGCCGGATGATGGCATGCAATTTCCCGGTTTAAATCCACATCGCATGGCACCTGGGAAGGCATGCCACCCGGAGTCCCCCGGCTTCCGCCGGGGGCTTTTTTGTGCGCATGACGCGCGGACCGAGAAGCCCCGGGTGGAAACCCTGGGACACCGGGCACGACGGTCAAAGACCGCCGCTGCAGAGGGGCGGTTCGTGTGTCGCAAGTGTCTGTCGCTCATGCTTTTACGGCGATGTTTGCGGGGTTGAAAGCAGGCTTTTGGAGCGGTTGTGGTAGAATCGTGTTCGACGACTTCCGGGCATGGCAGCTCGGGTCACACGCCCTTCCGCATGCACGTGAACGCTCCGGCTGGACACGCCTTCGATCGGGTTACGGCGACGTTGGAGGCCCACGGTCCAGTGGTGCTGCCCGCTCTGCTGCTGTGCGATTTTGGCCACCTCGCCCGCGAGGTGGAGCGGCTGGAGGCGGCCGGGGCGGCTGCCCTGCACCTCGACGTCATGGACGGCCGGTTCGTGCCCCAGCTCACCTACGGGCAGGTGGTCGTCGAGGCCGTCCGCCGCGCCGCGAAGGTGCCGATCGAGGTGCACCTGATGATCGAGGAGCCGGAGCGGTCGTTGGCCGACTATGTCAAGCTCGGAGCCGACATCGTGACCGTCCACGTGGAGGGCCTATCCGACCCGCGGCAGGCGCTGGAGGCGATCTCGTCTCTCGGCGCCCGCGCGCACCTGGCCATCAGCCCCGAGACGCCCGTCGAGCGGATCGAGCCCCATCTCGACGCCTGCGACGGCGTGCTCGTGATGAGCGTCGAGCCTGGCTACGGCGGGCAGCGGTTCAATCCAGTGGCGGTCGAGAAGCTGGCCCGGCTGGCGGAGATCCGCAGCCGCACGGGCGCCGCCTTCCGCCTCGGCGTCGACGGGGGCATCGCGGCCGACACCGTCGGGGCGGTGGCCGAGGCCGGTGCCGAATTGATCGTCGCCGGCAGTTCCATCATTCGTTCTCGTGACTACGCCCGCGCCATCGCCGAACTCGAGGCGATCGCGCGAAACGCCGCCTGATCGGGCCGCGTCGATTCCTCCTGGAGACCTTCACCTCCCGTGCCCGACCACTTGATCGTGATCCGCTCCGGTGCCACCGACTATGACCGCCAGGGGCGGATTCGCGGCACCCTCGACATCCCGCTGTGCGACGCCGGCCGCAGCGATGCGGCGCGGGCCGCGGAACTGCTCGCGGCCGCCGCCCCCGACGCCATCTACACGTCGGGCAGTGCCTGTGCCATCGAGACCAGCCGGATCGTCGGTGCCGCTTGCGGCCTGCGGCCGCGCCGCCTCGCGGACATGCACAACCTCGATCAGGGGCTCTGGCAGGGCATGCTCGTGGATGAGATCCGTCGGAAGCAGCCGCGGCTCCATCGGCAGTGGCAGGACAACCCTTGGGCGGTGGCGCCGCCGGAGGGGGAACTCCTCGAGGAGGCGTGCGAGCGGGTGGAAAACGCGCTGGAAAAACTGGTGCGGCGGCACCCCTCCGGGCGGGTGGCCCTGGTTGTGCCGCAGCCGCTCGATCGGATCGTTCGCTGGCTCGTGTCGGGCGAGTCGATGGGAGACCTGTGGCATCACGAAGCCGAGCGGCCGCCCGTCGACGTGCTCCCCGTCGCGGCCCAGTGGAAGCCCTCCCACCGCCGGCGGACGCAAACGGCCGCGGGCTGACGGAGTCCGAACGCGGTCATGGACGACTTTGTCCGCGGACAGTCGGCGCAGCGGCGCCGGCCGCCCGCGGGCTACACTGCGACGCCAGCGCCGGGGTGATCGACGCCCCGATCCGGAAGAGCAAGCATGGAACGCCGACGCCCCACAGCCAGCCCTGCCGAAGTGAGCGGACCCGCCGTCCGTGACAAGGTCCCCGCCCCCGATCGGGATGCCGCCGTGCGCGACGAGCGCGGGTCCGGCGCGGCCCGCGGGCCGCGCGAGAAGCGCGGCGTGCCGGAGGGCCTGTGGCTCAAGTGCGGCGGCTGCGGGGCCACGATCTACCGCAAGGAAGCCGAAGAACTGCTCAACGTCTGCCCGCAGTGCGGGTTCCACTGGTACGTGTCGGCCAAGGAGCGGATCACGCAGCTCCTGGACGCCGGCACGTTCGAGGAGTGGGACGCGAATCTGCGGCCTACCGATCCGCTCGGGTTCCGCGACAAGAAGCCCTACGCCGAGCGGATCGTGGCCGAGCAGAAGCGGACGGGGCTCTCCGACGCCGCCCTCACCGGCAGCGGCATGATCCGCGCCCGCCGCGTGGCCTGCGGCGTGACCGACTCCTCGTTCATCATGGGCAGCATGGGAAGCGTGGTGGGCGAGCGGCTGGCGCGGCTCGTCGAGCGGGCCACCGTCGAGAAGCTGCCGCTGATCATCATCAGTGCATCCGGAGGCGGCGCCCGGATGCACGAGGGCATCCTCTCGCTGATGCAGATGGCGAAGGTGTCGGCGGCGCTGGCCCGCTACTCGCAGGCCGGTGGCCTGTTCATCTCGGTGCTCACGAATCCGACGATGGGAGGCGTGGCGGCCAGTTTCGCGTCGCTCGGCGACCTATGCTTCGCCGAGCCGCGGGCCCTGATCGGCTTCGCCGGCCCGCGCACGATCAAGGCCACGATCCGCGTGGAATTGCCGAAGGGTTTTCAGACGAGCGAGTTTCTCCTCGAGCACGGCTTCATCGACCGGATCGTGGCCCGCAAGGATCTCAAGAGCGAGATCGCCCGAGCGATCGACTACTGCGGCGGCTGACACGCCGCACCCAGTGGCGCAAGCCTCCAGGCTTGCGAATCCGGGTCGTGGTGCCACAGGCCGATTTCGCATGCCTGGAGGCATGCGGCTCAAGGGGCAGCCGTGGCGCAAGCCTCCAGGCTTGCGAATCCGGGTCGTCGTGCCACAGGCCGGGCACGACGGTCGGAGACCGCCGCCCACCCTCGATCGCAGCCGCTCGTCAGGCCGGCGTGACCTGATCGATCTTGGCCGCGAGGATGAAGTCGTTCTCGGACAGGCCGCCGATGGCGTGGGTGAAGATCTCGATCCACACGTTGCGGTAGCCCTCGATATGCAGATCGGGATGGTGTTGTTCCCGCTCGGCGAGGGCGGCGACGTTGTTGACCAGTTTCACGGCCTCGCGGAAGTTTTTCAGGCGGATGTCGCGGCGGATCCGCGTGCCGTCGTGGGTGAGCCGCCAGGCGGGGAGCTGCCCGATCTGCGCCTCGGCCTCGGCGGCGGAGTAGCGGGGCACGCCTCCTTCGCAGGGGACGCACTTCTTGCCGGTTAGGTCGCAGGCTGGCTGGGGAGTGTTCATGTCCCAATCCTAGCAGACTGTGGAACAAGTCTGCCCGAGCAGGATGCGACGGCCAGCGACCCAGGAAACCCTCGGCGTTGCCTCGGCTGCGCCGAGGTCTGCGAATCCTGCGGTCGCTCAAGTGGAAAAAGGCCATGGAGGGCTTTTTCCACGGGCAGCTAGCCACCGGATCGCGATGGGAAAGGGGCCGCGGCGGGCGGCGTGAGTGTCCGTGAAGCCCGAGCCGCGAGCCGAGCGGCATGCGGATTGGTGCGGGGGAAGCGGCGCGTATTCCCTCACATTCTACGCTTCACACTTGAACCTCACGCGTGACGCTGGTCGGGGTTGCCCACGCCCCATCGCCGGACGTGCGCTGCGGCCATCCTGGCCTCCGCTCACTCGAGGCTGCCTGCGCTCCGCCATCCATGGCTGCGCTGGTCAGCCACGCCGGCTCCCGGGGCATGGGCAACCCCTCCCGGACCTTCGTTGCCCGGGAGTCGTTCGTGCACGAGGCTCAAGTGTGATCCGGAAAACACGCTTCGGGCACGCAGCGGCCGTAGGCCGCGCCGCGTGCGCGGGAACTGCCTCGGCGTCGCTCGGCTCGACGCCGCGTCGAGCCGCCACGCCGCCGCCGCTCCGCGGCGGCCACGGCCGCCCGGAGGTGCGGCCGCCCGGCCGTTCGGCGAACCCTTGGCGTTCGCCGCGACGGCCCAAGGCTGTCGGGGCCATGGATGGCCCGACAGCCGTGAATTCAGTACCGGCCCTCGAAGCCGGCGAAGCCGCCGTGGATGATCGTGCTCGACGTGGCGCCGAGGCCCGGAAGCGTGCCCGGGGCGGCGAGGAGCGCGGGCCACTGATAGTCCGCCTGGGCCACGTTGCCCACGCCCACCACGCGGTAGCCGATCGAGAGCGTCCAGTGGTCGGTCACGTCCCAGGCCAGGCCCGTGTCCACCGAGCCGAGCCAGGAGAAGACGCCGAGCGTCTGATGCACGCTCACCGGCGCGCCGGAGGCGAAGAGGGCGGGATTGCCGGCCGCGGTGTCGAGCGCCGTGGTGTTGGTCACCGCGTTGCCGCCGATCATGAACTTCGGCACGACGTTGAATCGCAGCCCCGGCAGGAACAGCCAGTCGAACTTGGCCCCGACCTGGGCGCCGTAGATGTTGTTGGCCGTGGCCACCGACAGGGCGGGCGGTGCGAGGGCGGCATTGCCCGGTGTGGTCGTGAGCGTGAGCGTGTCGCCCAGGCCGAAGTAGCGGAAGCCGGCCAGCCACATGAGGTTCACCCGCCGATCCCGCGGCAGGAACTCCGGCCGCTCCCAGAGGGAGTAAACCCAGTTGATTTCGACGTCGTTGACCACGTCGGCGCGGCCAATCGTCTGGCCGGCGGCGTTCTGCAGGTACGACGCGGCAGGCAGGCCGGCGATGGTCACGCCGGGCGTGTGCGGGATCGTATCGAGGACCGGGGGGCTGGCGGCCACGCCCGCCGACGTGCCCAGGCCGTACACGCCCCAGTAGATGAGCTCGATCGCATGCTGCTGCCGGTCGCCGAACCAGCGGCCGACGTGGAGGTCGACGCCACCGGGCCAGCTGGCCGCGGCATCCGCCGTGGTGAGCTGCGTGCCCCCCACCGGCTCCATCACGGCCGTGCCGCCGGGAAGCGTGCGGGTCATGACCAGTCCGCTCGCACCCGCGAACCAGCGCGGCCAGTCCGGCAGGATATCGGCAGCGACCGACGGGGGCATGCCGGCCATGCCGCCCGGCGCGGCCGGGTCGGGGATGTACATCGGCGGCATCGGCAGGGCCTGCGGGACCGGCTCCTGGCCGCGGGCTTGGTGCGCGAGCAGCAGCACGAGCGCCGCCACGGCGGTGCAGGCACGGTTCGGTTGGAAGCGGGAGATCGACATGGCTGAGGAGGGTCCGGAAACCCGCGCGGGTGGTCAAGGCCGCTTTGGATCGCAGACCCTCGGGCCGCCGCAGCCACCGCGGATAGACTGGTGGCGAAGCCCTCGGTTCGGCGCGGAGCCTGCGACCGAAGGCCCGGGAGCCTGCACAAGATGGGAAGGCGGCGAAGCGGCGAGCAGCGGGAGGCTGGACGACGGCCTGGAAGCGATCGTGCGGCCGCCATTGCCTGGCTCGACCAACGCATCAACTTCGAACGGACGCCTCCCGGGTCGGCCGCGGCGGCCCCCTTCGGTCTGGCCCGCATGCGGCGGCTGTTGGCGGCGGTCGGCGGCCCGCACGAGCGGCTGCCGGTCGTGCACGTGGCCGGCACCAAGGGCAAGGGATCGACCGTGGCGATGCTCGCTTCGATCCTCGAGGATTCCGGCCATCGCGTTGGCCGCTACATGTCGCCCCACGTGCACGCGATCGAGGAGCGGATCTGCGTGGCCGGCCGGCCGATCGCGGCGGTCGATCTGGTCGCCGCATTCGACGCCGTGATCCCGGCCGTGGAGCGGCTCGACGCGGCGGCGGCCCGACGTGGCGCCCGCGGGCCGACCTGGTTCGAGGTCGTGACCGCGGTGGCGCTCGTGCACTTCGTGCGGGCGGGCGTCGACATCGCCGTGCTGGAGACGGGTCTCGGCGGCCGGCTCGACGCCACGAACGTGTCGCGGCCGCTGGTCTCGGTGATCACGAGCATCAGCCTCGACCACATGGCCCTGCTCGGCCCGACGATCGGGCGGATCGCCGGCGAGAAGGCGGGCATCATCAAACGGGGCTGTCCGGTCGTGTCGGGGGCGACGCATCCCGCCGCCCGCCGCGTGATCATGGCGACCGCCGCGCGGCGCCGCTCCCGGCTGCTCCAACTCGGCCGCGACTTCACGGCCGCCCATGTGGCCCATGATGCGGATGCGGGTGCGGCGGTGGAGGTGCACACGGCCGATCGGGAGGCGGTGCGATATCGCGTGGCCATGGCGGGACGGCATCAGGCGGAGAACGCGGCGCTGGCGGTCGTCGCCGCGCGGCTGCTCGCCGCCCGGGGATGGCGGGTGACCGAGCGGGCGATCGCCAGCGGCCTGGCCCGCACGACGCTGCCCGCCCGCATCGAGCAGGTGGCGTCACGGCCGCTGACGGTGGTCGATGCGGCGCACAACGTGGCCTCGATGCAGGCGCTCGTCGCGACCCTGGCGCCGGAGCTCGACCGCCTCCGACCGCGGGTGCTCGTGTTCGCCGCCAGCGCCGACAAGCAGCTCGAGGAGATGCTCGCCGCGGCCGCCGGCCGCTTCGATCACGTGGTCGTCACGCGGTATGCAACGAATCCGCGGGCCGCGCCGGTGGAACGGCTCGTGGCCGCGTGTCGGCTCGCCGGGCTGCCGCCCGCGCGGGTCGCGGCCACGCCACGGGAGGCGGTCACGCTCGCCCGCTCACTCGCCACCGGCCGCGGGCTGGTGTGCGTGGCCGGCAGTTTCTTCCTCGCCGCCGAGCTCGGTGGCCGGGCGTGAGAAGAGCCGCAGCGCGGTCGCGAGCACCGGGTCGATGCTCCGGGGCACGGCGGACGCCATCGGGCCCTGGTCGCCCAGATCGCGGGCCCGCCGCCAGCCCCGCGTGCGTTCGAGGGTCGCCGCCGGCGGCGTGATCTCGAATCCGGCGTCGGGAGTCACGCCCCACACGGCATCGTCGCCGTCACCTGGGCGGCGGTGGATGTTGGCACGCGAGGGCCGCAGATATTCCGAGGTGGTGAGCTTGAGGAGGCTCCGCCCGTCGGACAGCGGCACGATCGACTGCACCGTGCCCTTGCCGTAGGTGCGGCTGCCCACCACCGTGGCCCGCCGGTTGTCCTGCAGACAGGCCGCCACGATCTCCGCGGCGCTGGCCGTGAGCCCGTCCACGAGCACGGCCAGGCGCACGCCCGCCAATGCGGCCCCCGGCTCGGCGCGGCGTGTGACGCCCGCCTCGGCCGCGCCGGCCCGCCGGCCCACCGTCGACACGATCACGCCCTCGTCGAGAAAACGGTCGCAGGTGTCGACGGCCGCGCCGAGCAGGCCGCCCGGGTTGCCGCGCAGATCGAGCACCAGCCCGCGCAGCCGGCCCGCGGCCTCGCGGTCGAGCGCCTCGATCGCGGCGTCGAGGTCGGCGGCGGTGTGCTCGCCGAACGACACGATCCGGACCAGCGCGATGCCGGGCTCGTCCTCGAGCATCCACTGCCACGAGCCGTCCGGACGCCGACGGTCGCCGAGGACGCTTTCGACCTTCACGGTCTCCCGCACGAGGGCGACCTCGCGGCTGGAACTCGTGGGAGCGGCGCCCGGATCGAGCGTGTCGGTCGGTGACCGGGAGACCACGCGGAGCCGCACCGACTCTCCGGGCCGGCCTCGCAGCCGTCCGATCACCGTGCGGAGCGGGAGGCCCGCGGTCGCGGTGCCGTCGATCGCCTCGATCACGTCGCCGGCGACGATCCCGGCCCGCCAGGCGGGCGAGCCGGGCAGCGGCGCGAGCACCGTCACCGCCCGCGTGCGGTCGTCGATGCCGAGCTCCAGGCCCACGCCGCCGAACTGCTGGTCGAGCAGCGACTCGAGGTCGTCGCGGGCGGCGCCGCGGAGAAAGGCCGAGTGCTCGTCGAGCTTGGCGACCGTGGCTTCGACCGCGGTGGCGAACAGGGCCTCGCCATCGACCGGCTCGAGGTAGGCACGGTCGATGTGGCCCAGCACCTCGCCGAACCGTCGGGCACGGGCATCCCGCTCGCGGGCCGCCCAGGATGCCAGACAGACGATCGCGGCGACGGCGAGGAAGACGAGGTTGCGGATCGGCATGGCGGAATGGGCGGCAGGCGGGTCAGCCGGCGGGCGCGGCGACCAGATTCGACTCGAAGCAGAAGCCCTTGGGAACGACCGTCACTCCCTCGGCCGAAACCGCCAGCCCGCGGGCGGCGTCTTCCTCGTGATCGACGCCGACGGTGGCGCCGGGGGGCACGTGCACTCCCTTGTCGATGATCGCGCGGCGGACGACCGCGTGCCGGCCGACGTTCACGCCCTCGAAGAGGATGCTCTCCTCGATCCGGGCGAAGCTGTTGACGCGGACGCCCGGCCCGATGATCGAGCGGGTGACGCGGCCGCCGGACACGATGGCGCCGGGGCAGACCAGGCTGTCGGTCGCCTCGCCGCGGCGGGCGTCGGGGCCCTCGCCGGCGAACACGAACTTCGGCGGCGGGTAGGCGGGATGGTGGGTGCGGATCGGCCAGTGCTCGTCGTAGAGGTTGAGCTGCGGATCGACGTCGACGAGGTCCATGTTGGCCTCGTAATAGGCGTCGATCGTGCCGACGTCGCGCCAGTAGGCGTCGCGTTTGCGGTTCTCGTCGCGGAACGGGAAGGCGTGCACGGCATGCGTGCCGATCACAGCCGGGAGGATGTCGTGGCCGAAGTCGTGGCGGCTGAGCGGATCGGCCGCGTCGCGGCGGAGCTGTTCGAGGAGGAAGTCGGCGGAGAAGCAATAGATGCCCATCGACGCCAACGCCAGGTGCGGCGCGCCGGGCATCGGCGGCGGGTCGGCCACCTTCTCGCGAAACTCGCGGACCCGGCCCGATGCATCGACCTCCATCGTGCCGAACTCGGCGGCCGCCGCCCGCGGCACCGGGAGCGCGCCGATCGTGACGTCGGCCCCGCTCGCCTCGTGGGCATCGACGAGCGACTGGTAGTTCATCTTGTAGATGTGGTCGCCGGCGAGGACGACGACCAGCCGCGGCGCCGCCATCTCCAGGGAATAGATGTTCTGGTAGACCGCGTCGGCGGTGCCCTGGTACCAGTGCTCATCCACCCGCTGCTGCGGCGGGAGAACGTCGAGGAACTCGCCGAGTTCCCGGCAGAAGAACCGATGCCAGCCGAGGTTGAGGTGGCGGTCGAGGCTGCTGGCCTTGTACTGCGTGAGCAGCAGGATTCGCCGCAGGCCGCTGTTGAGACAGTTGGAGAGGGCGAAGTCCACGATCCGGTAGATGCCGCCGAAGGGCACGGCCGGCTTGGCCCGGTCGCGGGTCAGCGGATCGAGCCGCGAGCCCTTGCCGCCTGCCAGCACGACGGCGACCACGTCACGCACCCGACCTGAATCAACGTCTTGCGAACGCATGGACCGAATCTCCTCGCGGTGGCTCTTGCATCCGCGGCCCTGCGGGACGAGTTCGCTTCCGGCGACGACGCCATGAATATACGCGGTGTCGATGGTCGGCGGCGATCCGCCGGGTGCTGGCGCTGCCGGCGCGGGCGGGGCGGGCACCAGCCCAATCCGACAACCCGGGCCGTGTTTTCCGGGGTGGAAGCGGTCTGGCCCCGCTCTGGGACGGTCGGTACGATCCCCGCCCCCCCACCCCCAGGAAAGCCGGGTCTATGGCCACGCGGTCAAAGTCGTCCAGCCGTCGCGAACAGGAATCCGATTCCATGGAAGCGATCAAGCCTCTGGTGGTGCTGGTCCTCTTCGGCACCATCCTCTACGGCGCCTACTCGGTCGTGCAGAAGGGCCCCACGGCGGCCGTCGAGGGAACGGCCGCCAGCGAGGCTCCGCCTTTCGCCGCCGCGCCGGCGGCGGCTCCTCAGGTCGAACTGCCTGCCGCCCCGCCCCCGTTCGAGCCGGCGCCGGTCGTCGCGGCTCCGCCGGTCGCCGCCCCCGTCGCTCCCGCCACGCCCGCGTTCGCACCGCCCCAAGTCCCCCCGCCGCCGTTTGTCGCGCAGGTGCCCGCCGTGACTCCGGCTGCCGCCGGCGGCCCGTTGTCGGCGCCCATCGCGGGCCGTGCAGCGGCAGCGGTTGCGGCCACGGCCGCCGCCGGCGCCACCGTCGCCGCCGTGGCCGACCAGCCGCCGACCTACCTGAATCCGCAATCGTCCATGCCGCCTGCCGCGGACGAGATACGCGTGTCGGCCGATTCGGCCACGCGGCCGGACCGCTACGCCACCCTGCCCATGCCGGGCCTGCCCGCCGCGGTGCCGCCACCGGCGACCGTGCCGGCCCCCGCGCCGCGGAGCGGGTCGGCCTCCTCGGCGGCGTTCGCCACCGCCTGGACCGATGCCCATGAGAAGCTCACCGCCGGCCGCTATGCCGAGGCCCTGGCGGGGCTCTCGGTGTGGTATGACGACCCGTCGCTCGGCCTGGAGGAGAGCCAGCGGCTCGAAGACCTGCTCGGTCAACTGGCCGGCACGGTGATCTACTCCCAGCAGGACCTGCTGCTGCCGCCGCACGTCGTGGCTCCTGACGAGACGCTGGCCACGATCGCGGCGACGCTGGGCGTGGGGCCGCAGTTGCTGGCCAAGATCAACGGCATCAGCGATCCGCTGCGGCTCGTGCCCGGCGACGGCGGCAACTACGCCGGCAGCTTTCCGGTGCTCGTCGGTCGCCAGTATCTCGCCCGCGTGGGCGGCGCCCTGCCCGTGGTCGATGTCAGTCGCGGCGCGGCCGCTCCGGCCGGCGCGGCCACCCTGCGGCGGTCGATCGTGCTCGGCGAGGGCCTCGTGATCGAGGCGGTGGACGACCCGACTGCGGTGAGCGACAACGTGCCGCAGTCGAGCCTGATCGTGTCGGTCCGCGACCTGGACGAGCTGATCGACATCCTCGGCCCCGGCTCCCGCGTCCTCGTGCGGCAGTAGCCGGGCGCCGCCGGCTTGGAAAAGGCTGCGGACCCGGGGCGGTTGCGCACCACGGGCCCGCGTGTGGTTCTCGCACCGGCCGACTTCAGGGCACGGTGCGTTCGCTTCCGGCGGCCTCCGCCGCCGCTGGAAGCACGTGTTGCGAAGCCTGATAGGCAGCCTGTGGAACAAGTCTGCCCGAACAGGATGTGAGGAATGCCGACCGGGGAAACCCTCGGCGTTTCCACCGGTCGGCCACGTGGACAAAGGCCATGGAGGGCGTTGTCCACGGACAGCTAGCGGACCGCCTCCTGCAGCATCTTCGAGTTGGGGATCGAATGCCGCGAGACGCGGCCACCCTCGCGGGTCTCGATGATCGTGGCCACCGGGCCCACCTCGCGGACCGTGCCCTCGAACCCGGCCACGCTCACCGTGTCTCCCGCCTGGAGACGCTGGCGGACGTAGTAGCCCGAGAGGATGCCCGCCATCACGTCGCGGCCGCCGAGCCCGAAGGCCAGGGCGAAGCCCGCCGCCAGACCGGCCGACCCGATGAGGATCAGCTTCTCGAGCAGCGCGAACTGGATGCCGAGCTGGTTGAAGGCGGCGATGAAGGTCAGGATCGAGAGCACCCAGTAGCAGCCACCGGCCAGGTACTCGGCGTACGACAGCCCGACGCGGTCGGCACTGGTCGCCACCACGCCGCGGACGAACGTCGCCGCCAGCAGGCCCACGACCACCACCACCGTCGCCACGAGCACCTTCGGGATGTAGTTCACGACCTCCTTCATGGCCAGGGAGACGCTCTCCAGGCCGAGGATGCTGAAGGCCGCCATCACGAACACGCTCATCAGCAGCCAGAAGACGATGCCGCCGACGATCGCCGGCACCGGCCGACGGATGCCGACGTCGTGCATGCTCTTAGCCAGGCCGCTCTTCTCGGCGGCCGTCTGCAGGCCGAGCTTCTCGGTGACGACGGTGATCAGGCCGCCGAACCACCGGGCCAGCACGTAGCCGACCACGAGCACCGAGACCATCGCCACCATCTTCGGGGCCAGCAGGATCACCTGGCTCCACGCCTGGGTGAAGCTGTCGACCAGCGCCTGCCGTGAGGCGTTCACCGTTTCCCGAGCCGTCTCGGCAGCCGTCTGCGCGAGCACCGCGAAAGTCGTCATTGCCATCTCCTTCGTCGTCCGGCCGTCCCTCGTGGACCGCCGGGCCCCTCCGCTGCGGGAATTGTGTCGGTTGGCCCGCAACCCAACCGGCCGCCGGCAGCCGTGCCGACGGGTGAATCGTCGTGTGTCGTCAGTTCGCCAGGGGCGGCAGCCGCTTCACCGCGCGGGGCCACGACCCCGTCACCGTGAACACCACCGCCGCGAACAGTGCCACCAGCATGTGCCTCGCCCCCCAGACGGTCGCGCCGACCGCGAACTCCGCGACGTGCAGGGCCAGCAGCCGGGGGTGCAGCTTCCGCCGCACGCCCGCCGTGAACTCCCGGGCGGCCGGCACTTCCGGCACCGCCACGTCGCCGAGCTGCTCGAGCAGATCCATCCGCGTCTCGAACCCTCGTTCCCCGGACCGCCGCAGCCGCCGCTCGGCCGCGTCCCGTCCGTCACAGGGTGTGTTGCCGGCCGCGGCGGCCGCGTCACAAAAAAATTTTTGACGCCCGGTTCGGCCGTGCGTCCGGGGGCGTAATCCTGGGCGTTGTCCGTGCCTGCGCCCAAGAAGCCCCGGGCGGCAACCCGGGGACACCGGGTATGAACACCATCCCGCCGTCCATGCCGGATGAAGGCACGTGATTCCGCGGTTCGAAACCGTGGCGCATGGCACCCGGGAAGGACCGCGACCCGGAG
>JAJTED010000013.1 GCA_021300535.1 Planctomycetaceae bacterium | reverse complement strand
ACGGTCACGCGGAGCCGCTGGAGGTTCGGCTTGAACTTCCGCTTCGTGATGCCGGTGACCTTCGTGCCGACGCCGCCGAGATACTTGGCCTTGCCGCGGATGGTGACCTGATTGCCGACGGAAAAGCCCTTGCCGCAAACCTGACAGGAACGTGCCACGGGGATACTCGAGCGGAAGACGGGAAAGTTCGGGAAATCAAGGCTGCAAGCATACTGGCCGACTGTTTTTCGACAAGTCCAGCCTGTTTTCGCCCGCCCGGACCGGTCACGCCGCCCCCAGGGCGTGCACAGCCTGCTGCCATACGGTCCAGCCCCCGGCGACGACGAAGCCGGCGGCAGACACCCACAGCAGCGCGTCGAACGCGGGCGTCGGCGTGAGCCGCGGGTCGGCGTGGCGATAGCGGAAAAAGAGCACGGCCACGGCGAGCGCTGTCAGCATGACCGCCTGCGCGGCGCCGCTGGCCAGCACCATGCCCACCGGTTCGCGGATCGCCACCGCCAGCGCCAGGGCGACCAGCGGCCAGGCCATGGCCACCCGCCGCGTCCATGTGCGTCGCGACACGTCGTCGCCCGGGATCGCGCCGGCGAGCGTGAGGCCGTCGCCGATGAGCCGTGAGTTGCCGTCGGCAGCGGCGAACAGGGTGGAGTAGAGCACCGCGAACGCCCCGACGCGGAACACGTCGGCGGCCCACGGGCCGAACACCGGGCCATACATCGCCCCCAGCGACCGCACCATCTCGCTGCCCGCCGGTCGCATGCCGAGGCGACCGAGCGTGGCCGCGCCGAGCATATAGAAGGCCACGGTGACCGTGGTGTAGACGGCCATCGACGCCCAGGCATCGAACTGCAGGACGCGGATCCAGCCCCGCGCCCGGGCGGCCCAGGCCGGCGATTCGTCACGCGGCCCGACGGCGCGTCCGTAGCCCTTCTCCAGGCACCAGTAGGGATAGAACATCAGTTCGGAGGCCCCGACCCCGATGATGCCGAACGTCGCCAGGCCCGCCGCCAGTGGCGACCGGCCGCCCACCGCGGGCGGAATCGAGGGCACGGCGCCGCTGGCGAACTCCGCCCCCGAGATCGCCCACGCCGGGTCGAACTGCAGCAGCAGGAGCGCCAGGAGCGTGACGCCCACGAACGTGCCGACGAGCACGATCGACACCCGTTCGATGACCCGATAGCGGCCGATCGCCAGCAAGGCCGCCGTGACGACCGCGGTGATCGCGGCCCAGATGATTTCGTCGCCCGGCCGCGCGAGGTCGCGGGCTTCGGTCTCGCGGGCCGCGAGCCGAGCCGCGATCGCGGCGGCCTGGGCCGCGTCGCCGCCGCGGGCCGCCGCAGCCGCGGCGATCCGCTCCGCCGTCAGGGCGTCGTGCACGCGGTGCCACTCGCGGCCCGCCGCTGACAGCGGCATGCCCGCGGCCAGCGTCTGGGCCACGCCCATGAGGATGCCCCCCTGCTGCACCACGATCAGCACGGTCATCAGCGCCCAGCTCCAGTAGATCCAGCCGCGGCCGGCGAGTCGCGGGCCGGGCACGGCGTCGAACGCTGCCAGGGGCGTCCGCCCCCAGGTGAGCGCCGTGCGGCCGATCTCGATCTGGGCTGCGACCTTGATGGCGCAGCCGAGCACGATCAGCCAGAGGAGGCGGAAGCCGGCCTCCGCGCCCACGGTCGTGGCGGCGATCAGCTCGCCGGAGCCGACGATGCAGCTGGCGAGAACGATCCCCGGCCCGAGGGCGGCGAGCGTTTCGCGCAGCGTTCGCGGGGGCTCACGGGTCTGGTCGAAGCGCTCGGCCATGGCCGACACCGTAGCAGGTCGCCGCATGCCGAACCAGGCTGCGTTCCAGCGGTCAATGCGGCGAGTTCTTCTCGCCTTCGTGGAGCGTAAGCCGCAACCCGATCCGCGGTCCGTTCATTGCCAATCTCCCGAGAATCATTTCGAATCAGGGCATGAGACCGGCATCGCCGTTCACGCTACA
This sequence comes from Planctomycetaceae bacterium, assembly GCA_021300535.1. Taxonomy (GTDB): domain Bacteria; phylum Planctomycetota; class Planctomycetia; order Pirellulales; family UBA1268; genus QWPN01. Next base: position 43,291 of record JAJTED010000013.1, on the reverse strand, counting down.
CGATATGGACAGGCAGCAAGGAGCAGAGGATGAACGCGATCATCAGAACCGTGTCAGCAGCAGTGTTCAGATCGGCTCCTCCGTGTGCCGGGTCGCCGACGGGCAGCCGGTCCGCGGCCGGATACCGCAACCGGTCGGCGGCGGCAACTGCACGATGCCGCTCTTGCTGGAGAACTTCGCCATCAACGGCAAGGGTTCGGTGATCCGCTTGCCCGACAACAAAAACGAGACCTACCCGGCGCTGCGCACGCCCTGCAACGGCTACGTGCCGGTCGCCAACGGCCTGCTGTACGCCGTGGGCAGCGGCTGCGGCTGCGTGCCGCTGTTCGTTCGGGGCATGGCCGCGCACGGCGCGGCGCGGATCGTCGATACCGAAGCGTTGGCCGGTCGTCCCCGGCCCGTCGAGCGCGGACCTGGGCGGCCGTCAAAGGAAAACGCGACCGGCTGGACGATGTATCGTGCCGACCTGCGGCGATCCGCGGCGACGGCCGCGACGATCGGCGGCGTGCCGAAAATTTCCTGGACCGCGCGGCTGGACGGTCGGACGCGACGGCGGCATCTTTGCTGTCGCTGGCCTTTGCCGACGACCTGGTGTTCTCCGCCGGCAAACACGGCATGGCGGCGTTCGCGCCGGATGCTAAACCCGGGCAGCCGCCGCGATTGGGAAAGCTGGCCATCCAGGGGGGCGCCCCATGCCGTCGCCATGGCCGGCGACGTCGTCGTGGCCGCCCAGGGGCAGCCCGATGGCACGGGGAAGCTGACCGTCTGCAGCCGCGCGGACGGCGCGGCGGTGGCCAGTTTGCCGTTGCCCGCCCCGCCGGTCCGCGCTGGCCTGGCCGTCGTCGAAGGCGCCATCGTCGCCGTCTGTGCCGACGGCAGCGTGGTGATGACCAGGTCGCCGTGACGACACGTGTTTGGCCGGCGGTCGAATGCGTTCTAGTCCATCGGCTTTCCCGGGCGCAGGCAGGCCAGCATGGCGTCGTGCAAGACGCCGTTGGTGGCCACGCCGTCGCCGGAGTCGATGCGGTCGCGACCGGCCCAGTCGGTGAACCGCCCGCCCGCCTCCGTGACCACCGTCTCGACGGCGGCGGCGTCCCAGGCGTTCAGTAGCGGATCGACCATCACGTCGGCCCGGCCCGTCGCCACCAGCAGGTAGCCGTAGCCGTCGCCCCAGGTTCGCACCACGCCGCAGGCGGCCTCCAGCCGGTCTCGCGCGGCGTCGCCCGCATCCGCACCGCCGCTCCAGCGGGCAAACGACGTGAAGTCGCTCGAGCAGAGCAAGGCCTCCCGCAACGACCCGCGCGACGACACCCGCGTGGCGACGGGGGCCGCCGCGCCGCACACGTGCCAGGCGCCGCCGCCGCGGGCGGCATACACGGTCTCGTCGAGGGCCGGGATCGCGATCACGCCGAGCACGCCGCGGCCTTCCCGTCGGCAGCCCACCAGCGTCGCATACAGTGGCACCCCGCGGATGAACGACTTCGTGCCGTCGATCGGATCGACGATCCACTCGAAGCCGCTCGTGCCCGGCGTGCCGCCGGTCTCCTCGCCGAGAAAGGCATCGTCCGGAAACCGGCCGAGCAAGGCACGCCGCAGCACTCCCTCGGCTGCCCGGTCGGCCTGTGTCACCGGCGAAGCGTCGGCCTTCAGGTCGACGACGAGGCCGGTGCGGCCGAACCAGGCGCGAGTCTCGGTGGCGGCGAGTCGCGCGGCAGCGAGCGCGGCTTCCAGGCGGGCCGCGATGACCGGCTCCACGGTGTTCGCGGTCATGGCGCGGCGGCTCCGGGGGCGGCGGCGTCCGTCGCCGGCGACCGCAGCGACGCCAGCAGCAGCAGCGCCGCCCCGATCACGAGCCAGGAGTCGGCGAGGTTGAAGATCGGCCAGTCGATGACGCCGGGCACGACGACGTGGATCCAGTCGCGGACCGCCCGCACGGGCGTCCCGACCCGCTCCAGCGGAGCGTGCCACGCGAGCCCCGGCAGCCCCAGGCGATCGTACAGATTGCCGAGGATGCCGCCGACGATCAGAGCGAGCGCCCAGACGAGCCACGGATCCCGTCGGGTGGCGGGACGGGACATCATCGCCAGGATGCCGCCGATCGCGGCCATCGAGACGGCGGAAAACACCATCCCCATCCCCTGCCCCATGCCGAACAAGGCGCCCTCGTTGAGGTTGGTCTCTAGCCACAATGCGCCGTCGATGATCGTCACGGGTGGACTCGTGCCCGGCATGCCCAGGGCGCGGAAGATCGCGTCCTTGGTGATCAGGTCGGTGGCCGCCGCCGCCACGGCGATGGCGGCGAAGATCAGCCAGCTCCGGCTGGATGGCGACATGCGGAATCCTTTCCTCGGAGCCGGAACAGCAGCCGCGCGGTCACCGCGGCTGACGGGGGCGACCGCCGTCCCCCCCCTGCTCCTGCCTCTCGGCGCAGCGGATGCACAGGGAGGCGAAAGGAATCGCCTCCAGCCGCTTCTTCGAGATCACGCCCTCGCACTCCTCGCAGACGCCGAAGGTCCTGCTCCGAATCCGCTCCAAGGCCTGCTCGACCATGTCGAGCGTGCCTTCCTCGGTGGCCATGAGGCTGAGGGTGAACTCCTGCTCGTAGGCGTCGGAGCCGATGTCGGCCATGTGGATCGGCATGCTGGACAGATCGCCGCTGGCCTCCGAACGCGTCTTCCGCAGGGCGGCGTCGGCCATCGTCGACACGTCTCCGCGGAGCCGGGCCCGGATGTTCTCCAGGGCCACCTTGAAGACCTTCAGTTCCGCAGCTTTCATGGTGCTTTCCGCCAGTGTGCCAGTGCTTGCGAGCCTGAAACGCCCCCGGCCCGCCCAGCCTCGCAAGTCTAGTGACAGGAAGCCGTGCCTGTCAAACTGGCAGGCTCATTTTGGCCCGGCCGTCGTGGGGGCGTTGCAACCATCGCGGTCGGCAAAACTTGCTGGCTGGGGGAGGGTGACCTACCTTTGACGCCGTCGGGAGTCCGCGCCCGACGGGCTCCCCCTCACCGCCCGGCCGTGGAGTGCCGATGGAAGGGGCATCGTCCGGAGACATGTCCGTGGCCGTCGCCTCCCGCACCGACCTCGCCTTCCAGCAGTGCATCGATCCGGCCTGCGCGGCGACGTTCTCGGTGGACGAGGTGCTCACCGCCTGCCCGGCCTGCGGCAACCTGCTCGACGTCGAGTACGACTGGGACCGGATCCGGCCGCCGAACTCGTTCGAGTTCTTCGAGCGGAAGTGGGTGCGGCGCAGCGATCCGCTGGCCTTCAGCGGCGTGTGGCGGTTTCACGAACTCCTCCCCTACGCCCCGCGGGAGAGCGTGGTCACCATCGGTGAGGGGCAGACGATGTGCGCCCCGTCCGACGGCGTCGCGGGCTACGTGGGCGTCAACCCCGGCCGCCTGTTCCTCCAGTACGAGGGCCTGAATCCATCGGGCTCGTTCAAGGACAACGGGATGTCGGCCGCCTTCACGCACGCGCGGATGATCGGCGCCCGCCGGGCGGCCTGCGCCTCCACCGGCAACACCAGCGCCTCGCTGGCCGTCTACTGCGCGGTCACCCGGTTGATGCGCGGCATCATCTTCATCGGCTCCGGGAAGATCTCCTACGGAAAGCTCTCGCAGGCCCTCGATTACGGCGCGTTGACGATCCAGATCGCCGGCGACTTCGACGACGCCATGGCCCGGGTCAAGGAGGTGTCGGACAAGCTGGGCATCTACCTCGTCAACAGCGTCAATCCCTTCCGGCTGGAGGGGCAAAAGACGATCATGTTCCGGGTGCTCGAGTCGCTCGGCTGGGAAGTGCCCGACTGGATCGTGGTGCCCGGCGGCAACCTCGGGAACTCCAGCGCCTTCGGCAAGGCGTTTGCCGAACTCCGGAAGCTCGGCCTCATCGACCGGGTGCCGCGGCTGGCGGTGATCAACGCCGCCGGGGCCAACACCCTCTACGAGCTCTACCATCGCCGCGGCCTGCGCTGGGAGGGCGGCCGCGCCGACCTCGCCCCCGCCTGCCACTACTACGACGAGCTCGACCGCGACAACAAGCGGGCCGACACGATCGCCAGCGCCATCGAGATCAATCGCCCGGTGAACCTCAACAAGTGCCTGCGGGCGCTGGAGGTCTGCGACGGCGTGGTCCGCCAGGTGAGCGAGCAGGAGATTCTCGACGCCAAGGCGCAGGTGGGCGCCGGTGGCCTGGGCTGCGAGCCGGCCAGCGCCGCCAGCGTGGCCGGAGCGCGGCAGCTCGTGGCCGAGGGTGTGATCGGCCGCGACGAGCGGGTGGTCTGCATCCTCACCGGCCATCAGCTCAAGGACCCGACCGCCACCGTGGCCTACCACACCACGGACCAGAAGCTCTTCAACGACGTCCTCGGCTGCCGGGGCGTGAGCCGGGCGAGTTTCGCCAACCGCGCCGTGAGCGTGGGCAACCGCGTCGATGAAATCGTCCAGGCGATCGACCTCTACGGCTGATCGCGCCGTCGTTCCCACGCCGGCCGCGATCACCGCGGCGCGGTCCACCTGCCAGGAGGCTCTCGTGTCTGCCAGTCCGCTGCGTCTCGTCGTTCACGGTGCCGCCGGCCGCATGGGGCAGCGGGTCGTCGCCTGCGCCGCCGCCGACGCGGCCCCCTGGCGACTCGTGGCCGCGATCGAGCGGGCGGGCCACCCGCGGGCCGGGGCCGATGCGGGCACGCTCGCGGGCATCGCCCCGGCGGGGGTCGCGGTGGCCGCCGGTTGGGACTGCCCCGCCGACGTGGTCATCGACTTCTCGCTGCCGGAGGCGGTGGCCGGGATCGTGGCCGCCTGCGTCGCGCGGCGGGTGCCGTTGGTGGTGGCGACGACCGGCCTCGAGGACCGTGAGCGGGAGGCGATCGCCGCCGCCGCGCGGACGATCCCGATCCTCCAGTCGCCGAGCATGAGCCTGGCGGTGAACATCGCCATGGACCTCGTGGGCCGCGCGGGGGCGCTGCTCAACCGCGTGGGCGGCCGCACCGACGTCGAGATCATCGAGTGTCACCATCGGCACAAGGAAGACTCGCCGAGCGGCACGGCCCTCAAGTTCGGCGCCATCGTGCGGGAGCAGATGCGGCAGACCCGCGAAGCCCACGGCCGTGAGGGCCGCCCCGGCGGCCGGCCGGCCGATGAGATCGGTTACCACGCCGTTCGCGCCGGCGACAATCCCGGCGAGCACACGATCCTCTTCGGCATGGACGGCGAGTCGTTCTCCGTGAACGTGCGGGCCACGAACCGCGACTGCTACGCCCGCGGCGGGCTGGCGGCGGCCCGGTTCCTCGTCGGCAGGCCGGCCGGCCTGTACTCGATGCGCGACGTCCTGGGCATCGCCTGACCGGCGCCCCGCGGGGCCCGCGGATCGTGCCGCACGCCTCCGCCGCCGTGGCGGGCTGCGGTTCGGCTCGGCCCCGCTCATCCCCCGGCAAACGCTTGCGGAAGTGCCGGCGACCGTCGTATCTTCCAGCGGTCGAACGAGCACACGGTCGGAGGTGGAATCATGCGGTCACTCCGGTCGTGGGCTGTGGCGCTGCGGTTGACGGCGTCGTTGCTGGCCATGGCCGGCACCGTCTCGGCCCAGCCGACGACCGGCTGGCGCTGGGATGCGCTTCCCGCCGGCGCCCCGGCGGAAGAGCATCTGTTTTCGCGCGAGCATTCGGCGGGTTTTCTCCGCCGTCCGGGCAGCCTCACTCCCGACACCTGGTTTCACGACGGGCACCTGCGCACGTACGCCCTGTTGAATCTCGGTGACGTCGTGCGGACCGCGGAGATTTCGCGGGGCCGCGGCCCGGTGTTCATGTTCGGCAATGCGCGGCGGCCGCAGTTGCTGGAAGAAGTTTCCGGCACGTTCGACCATCCCCAATATCCCAAGCGGGACGCGGCGGTTTCCGTGCGGGAGATGCTGGGGAGCGTGAACTGCCAGGGGATGATCGTGGTGCGGAACGGCAAGATCGTGTTCGAAGAGTACGCCGGCATGGACCCCGGGCAGCGGCACCACTGGATGAGCATTTCCAAGTCGACGCTCAACATTCTGCTGGGAAAACTGGTGGGCGAGGGGAAAATCGACCTGACAAAGCGGGTCGATGCCTATCTGCCGGAGCTCGAGGATCGCGGCTACGGCTCGTTCACGCTGCAAGAGCTCGCCGACATGAACGCCGACGTGAACATGGACGAGAAGAATTACCAGTCCCCGCAGTCGTCGTTCTGGGCTTTCGGCCGTTCGCTGGGCTGGTTCGGCGAGGATGGCAAGTGGCCGGGCGGGAATCGGCAATTCCTGGCGACGCTCACGCGGCTGCCGAAGCCGGAAGGCGAGGATGGCCGACGCGTGCGGTACACGAGTTCGAACTCCCAGGTGCTCGCCTGGGTGGTGGAACGCGTCACGGGGCGGCCGTACGTGGAGGTCTTCGAACAGGAGGTCTGGCAGCGGATCGGGGCCGTGGCGCCGGCCAGCGTCACCGTCGACAAGCAGGGGTTTCCGTCCGTGGGCGGCGGCTTCAGCTCGAGCCTGCGAGATCTGGCGCGGTATGGGCTGATCTGGGCCCAACGCGGCGTCGCGCCGGACGGCACGCGAATTTTCCCCGCCGCCTGGATGACGGAGAACACCAGCGGCAAGGGGCCCCTGCTGGCGGAACACCACTATCACAACCAGTCGTACTCGAAGGACGGTGCGATCGTGCATCAGGGGCACTCGGGGCAGATGCTCTGGGTGCGGCCGGAGAGCGGCACGATCGTCGCGACCTTCGGCTCGACCACCACCCCCGAGGGCGGACACCCCTGGACGCGGCCGGCGTACCTCTGGGTGGCGGAAGCCATCGAGCGGCGGCTGCGGGAGCGGGAGATCGCGGCCCGGGAGTGAACCGTTCCAACCGCCCTGACCGGGACCTCTGTGGAGACGGGCGTCAGGTGTGCATTTCGCCCTGCCGTCCGGCCAGCCTGCCTCGGCCGCCAGGGTAAACTCTTCGCCGGAGGTGCATCATGGTGCGTGGCGTCGCGGTTTCATGGCTGTGTCTGTGCTCCGCCGTGATGGCGGCCGACGCCGGGCCTGCGGCGTTGCGGGCCGAGGTGAAGGCTCCCGCGGGTTTTGACGTCACGATCTTCGCGACGCCGACGCAGGCGAACTACCCGGTGTTCGTCGCGGCTCGTCCCGATGGCACGCTCTTCGTGTCGAGCGACGGCAACGGCTCGCTCGGCCGTGATCCGGGGCGGGGCCGCGTGCTTCGGCTGCGCGACACCGACGGTGATGGCACCGCCGATGAGGTCCGGGAGTTCGTGCAAAGCCTCGACAGCCCGCGCGGCCTGGTGTGGGTCGACGACCAGCTGATCGTGCTCCATCCCCCGCATGTCACCGCCTTCCGCGACGCCGACGCCGACGGCCGGGCCGATGACCAGGCAGGCAAACGGCTCGTGACCGGGATCGCCTTCGACTATGCGAAGCGGCCGGCGGATCATACATCGAACGGACTCGCCCTCGGCGTGGACGGCTGGATCTACGCCGCGATCGGTGACTTCGGGTTTCCAGCGGCGGAGGGGAGCGATGGTCGCACACTGCAGCTCCGCGGTGGTGGCATCGTTCGGTTTCGCCCCGACGGCTCCGGGCTCGATCTCTTCGCCCGCGGCACCCGCAACACCCTCGAGGCCGCCGTCGGGCCGCTCCTCGACATGATCGCCCGCGACAACACCAACGACGGCGGCGGCTGGAACGTGCGGCTGCACGCGTTCACCGGGCTTGAAGATCACGGCTACCCGAGGCGCTACATGCACTTCGCCGACGAGATCATCGCTCCCCTGGCCGACTACGGCGGTGGTTCCGGCACGGGAGCCTGCTGGATCGACGAGCCCTGGATGCCGGCGGACCTGAACGACGCGCCGTTCACCTGTGACTGGGGCAAGGGGCAGATCTTCCGCCATCCGCTCACGCCGCGCGGCGGCAGCTACGAAGCGAATCAGGAGCCGTTTCTCGGCATCACGCGGGCGACCGATCTCGACGTGGATGCGGTCGGGAATCTCTACGCCGCGAGTTGGCGGGGCGGATCCTTTTCGTGGAAGGGGCCCGAGGTGGGATTCATTGCCCGCCTGCGTCCGGTGAACACGCCCGTCATCCAGTGTCCAGACCTCGAGACGCTGAAGTCCGACGACCTGGTCGCCGTGCTCGCGGGCCCGAGTCATCGCCTGCGGCTGGAGGCCCAGCGAATGCTGCTCGCCCGGTCGCTCGTGCCGGCTGCGTCGGCCGCCCTCGAGGCGCTCGCCACGGATGCCAAAGCCCGGCTCTCCTCCCGCGTGGCCGCAATTTTCACGCTTGCGCTCGGCCGCCAGGCGGAGGCTCTCCCGGTGCTCGAGCGGCTCGCGGCCGATGCGTCCGTCGCGGCGTGGGCGGTACGGGCGCTTGGAGACCTTTCCGCCGAGGGGATCGCCGTGCCATTCGAAGCCGTCGCGCGGGCGGTCAAAGCGCCCGCTGCCCGGACCCGCAAGGAGGCGATCGTGGCTGCCGTGCGCAGCGGGCGCAGCGATGCGGTGAGCCGCATCCTGCCGCTGGCGGCCGATGCCGATGCGGTCGTGGCCCACACGGCGATCGAGGGAGCCGGGCGGCTGGCGGCGGCGCATGAGCCCGCCGTGATCGCAGCCTGTTGTGCCATCCTCGACCAGCCGGCGACGCCAGCCTCCGTGCGCCGCGCCGCAGCCCGCGTGCTGGGGGAGATCCATTCCGAGGCGTCCGCCGCCGCGGTCGTCGAACGACTCGCGCGGGCCACCGACCCCGCGCACCGCGCCGACCTCGTCTGGGCTGCCGCTCGGCTCTGGCGGCGGGAGTCGGTCTGGAAAGAAGAGAGCTGGGGCACGCGGCCCGATACCCGAGGGCCCTACTACGCGATGGAGGAATGGGAAGCCTCTCCGCGGCTCCACGCGGCGGTCATGGCCGCGGTCGAGGCTGCTGCTCCGGCGGAGCTCGCGGGCTTGGCCCGCACGCTCGGGCTGCATCGGTTTCCCGCCGAGGTGACCCTGCCCGCATTCCAAGCCCGCGACCCATCGCTCACGGCGGTCGTGACGTTCCTGGATTTGACCGGCGCAGCCCCACCGGAGACGAGCCTGCCGGTGATCGCGACGATCAACGGGCAGCCCGCGGACCGGCTGGCGGCGATTCGGGTTCTGGCCAGCAGCACGGCGCCGGCATCGATCCGTCCGCTGTTTGACGCCGTGCTCGCGGCCGAAGCGTCCGGGCTGCCCGCCGTGGCGCTTGCCACGACGCGGCGGGCCGCCACCGGCAGCAAGGCGGCCGCCCTCGACATCGGCCCCGTCGCGGCGATCGCCGCGGTCAGTCCCGCCCATCAGTCCCTGGCTGACGACATGCTGCTGACGGTGGCCGGTTCGAGTCACGCCAAGAGCAATGTCCGTGGCGCCGCGGCGTCGTGGCTGGCGGCGGAGTGGAATCGGGACTCCGGCCGGCGGCTCGCGCTCGTCGCCGCCAGCCTGCGGACGCGATCGGGGGCGCTGGCGACGAGCCTCGTCGCGGCGGCGGACCAGACGGACGATCCGCCGCTCGCCAAGGCCGCAGCCGATGCCCTGTCGCCGCTCGGCATCGATCCCCACAAGGTCCGGGAGATCGCGGCTGATACCGGGACCACGATCGGCCGGCGGAAGGTGGGCGACGTGCTCGCACTGATCGACCAGCGGCGCGGCGACCGGGCGGTGGGCGCGGAGTTGTTCGTGTCGCGCAAGTGCATCGCCTGCCATGCCGCCGGCGTCGATAGCGCCGGTCTCGGGCCATCGCTCGCCAACGCCGCCGGCATCTACAACCGCAGGCAGCTCGCCGAGAACGTGCTGCTGCCGAACAAGTCGATCGCCCAGGGCTTCGCCACCACCGCGCTGGTGCTCGACGACGGGCGGTCGTTCGTCGGCTTCGTGACCAGCGAAGGGGCCGACACGCTCGCCCTGCGAGACGCGCAAGGCGTGGAGCGGACGGTCGCGAAGCAGTCGATCGAGGAACGAACGAAGCTCTCCACCAGCGTCATGCCCGAAGGCCTGGTGGCCGACCTGACGGTCTCCCAGTTCGCGAGCCTGATCGACTACATCGAATCACTCGCCGCGGCGCCGGCGGCCCCTTGATGCCGGCTGGGGCGGTCGCGCCGCGGACCACGAACCCCGCCTGGTTTCGGGCCCCGCCAGGCGGACGCGTTGCCCCGCAGGTCGGCGGCCGGCATCAGCGCACCCGCAGGACCCGTGTGACGGGCGTTGCCGCCTTCACGCGCGGCTCGATGCCGCGGCCGAACTGGTAGGCGACGACCTTGACCTCGACGGGCAGCCGTGCCCGCCGGGGCAATTCATGCAGCATCAGCCGGCCGTTCTCGATGGTCGCCGGTCCGTGGGCCACGTAGTACTCGACGGGCAGGTTGCTGTCGCTCGTGGCGTTCAGTTCGAGGGCGGCGGGGACGGCGTTCCCGTCCCCCGCGTTCATGTCAGGCAGCGTCGGAAACGTGATCGCCTGCTCTCGTCCCTCGGTGAGGACCATGCTGCGGACAATGCCCACCTGCTCGGCATACCGCCACTGTTCGTCGCCTTCGACAAAGGCGATGAACGCGGTCGCCTTCGGGCCGGGAGCGGGTGCCAAGGCGTCGAACTGCACGCGGAAGGCGTTGGGCCCCACGGCCACGAGCGGGCCGCCGGTGGGACGCAGCCGGATCGCCTGGCCCGAGTTGCCGACCGGCTGGCCGGCCTGCGCCCAGATCGGGCCTTCGCCGTCGTACTGCTGCGGATAGGTCTCCGCGAATCGGGGGTGGACCTCGAAGGTCTGTCCGTCACCGATCCACGCGATGTCGTCGAAGAAAAACCGTGCGCCCGCTTTCACGGTGTGGGGATCCAGCCAGCGGATGAACTGATCCCGCTTGCCGACGAGACCACGATGATGCGCGACCGTCGCCTCGGCCATCTCGCGGTCGAAATGCCACGACGCGTCGCCCGGATCGCCGGTGTACTCGGCGACCGGGGCCGGGATGTGTTTGGCGGCGGCTCTGGTGGGAAGCTCCGTCAGCCAGCCACGAGTCGCGTCGATCTGTCGGCACATGACGGGGGTCTTGGCGTCGGACGACCAGTCGGGAATCCGCAGCGTGGCCGCCTTCCGCAGAAACATCGCGAAGTACGCCGCGCTGCGATCGGACCACGCGAAGTGCCCCGCCCCCGGCTCGACCGCGAAGCAGCCGAGGTTGCTTGCATTGGCGGAGCGGAAGGTCCGCATCGCGACGACGCCGTTCTCCCAGTTTTCCCGCCCGCCTTCGTCCCGCGCGACTTTTCCGAACTCGTCGTACTGACCGAGCATCATGACCGCGGGAACGCCCGGCGGGACGGGATCGGGATCGGTGGCGTTGGCCTGCACTCCGGGCGAGCCGCCGCGGTACTGCATGACGCCGAAGCAGCGGTCGCGGTGGGCGACGGCCGCGGCCTTGGCCTGAGGGCCGCCGACCGAGTGGCCGACAAAAAAGAGAGGCGCGACGGACAGCTCGTGATAGCCGCTCGCGGCGGCGAAATCGTCGAGCACCTGCTGCACGTCGACGGATGTGATGCTGGTCGTCAGGAACACGATTGCCAGGCTTTCCGCGCGGCACACGCGGCGCACGGCGGCATCCTTGACGAGTTCGCGCTCGGCCGAGGCCATGCCGGCGAAGAGCACGCCCCGGACCTGTTCCGCCTGCGGTGGAATCCAGAGGAAGGCATCGCGTTCGCCGGCGGACGTTTTCGCGACCGTGGCGAATTGAAAAACCGCCGCTCCGGTGGCGACGGCATCGGCGGCCGCGGCCTGTCTCATCGCGAGCGTGGCGACGGCGATGGCGACGACGACAATCGAGCGGAGTGTGATGCGCATCGTGTGTGGCCTGGTGCCCGGTTTCTGCCCATAACCCTTGTACCCGGATGCGCCGTCGGGCTGCAAGCGGCGAGCCCGACCATGACGGGCCCCCCGTCCGCACCCGTCATCGTGGCCGCGTCCCCGCCTGCCTCGCGATCCAGTCGGCGATCTGCGTCTTTTCGGTGGCCGTGAAGCGGTTATAGTTCGGTGGCGCGATCAGCTGGAGCCGGTCGGCGGCGTCGAAGAGCCGGTAGACCCGGCCGGCCGCCGCCACGCTCGCGGCGACCTGGTCGTGCTCCGCATGGCGGTCGAACTGTGCGGCGATCACCAGCACCGGACGCGGCGCGACGGCCGCCAGCACCGCGTCGAAATCGGCCGGGATCCGCCCTTCCGCGCCGCTGAAGAACCCCAGCCGCGGCACGAGGCCGTGCCGGTCCGCAAGATCCTGCACGAACGCCGCGCCGCCGGCCGCCGACCGCAGCGGCGTGAAGGCATTGCATACGGCGACCCCCGCGATGCGGTCGTCGGTCGCCGCCGCGACGAGGGCCACGGTCCCGCCCAGGCCGACGCCGGTGAGAAAGACATGGCGTCCGTCCACGTGGTCCGCGCCGGCCAAGGCCGTCACGAGCGACTGGACGTCGGCGACCATCTTGCCCAGCAGCGACCAGCGGGGAAACCGCCCGTAGAAACCCGTCCCTTCCTCGAGACGGCTGTGAAAGCCGGCCAGATCGATCGCCACCACGGCGATGCCGCGGTCGAGAAACCGCTCGAACAGCGGCCCCGCCCGCAGGAAGAAGCCCGTGGCGTAGGCATAGTCGTGCAGAAACACCACCACCGGGGGCCGGTCCGCGGTGCCGGACGCGGCGGCCGGCGGCAGGAACATCCAGGCGTCGAACCCATCGCCGGCCGCGTCTCGCGGCCCGACCCGGAATCGTGTGCCGGCCAACCGCGGGCAGTCGAAGGGCATGAGCTGCGCCGCCTGACGGTTGAGCCGCGGCTCGGTGTCGGCTGCGGTCGGGAGCCGGAGGACGGCCGCGGCGGCGGGCTGACCGGGCGGCGGCTCGCCGAGCAGCCACGCCAGCCGCTGGCGAATCTCCTTCCGCGTGGCGTCCCACTCGGCGGCGGACGGGGGCGCGTCGACGAGGCCGCGGGCGGGCGGCCAGTCCGCGGCCCGGAGATCCTCGCCGCTGGCCCGCTTCCAGTTGGCGAACGTGTAGGGAAACACGCGGTCTTTGGCCGCGCGAAAGGCCTGAGACCGGCCGAAGACCGTGTCGAAGAAGTCGAGGTACACCGCGAACTCCTCGTCCGCCACGCCGTGCACCCCGTCCCGCTGCCGCAGTGCCAGGCGATCTTCGGCCCCGAGCAGGCGATAGACCGGACGGACCGAGCGGTCCATCTGCTCGAGGGCCCAGGGGTTGGCATCGGCCTCACGGACGCTCGCCGTCAGCAGGAGCGGCCGCGGCGCGACGAGCGCCATCACCGAGTTCATGTCGATCGGCAGCCGGTCTTCACGGCCCACGAAGAATCGTAGTCGCGGATGGAGCCACGACGGAAACGCGTAGGTCAGTTCGTCGAGCGTCTGGGAGTTGGCCCGGTCATTCAGACGGAATCCGTTCAGGCCCACCGTGGTGCTCGCGGGAACGACCGCCTGGATCCGCTCGTCCAGCGCCGCGGCCAAGAGCGCCTGAAACCCGTTGCGCGAGTGGCCGACGAGTCCGATGCGGGCCTTGTCCACGATGGGGAGCGTGTGGAGGTAATCGATCGCCCGCGAACAGCCCCAGGCCCGCCGCATGAGCAGGGCGAAGTCGTGGTCCGGCCAGAGGGGCGGATAGCCGGCCGTGTCGTCGTCGCCGTCGGCCGCCGCGTACAGGCAGCCGATGAAGCCGCGTCGCACGGCGGCCCGGATCCAGCGGTCGTTTCGCTGCGTGATCACGACCGGCAGCGGCCCGTTCGCCCGCGGAATGAACAGGCGAACGGTCAGCCGCGCCCGCTGGTCCGGCCCGAAGCGGAGCACGACCGTGCGCAGCGTGAGCCCGTCCTCGGTCGTCTCCGCGACGGTCTCCGCCACGAGATTGTCGGGGGGCGGCGGAATCGTCCCCGTGATCCAGTGCTCCACCTGACGGATGATCGACCGGCGGCGTTCGCGCCAGTCGGCAGCCGTGACGATCGCCCGGCCGTCGTCGTCGAGCAGCGGATCGGGCAGGAACGGCCGCGAGGGCAGCCGGTCGAAGTCCGGAGGCTGCTCCCCGGTGCGCCGCTGCCAATCCGACCAGGTCCGGTCCCGCCAGTTGACCGGACCACGCTGCCGGTCTGCCTGCACCCATTTCACGGCTGCGTAATCCCCGAGCAGCCGGTTCGGGCGGCCGGGAGCGTCGTCGGCCACGAGATCGAGAACCTGCTGCAGTCGGCCCTCCGCGTCGCCCGGTTCGGCCTCCGCGGCCGGTGCGACCGCCATGATCGCGAGGCCGAGGAGCGCGGCACCGAGCCGGTGACGTTCATCACGGCCGAGAACAGCGCCGGAACGATCGCGGCCCCCGGGATCTTCAGCACCTGGACGGCCAGGTTCGCGGCCAGGCCGCCGTTCTGCAGGCCGACCTCGATGGCGACGGTCCGACTGTCTTGCTGGTTGATGCCCACGAGCCGGCTGGCGGCATATCCGAACAGATAGCCGCCGAGGTTGTGCAAGGTGACGCCGAGCAACAAGAGCCCGCCGACATGCTCGATCTGCGCGCGGCTGCGGACGGCGATCACCCCGCAGATCAGGCAGATCGCGATCATCGACGTGATGGCGAGCAACCGCTCCGCGACCCGCCGATCGGCCCGGCAGCGGGCGAGCACCGCGTTGGCCACGAGCCCCACGACGACCGGCGCGACGACCGTCGCCAGGATGCTGGAAAACATCTCCGCATAATCGAGATCGACCGTTCGCCGGGCGTAGAGATAGACCATCAGCGGCGTCATCACCGGAGCCAGGAGGGTCGACACGGCCGTCATGGTCACCGACAACGCGACGTTACCCCGGGCCAGATACGTGATCACGTTGGACGAAATGCCTCCGGGGCTCGCCCCGAGGAGGATCATGCCTAGGGCGAGCTCCGGAGGCAGGCCGAGGGCCCGCGAGACCGCCCATCCCAGCAAGGGCATCGTGGTGAACTGCAGGACCGCGCCCACGATGACGCCCTTGGGCATCTGCAGGACGCGGACGAAATCCCCGGTGGTGAGCGTCGCCCCCATGCCGAACATGGCGATCTGCAGGAGCCGCGTCACGAGCAACGGGTTGTCGAGCGGCAGCCGGCTCACCGCCGCCGGCGGCGCGATCAGCCCGGCGAGGACGGCCGCGACGACCCACGCCGCGAACCCGTAGGCCCGCGTCCGCGGATGGACCGCCACGACTGCCGCGGCCGCCACGACGACGAACACGGCGATCAGGCTGGAAATCGGTTCCATGACGGCCGAAACGAGTCAGGGCGGCCGGAGGCATCCCCGCAAAGACTTCGCCCTGGGCCGCTGCATGCGGCGTCAGACTCGTTCCGCGGCCTGCCGGTCAAGCAAGGAGGATACGGCGGCCGCCGGTGGTTCGGCAAGCGCCGGCCCGGCGACACGTGGTTGCCGCCGCCCTGGCCTGCGCCGGTCGGCCGGGCAGGCACATGGTTCAGTACAGTTCGTGCAGGTACGTCGAGATCTTCGGCCGCTGTCGCTTGAGCTCCCGCAGCAGATCGGTCCGCACCTCACAGCCGGTCAGCGTGAGCGAGTGCAGGCGGGGCAGCATGTCACCCGTCAACGCCTTGACGGCCTCGTCGCCGAAGCCCGGCCCCTCCAGGGTGAGCCATTCCAGCTGCCGAAGGTTGCGGAGGTGGGCGAGGCCGGCCGCCGTCAGCCGCTTCCCCGTCTCGTCCCGCAGCCGCAGGCTTGTCAGCCCTTCGAGCTTGCCGACGGCCCTCAAGCCCTCGTCGTCGATCTCCGTATTGCACACGGTCAGGGACCGCATTTTTTCCATCTGCCCCACGACCTGGAAGTCGGCATTGGTCACGGGCGTCGCGGACAGGACCATGTACTTCACGTCGCCTTCGTCGCCCAGACCCCGCATGGCGGCTGCGATCGGCTCCCGGGCGACGCCGATCGCCACGAACTGGAAGATGTTATGGAGGTCGGCCACAGCCGCGGCGTCGTCGCGTTCGCCGATCCAGCCGGGGTAGATGCGCAGGTCGGTCTCTCCGGGACACGAGTGGACCGATAGCTTGGCCCCGGCGGCCCACAGCCGGAGCATGGCCCGGTAGTGTTTGTCCCGAAAGGCCTCCGGAATGACGACGGCATGATCCGAGTAATCCGGTGGCGGGGCCTGTGGATCGTCGACGTGCATCCGCCAGACGCCGAACCCGGGCCGCACGGGCGGCGGGGGGGGCGGGGGCGGCGCCTGTTTCTCTCTGGCCACTCGCGTGGCCCAGTCGACGCCCGGCTCCCATCTCCGCCCATCCCCCCAGAAGACGACGCCGAAGTGTGCCGAACTTCCCATCATCTCGAACATTTCCCTTCTCGGGATGAACTCGCCCTGGGGCACGAATTCCTCGACTTCAAGCGTCCCGGGATCGAAACGGCTCCGGCATTGCCTGGAGTAGAGCAGGCCCTGGTGCACGACCGAGGTGAACATGTCGAAGGGCACGCGTTTCGTCTTCCATGGCTGCGCGGCGCTCTGGGGTGCCTTCCAGACCTCCATCATGTTCTGACCGTGCGACGACTGGATCACGACCACGCCGTGGGGCAAAAACCGGCGGGTGTCGAGGGCCTGGCTGCCGAAGATGGGAAACGCGTGTGGAAACACGCCGACCTCGAGGGTCTCGAGATCGATCGTCAGGGGGCGGGTCGGCCGCCGCGAGAAGGTTCCGTGGAGGAACCGCCGTCCCACGAACAACAGCCGCTTCCCCTCGGTCTCGGCAAAACTGAACTCGCTCACCCAATCGATCCCGAACCCCTGCCGCGGGTCGTCCACGGTGTCGCCCGTCGCCTCCACCGACAACTGGGTCGCCTCGTGGATCACGCGGGGCTGGAGCCGCATCTTCCCCGCGCCCTCGTCCTTGACCTCGATGAAGGCGAACCAGCAGCCGCGGTCGTGCTGGCGTGTGTCGTCCCACCGCTGGCAGCCCATGATCGCCTTGCCGGGCGCGAAGACATGGAGCCATTTCGTGTCGTATCCGGGAAGTTCCTCGGAAGGTTCCAATTGACCGATCGGCCGGCACTCGGCGTCGAAGACGCGGAGACTTCCGCCGCCGATGAGCCACAGATACCTGCCGTCCCAACGCACGGTGTCGCCGATCCCACGCTGCAGCTCCTGCAACCGCCGCGAGTCGAACAGCTCCACGAGTTCGCCGGACTTGCGGAGGATGTGGGCCTGCAGGGGGTCGCCGATGACGTCGAAACGATCGCCGCAGTTGAGCCAAAACCGCGGTTCGTAGGGCAATTTCAGGTCGACCCGGGCCGCGACCACCCGGGGATTCTTGGCCAGCCGCAGGATGTCCTCCGGAGCGGTCTGGAAATCCTTCTCCAGCGACGACAGCGGCTGGGAAACCGTTTTCGGAGCCACGTTGATGCGTTTCATGCACGCGTCGCGGAGCGTCTTCAGGTGCTTGAGGCACCGTTCCTGCGGCTTGCGGAGCTGGCTGCCCTTGGGCGTGGCCGGGGTGATCGCGACCCGCGGATACTGTTCCACGAGCCAGTCGATCTCGGTCACCCGCTTCGCCGTCTGGGGCGCGTCGAGGGTGGAGACGTCGAGACTCGCCAGGCCGAACCGCCCGCAGTAGGCCACCCCAGGCCGCCGGCTCGCGGCCAGGCTCTCCAGAAATGTCCGGGCATCGGCCGCGGAAAACCGCGGATCGTCATAGAGCCACTGCCCCAGCGGTCGGATGGCGTCGCTCAACAGCAGGAGCATTTCCGGATGCGGCCGCAGATCCTCCGGGGCGAGCGACTCGAGGATCCCGGCCACCTTGCCGAGCCGCCCGGCGTCGTTGAAGTGGAGATCCCGCGCGTCCGCCTGAGGGTAGCCGTTGATGGGTGGCTGCGGCCGGCGGGTGACGCCCACCACGCCGAGCTTCAGGCATTGCAGCACCAGCTCGTGCGTCGCCAGCGCGTCCTGCTCGGCGGGCACCATCGGATCGGCGCCCGGCCGCTCGTGCAGCGGACGCTGCTGAAACGGCAGGAACATCTGGTTTCGGTTCCGGCCTTCGACGTGGCCTCGGTCCAGCTTCAAGACCAACGGGGCCATCCGCCAAAAAAACGCCTCAGCCGTCTTGATGCGGTCCTCGGCGACGCGACAGCTTTCCTGGTAGCGCAAGCCGAAACAGGCGATGACCATCTCCATGTCGGCGTAGGCCTCGCGGCGGCAGATCTCCAGCAGATACACCGCCTCCCGGGGGTTGACCTGATTCCGCTGGATCAGGGCCTCGGTGTGGGCCATGAAAAAGGGAATCCGCCGTTCTCGCAGATTGGCATCGTGCCAGCTTTCGATGAACACGTCGTACTGCTGGACCGGTGCGTTCCGCTGCCGATAGCCGCGTGGGTAGTGCGGCTCGGTCCGCTCGGCCATCAGCCGGATCCGCTGCTCGGCGGCGTCGGGGTCGATCATGAGCACGGCCTCGCGGAGCGGCGCCGCGCGGTCGAAGGATCCGAGGCTGGCGAAGGTCTGGGCCCGTTCGGCCAGCATGTCGGCGATGTGTCGCTGTGTCAGGCCCGGGGCCGCCTCGTCGACGGCCTGAAGAATCTCCGTCGCCAGCTCGCCGGTAAGCACCGCGCCCAGGTCCCTCATCGGTATGCCGTCGCGGGCGACCTCCCGCCGCTCCTTGCCGTCGAACAGATCGAGATGCAGGTTCACCAGATTGGTCGCCTTGTCGGCCGCGTCGACGACGCGGAAGCTGCCCTTGACCGTCATCATCGCCGGGGCGTCACGGAGTTCCGTGCCGCCCAGTTGCAGCTCGCGGCCGATCGCCTCGGCCTCGTCGATCTCGACGACGGCGACGCCCGGCACACGGAGAAGCCGCTCGCGGACGAGCTGCGCAGAGGCGGCCTGCATGGAGACGTAGGTGTTCTTCAGATTCTGCGACACGAAATCCGGCACGCAGACGATCCGGCGGACGCCCGCCCGGTACTGCCGCCGGACCTCGTCCAGCATGGCCACGCACCGCTTCACGACACCTTCCCGGTCCGCGGCCTCATTCCGCAGCCACTCGCTCCGCAGCCGTGCCCCGTAGCGGCAGTCGCAAAGATCGAGCCGCAGGGCCTGGCCTTCCGGTCGCTTTTCGACCGACAGCAGGATCAGGCCCTCCGCCGCCAGCGTTTTGCCGAGCTGCAACCGGGCCGCCGTGGAGCCCGCGCCAAGGAACGTGGAAAGATCGAGCTCCTTCATCGTCCGGTCGAGAAGTTCGCGTTCGACGAGGACCAGGCTCGCGTCCTGCGCGAGCGTGGCGCCGAGCAGGTCGGCGATGCCGGTGGCCCGCACTTCCGCGGAAGCCAGAATCGCCCACCGTTGCAGCGCCGCGGGCTGCGCGGCGGCCGGCTCGGCCGCGGGGGCGGCCATGGCGGCCAGGGAGAGGATCGCTGCTGCCAGGAACCGCATCAGATATGCCCTCGGACGTTTGTACGGACGGAAAAATCTACCAGGCCCTGCCGGGTGCGGGTCTGTCACGGATCACGACCGGCCGCCGGCTCTCCAACGGCCGGGCGGACGACATTGGCATTAGACCGCCGAACGGGGCCGATCTTGGCCCCGCCGCGACCGTGTCCCGACGGGACCCGCAGCGGCGGGCCTGAGGGATACCCGGCCCCAGACTGGCCCCGCCTCCCGGGGCCGGAGCCGACCACCCCGCCGCTGCCCGCCCGGGCCGACGGCTCCGGCCTTGCCCGTGCGGCGCTGCCGCTGTCGAATTGGGTGTTACGACGCGACATGCAGTCCGGGCCAGGCGTCGATCGAGAGGTGGCAGATGGTGAGATGCATCGCATGGGTGGCGGCCCTCGCCGCCCTGCTGTCCGGTGGCCATGGTGCCGGGGCCGAGGCCCGACCGAACATCGTGCTGATCATCGGCGACGACCATGCCTGGACCGACTACGGCTTCATGGGCAACGCGGCTGTCCGCACGCCGCACATCGACAAGCTGGCCGCCACGGGGCTCACCTACACCCGCGGCTACGTGACGACCGCTCTATGCAGTCCGTCACTCGCCACGCTCCTGACCGGCCTCCACCCGCACCAGCACGGCATCACGGGCAACGATCCGGCGAAAGGGCAATCGCGGGAGGCCTGGCTGGATAGGTTCTTCAGGCATCCGCTGCTGCCGAAGCTCCTGGCGGACGCCGGCTATCTGACCATGCACACGGGGAAGTACTGGATGCGGGAGCCCGCCGCTGCCGGCTTCACCCGCGACATGGGGAAGACCGATCGCCACGGGGGCCAGGCGCTGGACATCGGCCGCCAGACGATGCAGCCGATCTACGACGCCATCGACGCAGCCGGCCGGGAGGCGAAGCCGTTCTTCATCTGGTACGCGCCGTTCCTGCCGCACACGCCCCACAACCCGCCCGCTCGGCTCCTCGACACCTACGCAGCGATCGAGCCCGGGAGCCGGGCGAAGTATTACGCCATGATCGAGTGGCTCGACGAGACGGTCGGCGACCTGATGGCGAACCTGAAGTCGCGGGGCATCGACGAAGACACGCTCGTCGTCTACCTCAACGACAACGGCTGGAACGACCGCGGCAAGATGACTCCCTACGAGAACGGCGTCCGCACGCCGATCCTGCTGCGGTGGCCGAAGAAACTCGCGCCGCGGATCGACCGCGACCGCCTCGCTGGAAATATCGACATCATGCCCACGATCCTGGCGGCGGCCGGCGTGCCAGCGCCGGCGGGCCTGCCGGGAGTCGACCTGCTCGATGAGCGGGCCGTCGCCGCCCACGACACGCTGTTCCTCGCGAACTACACGCACGACATGGTGTCGCCCGACGACCCCGCTCTCAGCCTGCTCTCGCGGACGTGCATCCACGGAACATGGAAGCTGATTGACTCGTGGCAGCCTGGGTCGCGGCCCGAACCGGCCGCGGAACGCAAGGCCCAGGACCCGGTCGGCCGCCGGGAACTGTTCGACCTCGCCGCCGATCCGCTCGAGGAGCGGAACCTGGCGGCCGAACAGCCGGCCCGGGTACAGGCTCTGGCGGGGCGGATCGACGGCTGGTGGCAGCCGACCGTCCCGCCTGGTGCCGCCTCCGCCGGGCAGCCCGGTCGTCAATGACGTCCCCGCCGCCGGCGGCGCTCGGGCCTCCGATGGCCGATCGTGGGATCGGTCCCGCCCTCGCGGCCGCAAGGCCATCCGAGCGGGCCGGAACCATCCAAACTTGAGGCGGGCGGATGCCCCGGATAGTTTCGACCGGTTGCGAGGGGTGCAGTTTTCAGCCGGACATCACCGGCAGCACCGGTTCCCCCGACCATCGTGTCGGCAAACGAACTGCGGAGGGCAGCATGATGCGAATCATTGCGTTGTGTGTGGCACTGGCGGCGGGGCCGGTCGTCGCCGAGACGCTGTGCGTGGATCTGCGGCTGGCGAACGCGTTGCAGATGGGCAATGCAAAGGAGTGGCAGCGGCTGGCACACGTCTCGCTCATTTTCACAGACGGGGTTCTCCAGTCCGGCCGAGTCGGTCCGTTCAGTGGCGGGCTGATCGGCGGCTGGAGCACGGTGGCATGGACCGGCCGCTTCGACGGCGGGGATTTGCGCTTCGAGGATGACAAGCTCACCGGCACGATCAGAACTTTTGTGACGTCCAATGCGGTCGGTCGGGGCGAACACGACTTCACGATTGACGTCGATCTGAAAGAGGGCAAGGCGTCGGGAACGTTCACGGCCGCGCATCGCGGCATGCATACGGCGGGGATCATCAGGGGCGGCTTTCGCCAGATCGCGCCGGTGCCGGCGAATGCCGAGGATGGCCTCGTGGTGATGGTCTTGGACGATGCGTTGCCGCGGGGCGAGCCGCTCAAGGTGTACCTCGATCGCAAGGACGGGAGGTGCCGGGCGGCGTTCGCGTTTGCGACGTCGTTCAGTCGGCGTCCGTTCGAGATTGATGCGTCGGGGTTGATGGTGGTGGATGGCGAGCTTTCGGGCACTGTAACCGTGGTCCGCACGGTGTCGCGGACCAAGATCGCCCCCGTTTTGGGCAGCTATCAAGTCCGGGCGAAGATCGTGGGCGACCAGATCCGCGGCTCGCACGTCGGCGGTTTCGGCGACGCCAAGGTGGCGGGGGACCTGTGGGGCGATGTGCTTCCCCGGCCAGACCTCCCGCAGGGGGCGGTCAAGGTCGCCATGAAGCTCGAAGATGGTCTGTTGGGCGGCCAAGACTGGCAGAATCGCGCGTTCTTCGACTTCACCATGGACATGGGCAAAGCCACCATGGGCAAGCTCTTCAACAACAAGGGCGTGTATCGCGGGCAGTTCGACCGCGCCGAACTACAGGTAATGGAGGGGCGGATTCGCGGCCAACTCGTCGCCACGGTCCTCGACGGCGGCGTCACGGCCGGACAATACACCTTCGATCTCGACGGGCCGATGGTCGGCCATGACTTCATGGGCATCTTCACGACGCACTTGGGTGGTCAATCCAAGACGGGCTATTTTGTCGGCACGCTCCAGCCGTGAGGCCGCGGGGCACGGGCCGCGGGACGACCGCGGTCTCCGCCTGCATCATCGGCCCTGCAGTGACCTGCAAACCGCCGCCGACGGGAGCATGGATCGGGCTATGCTGAGGAGGAGTTTTCGGTTTTCCCGCTCGGCTCTGACGCGATCACAGGAGACATGATGCGACACCTGATCACAGTCCTCGTGGCCTTGGCGTGCAATCTCACGCTGGCGCAAGATAAACCAGCCGTCGTCAATCCCACGAGTGCGTATCAGGCAACGTGGTTTGTGCTCGAGGGAGTGGGCGAACCCTGCCGGGTGTTCGTCGCCTGGCGCGACGGCAGGCCGGTCCAGTTCTGGTCAACCAGCATCAAGTTGCCGGGCGTGGGCAAGGCGCAGGGCAACAACAAGCTGCTCACGGACAGCCTGGCCGGCGATGCCGGCATGGTCACGGTGGAGTTGCGGTTGGTCAGTGTGTGGGCGCCGATCCGAAGGTTGGCGTTGCAGACGTTGGCACTCGAGATCGCGGCCGGCACCTGGTCGTTGACCAGCGACGGCAAGGAGATCGGCGGGGGAACGTTGAAGAAAATCGCGGCGGTCGACGAGCCGATCGCGGTCGGACAGGACTGGCCGTCGTTCCACGGCACGCTCGCGGCGTGCGCCGGACCGTCCTCCGGCAAACCGATGATCGCGAACGTGGCGCAAGCCAGGCCGCTCTGGCGCAGCGAGGCGGTGGCCCTCGACTGTTGGGGCACGGGCGCGGACGCGCGGTACCGGGAACGGGCCATCGTCGGGACGTTGTGCGGCGGAGCGTCGTCGCCGGTCGTGGCAGATGGGATTGTGTATCTGTACTCGTACCGACCGTCGGGCGACGTGGTGCCGGAGGGCGAAGACGGGAAGGTGGTGGAGAAGTACAAGGACCATCCCGTCGAGCACGATTGCATGCGGCGTTGGTATTCGAAGCGGGCCGACGTGGTGGTGACCGCGATCGACGGTGGGACCGGGAAGACCGTGTGGCAATCGGTCTGGCCGATGAAGCAGGGAAACTTCCAGACGCACAAGTGGCGGGCGGCAAATCCCACCCCCGCCATCGGCAACGGCGTGCTCGTGGTGGCGGACTACAGCTGGGGCCTCCACGCCTACGACGCGAAGACGGGCGCGTTGAAGTGGAGCCGCGGTGGCAGCGACACGGTGAAGAAAGACAACGCGTCGGTTGGGCCGGTGGTCGTCGGCGACGTGGCGGTGTTCGCGACCGGCAAGGAGACCGTCGGCCTCGACCTGCACACCGGCCAGGAACTGTGGCTGGCGCCGGCCGCGGCGTCAGTGCGACGGTTGAAACTGGCCGGCCAGGATCGTGTGTTGGCCGTTGGCGGCACGAGCAGCCTCGTGGACCCGGTGACCGGAAAGGTGTTGTGGAGTTCGGACGTGGTGGCGAAGGACCGGTTGTTCACCGTCGCCATGCCGGTGTGCGACGGCGATAAAATGGTCTCCTACACGGCGACCACCGACAAGCAGACCGGCGTGGTCGTGGCCTACACGTTGACCGATGGCGGCATCGAGAAAGCGTGGGAAAGCGAGCCGGGAACGTGGGACGAAAACATGGTCCTGGCCATCGCCGCGGGCCGCGTCTATGCGGCGCACCGCGACGAAGGTTTGCGGTGCCTCGACCTGGCGACCGGCAAGACGCTCGGTGCGATTCCCGAGTTAAAGTGTGGCAGTAATGCCGGATTGATCGTGGTGGATGGCCGCATCTTCTACCAGCCGGAAGGCCAACACGGCCGCCAGCACATCCATGTGGTGGACGCCGGCGAGCTGAAAGTGCTCGGCACGGTCTGGAGTCCACAGCACAACGACACGACCGCCTACGGCCAAATGGCGCTGGGAAACGTCGTCGTGGACGGTCGCCTCATCGTCCGCGGCATGGACGGCATCTACTGTTACGACCTCCGCGTCGAGTAAACTGATTGGACGACAGGCCGTTCACGCGGCCGGCCGCGGATGGCGTGCCGCCGCTCGGGCCACCCTTTCCCGCAACCACTCTGGAGCCATCGATGCCTCGCAGCCTGCAGAACAACTCCGTTGCCGCACGATGTGGCGGTCGTCCCAGGGGGAAACCCACAGCGTTTTCCGTGGCCCACCCGGCGGAACAGGGCCGTGGAAGGCCGTGCCCGCCGTGGGCCGCAGTCCTGAGGGTGGTCGTGCTGCTGGCGGTCGCGCCGGGATCGTCGTACGCCGACGGCATCGCGCAGGGGCTGAAGCAAAGCCAGTTCGTCACCCAGCAGCACATCACCGCGCCCACCGGCATCGCGGTATCGCCGCAGGGCGTGGTGTTCGTGAGTTGCGACGTCAATGGCGTGACGAACGAGAAGCGCGGGGCGGGTCGGATCGTGCGGTGCGAAGACACCGACGGCGACGGCCGTGCCGACAGGTTCACAACATTCGTCGACCGCATCGACGCTCCACGCGGCAGTTGTTACGTGGACGACACGCTCTACCTCATGCAGTCGCCCTCCCTGGTCGCCTACCAGGACCTCGACGGGGATGGAGTTGCCGACAAGCAGACGACGCTCGTCACCAATCTCGGGCCGCGGCTGTCTGCGAGTCCGGTCGTCCACGGCCCGAACGGCGTCCGCATGGGAATCGACGGATGGCTCTACCTGGCGATCGGCGACCAAGGCTGCTTCGAGGCGACCGGCACCGACGGCAGCCAGGTCACGCTGCACGGCGGCGGCGTGCTCCGGGTCCGGCCCGATGGAAGTCGGCTCGGCCTGCTGCTCGCCGGCACGCGGAACATCTACGCCATCGCCGTAGATCCCTTCCTCGATCTGTTCGCCCGCGACAACTCCAACGACGGGGGTGGCTGGGGCACGCGGCTTTTTCACCTAACCGAGCTGGCTGATTGTGGCTACCCGGGGCTGTTCAAGCATTTCGCCCACGAAGCGCTGCCGCCGCTCGTTGATTGTGGCGCCGGGGCGGGCGCCGGCATGTGCTCCCTGCACGAACCGGGCTTTCCCGCGGATCTGGGTGACGCCCTGTACTCGGGTGACTTCAACACGGGGCTGTGGCTGCACCGCCGGAAGCCGCACGAAGCGACCTGGCAGGTCCGGCAGGAGCGGTTCATGGACTCACCGCACAACATCGGGATCGATGTCGATGGTTTTTCGCGGATCTATGCCGCCTCCCGGCGGGGCGGCGGGTTCGGCTTCGCGAACGAGCCCTTCGGGCATGTCGATCTGATCCAGCCTGCCGACCGGGCCGCGGCGGCGGTCTATCCCGACATCAACCAGGCCAGCGACGCAGAACTCCTCGAGCACCTCTCCAGCGACAGCCAGGTGACGCGGCTCAACGCGATGCGTGAAATCGTCACCCGCGGCGGCAAGACGGCGTTCAGTGGCGGCCTGCTCGCCCTCGCCGCCGACGCCAAGCGGCCCCTCGCCGGCCGTGTCGCGGCGGTCATGACGCTCAAGCAAGTCGACGGAGCCAGGTCGCATGCCGCGGTCGCGGGGCTCTACCCGGACGTCGCCCTGCGGGAGTTTGTCGTCCGCGCCCTGGGCGATGTCGAGCACGAGATTGACGCTGTCGGCAAGGAGTTGTTTCTCCGGGCCGTGCGCGACGAAAACCCGCGGGTTCGGATGCGGGGCATCATCGGCCTGGCCCGCTCCCGCGATCCGGGCGTTGCCGCCGCGATCCTGCCCCTGGCCAAGGGCCAGACGCTGACGGCAGCCGATGCCGCCGCGGCCGCTCCGCCCGACGCCGACGGCTGGTCCACCCCGCACGAGGTCGTCGGGCACACCGCCCTGAAGGCCGTCGTGGGGCTGCAGGCGATCGATGCGTTGCTGGCCGCGGTCGACGACGACGACCTGCGAGAAACCGCGCTCCGCGGCCTGCAGGAGATCCACGACGCCCGGGTCGTGGCGGGTCTGACGACGAAAGTTCGCGGCACGAGCGACCCCCGGCTCGCCCGCCTGATCACGCTGGCCCTGTTTCGCCTCTACCATCGCGAGGCGCCGTGGGACGGAACCACATGGTGGCAGAATCGCCCGAATTTCACCGGCCCCTACTACGCCCCCGTGCCATGGGAGGCGACGCCGGCGGTCAGGGCGGCCCTGCAGATGGCGTTCCGCAAGGTCGATCCGGCGGATTACGAGCCGCTCTTCCGGCAGATGAAGATGCACCAGGTGGCCCCCCGTGATCTCGCGCTCGACATCGACTACGACGAGGTGCTGGGGCTTTTGGACAAGCCGTCGCTCGCCCGGGCCGAACTCAATCTCGTGATCGAGGCGGCCCTGGACGCCTCACGGCCCGAGCAGGAACGGATGCGGATCTACGACTCCATCTCCCGCGGTCCGGTTTCTGGCAACTACCACAACCGTCTTCACATTCTCCGCAGCTGGAGCGCGGAGCCCACCGCTGGGAAGCGGCAACGACAGGCCTACGAAGACTTCATCAGCGGCCGGGAGTTCATCGGCAAGCTGGAGGACTTGAGGCCGTTTCTCAGCGACCGGTATCGGGACAGCCTCAAGTACGCCCACCTCCAACTGTTCAACTTGATCAACGACCAGACGATCGCCCCGGAGGCACGGCAGGCCGCGGAGGCGGAATTGGAGACGTCGTGGCAAGACAAGATCCGGGATCGGCTGCGCGGGCTGATGATGGCCCTCGACGACAAGGATCCTCGGCCCTACGTCGAACGGCTGCGGCCGCTGGTCGATCATCGCGACGAGGCGGTCAAGCAACGGGCGATGCGGTTTCTCAAGGCCATGGGTGAAGACCCCAGCGGCCGCAAAAAGCCCGAGTGACTTCGAACCCCCGCCGCAGTATTGCCGTGCGGCTTTACGCCGGCGCCGCCGGTTGCGGCTTTGCCGGATCGCCGCCCGTGCGGCCTTACGCGAGCAATTCCGTGATCGGGCCGGCGCTCTCCTTGAACGAATCGACCGGGCAGCCGAGCTGCCGGAGGATCGTGAGGTAGAGGTCGGACATCGGCCGCTTGTCGATCGGCCATTTGAGATGCTGGCCGTGCTTGAACCCCAGCCGGTTGCCGCCGGCGAGAATCGTCGGAAAGCTCGTGCCCACGTGACTGGAAATCTGGGCACCGCCGAAGAGGATTACGGTGTGGTCGAGGAGGGATCCGTCGGCGGCTTCGATGGCCTGCAGTTTATCCATGAAACGGGCGACGCAGGCACACAGCATCTCATCGCGATGGGCCAGGGCGATGACGTCGGGATTCGACTCCCCGCGATCCCCGCCGCCCTTGTGGTGGACGTCATGCGTGCCCCGCGCCGGCGCCCCGGCCTTGCGGGCCCAGTCCTTGTATTCGTCGTAGTTCGGCCCAGCTTCGCCGCCCAGGCATTGGGTCGCGACCCGCGTCATGTCGGTCTGGAAGGCGAGCACGATCAGGTCCGTCATCAGCTCGATGTGCTCCCGCATGCTGTTGCGGACTTCGCGCTCGAGACGAACCTGGGAGGCATCGAAATCGGGCCGCCCATGGCCGAGGATCTCCTCCTTCTGGATTAGCCGCTTCTCGACGTCGCGGACCGAGTGGAGGTAGTGGTCGATTCGCTGCTGATCGATCCGTCCCAGCTTTCGCTTCAGGTCGCCGACATTTTCCATCGCCGTGTCGAGAATGCTCCGATTGTGTGCCAATCGGGCCTGCGCCTTCTTGACCTCCGCGGCGTCGGCGGGCGGAAAAAGATTCTCAAACACGCTGCGGTAGTCGTCCGTCGCCGGAATATCGACGCCCTGGGAGTTTCGGGAGAGCGTGACGGTGCCCACGCCGCTCGTCCACGACAGCACCAGTGACCGCAGATACGTCGGCCCGATGTGCTTTGCGGCCACCTGGTCGACGGAAATCGTGTTGCTGATCGAGCCGGGAATGAGGCTGATGTTGTGCCCGGTCAGCCAGCTGTAGGGATGGGTATGGCCGCTGATCCGTCCCTCGATATGGGACAGGCCCGTGAGCACGGAAAACCGCTCGCGGTGATTCTCCAGCGGCTTGTGCGACGGGGCGATCGCGTAGTCGAAGCCGGTGTCCTTGGGAAACCATGAGTACTTGCTGATGGCCCCGGGAATATAGAAGCATGCGAACCGCGAGGGATCCTGCTGCTGCTGCTGCGCTGCCAGCGTTTTCCCGCCAAGCGACTCCAGGGCGGGCAAGGCCAAGGTGGCACCCAGCCCATGGATCACGGCGCGGCGACTGAGCAGATGGGCGGGATGCATGGTCATGGTCCTTCCTGAATGGAGATCGAACGAAATCGCCTAGTGATCCAAGAACGCCTTGGTTTGGAATACTGCCAGCAGCATCTTTCGCAGCGGATACCCCTCGGCGGCATGGCTCGCCATGATCTTTTTGATCTCCGCCATGTCGTCAATGTCGGGTTTGCGTCCGGTTGCGTAGAGCATGATGCTCTTCAGCAAGCCTCGCACCGTGTCCTGCAGATATTCGGACGCGACCGTCTCCTTGAACTCCGCGTACGTGCGAAACTCCTCGCCACGGGGCAGCTGCCCGACCGTATCGACCGGGCGGGTCGCGCCTTTGCCCCGCCAGGCGACGTTGGAATCCAGTTCGTCGACGGCGTAGGTCTCGTACTCCACGTTCCGCCAGCGCCCGCTGATGTCGAAGTTTTGAAAAGCGAAGCCGATGGGATCGAGCCTGGTATGGCAGACTGCGCAATTCTGGTCCTGGCGGTGATGAGCCATCAGCTCGCGGGGCGACATCTTCGAGAGTTCCTCGGATTTCGCATCCAGTTCGGGCACCGCCAACGGCGGCAGTTGCGGAGGGGCGTCGAGAATGTTCCGGGCCGCCCAGGCCCCACGATAGATCACCCAATTATCGCCCATCCAGCACAGCATCGATTGAACGCCGGCGTGCGACATGATGCCCCCGCCGCGGGAATCGTTCGCCCGCAGCATCACCTTCCGCAGCTGACCGCCCTGGATGCCGTCGTATCCGTAGTGGCGGGCCAAGGCGTCGTTCATCATCGTCCAGTCACTCGACACCAATTCGCGGGCGGGCCGATCGTCGGCCAGCAAGCGATGGATGTAGGAGAAGGTTTCCTCGCGCATCGAGTCCTGAAGATGGCGGCGGAAGTGATAGCTCGCCTTGCCGCGATAATCGTCCACCAGCGTGATCGGCTGATCCAGCTCCAGCCACTGCGTGACGAACGGCCGCACGAACGCAGCGTAACTTCGTGGATCGGCGAGCAGCCGGTTAGACTGTTCGCGGAGCACCTCGGGCCGCCGCAACTCGCCCGCAGCGGCCCGCGACCGCAGTTCTGCATCCGGCGGGGAGCCGACCAGCATGAAACTCAGCCGCGATGCCACGGCGTGATCCGCAATCGACCGCTCCTCGTGGGCCGTCGAATCCAAATGACGGAACGGGCTGCTCATCAGCACCGCCTGAAAGGTGGACCGGAGCGCGGGGTCGAACGCCAGCCCGTCGTCGCGCAGCTGCCGGTAAAACTTCAGGAAATGACTCCGTTCTCCGTCGGTTACCGGTCGGCGATAGGCCCGATCCATCCACAGCGCGAGCAGCTTTTTGGCGCTGTCCAGGGTATCCGAGATTGGTCCCAGATCGACCTGCCATTCTGCCGGCGGCCAGGCAGCGACATATTGGGGCTCGAGTTCGATCTGTTTGAGAACCACGAATGGACGGGGCTGCTGAGCCGGGTCCTTGTGTTCTGCCTTGTTCCAAACCGGCCGAAACAGACCCATCCCGCCGGGCAGCGTCCGCGGGTCGGAGGTGTCCTCGTTCTCGAAGTTTGGCACGCGATAGCCAAGTTCCACCCGCGGGGTCAGCGCCACGGCGAGGAATCCCTCGCGCGAGATCAACGCATCCTCGGCCTGCACCTGGTACTCCAGGTCTGTCGGCCCGGTGATCTCCCGCCGATCGAACACTCTGCCGCCGCACTCCACCCAGAGAATCGGATTGGGCACTTCTGGAAAAGCGGAGAAAGAGCTGACGCTCAACCGGATCCGCGTCACGCCGCACCTGTCGGCAGACACGGGCACCTTGAGAAACGATTCGCTGCGATCCCTAGGCCATTTGGGTTCCAGCAAGGCACCGACTCCGGGCCGGGCGATGGCCGCTAGCTTCTTGATGGAAACGCCCTTGTCCGCCCATGAAGCGAAGGCACTGAGCGGATCTTGGGCGACGTTCACCAGATCGACGCGCAGGGTTTCACTGCGCGGAGCCTCGAGAAACCGGATCGACTCCACGGCCCGCCGGGTGATCTCCATCATCTGGGCCACCGAGTCGGCCGCGTCCTGGAGGCCCTCCGCGCCGGTGTCGAACCCTTCGACCGTGCCATCTCCAGGCATGCTGTAAACGAAGTCGACCCTGACGCCTGTGATGTCCTGCAACGCGGCACCGAACTCGCGGCGATTCAACCGGCGCACGCTCCCTGGCTCCAGGCCGCGTTGTGCCGCAGCGATCCACGCGAGGACCCCCGTCTTCTCCGGGGCGGAAGGCGCCTCCGCTCCCGCGGGCGGCATCGCGCCCGCGGCAAGCTGCTCATGGACCATCGTCCACAGATGCCGGTCCGAGAGGTGGAAACCGTCGATCTGGTCGAAGCGAAGCCGCGCCTCCTGAACATCGGGGCCGTGGCAGTCGATGCAGTACCGGCGGAGCAGCGGCTTCACCAGATCCGCGAAGCCCCGGGCATCAGCGGGAGCATCGGCGGCGGATGCCACGAGCACGGGACTCAGCAGCAGCATTGAGATCGCGAGCGCGGCTTTTCTCATGGTAGAACCGAGTTTTCAGGAGAATGTATCGGCACGCACGACATCGATCATTTCGCCCAAACTGCCGCGGTCGTCGCGGGCCGCAAAACCTGCCCCAACAGTATACTAGTTCGGTGTTGCTCGGCGAAACTTTTGGGCAGCGGAAAACCGGGGGCCGAAAGCAGAGAGGGGCGGAGGCCGGGCGGCCCGGTGGAAGGGGGCCTGGGGTCTCCGGTGCGCCGCCTTTCATCTTGTAAGCCCCCGGCCGGGAGTCCGGCGCTCGGCTGCCTACCTTATCTGCCTCCGTCAAGCAGATTCCAGAGGCGAATCGATTCGTTCCCGCCGCAGATCAGCGTTTGCCCATTCGGGCTGATTGCCAGGCGCACGACGTTGTCAGCCGGCAGCGTCCGCTGCAATTCGTATGTCCCGGCATCCCAGATGCGGATCGTGTTGTCTTCGCTTGCCGAAACAATCCGTGAACCGTCGGGCGTGAACAGCACCGCGGTGACTTCGGCCTCATGGCCCTGGACGGTTTTCAGGTGCCCGCCGGTCTCTGCATCCCAGACGCGGAGTGTCGCATCCCAGCTCGCAGACACGAGCTGCTTTCCGCATGGGCTGTACGCCACGGACGTCACCGTCCCCTCGTGGCCGTGCAGCGTCTCGATTTCTTCACCTGTCTCGACGTCCCAAACCTTCAGCTCGTTTTCGCCATCTCCGGTGACAACCTGTCGCCCATCGGGCCGAAACGCCGCGGTGACCACGTCGTATTCGTTTCCTTGATGGAAGGTGTGCAGCAAGGTGCCGGCGCGGATGTCCCAGATTTTCAGGGAATCGTCCGCGCTCCCGGATGCCAGGTAGTTTCCGCTGGGATCGAAGCAGACCACTGTGACGGTGTCCTCGTGGCCGGGGAATTCACGGATCGTCGTGCCGCGCTGGGCATCGCACAGCTCCAGGCGGCCGTCGTGCATTCCCACCGCGATCCGGTTTCCGTCTTTGTGGCATGCCAGCGACGTCACGCCTGCCGGATAGGTGCGCAGGGTGCCGGCCAGTTCGGCCGGCTGCAACTGCCACCACTTTACGGATCGGTCGTCGCCGCCGGAGAAGAGCCGTTTGCCGTCCGGGCTGACCGCTAACGACGCGATCCAGCCGTCGTGCCCGCGGAGGGTGCGCGGCTCTTCGGCCCACGCCATGCCATTCGCCTGCGACGCCAGCAACGCGAGCGCCACGATCGCTCGTTGCCACCTCGCGACACGCCACGCCATCATGCCCGGACCTCCTGACTTGGCCGGTTGCTTTCCATGAGACAGAGTGTACCGGAGAACGCGGAGGCCGCTGGAGGGCGACAGAGAGGCCTCGGCACCGGCCGCGCGTGCGGCTCCAGGTCACTGCCGGGCGCGGGGCCATGGCCCTGTCCGGTCGCATGGTCACCGCTTGCGGCCGTGCCGTTCACCGGGCTATCTTTTGCAGCATGCGAATTTTCGTCACGTTCACCGGACCGCTGCGAGATGCCGGACCGGTCGAGATGGCCGTGCCGGAGGGAACGACGCTCGTGGACGTGTGCCGCGGGCTGGCCCATGCCGCGGCCGACGAGGTGCGGCGGCACCTGCTCACGGTCGATGGCGAAATCGAACCGTCGCTCCTCGTGGCGGTCAATAGTATGGGCGTGCCCCCGGAGGAACGTGCCGGTCGCCTCCTCGTCGACGGCGACGACGTGCTGCTCATGCCGCCGATCGCCGGAGGCTAGCAGGCATGAACGCCGACGAGTCGGGCGGAGGTGGGCTCCATCCCGACGAACTCGATCGCTACTCCTGGCAGCAGTCCGTGGCCGGCTTCGGCGTTGATGGTCAGCGCCGTCTCAAGGCGGCCGGCGTGCTCGTGTCGCGGGTCGGCGGGGTCGGTGGGGCCGCGGCGACCTACCTCGCGGCGGCCGGCGTGGGCAGGCTCGTGCTGGCGCATGCCGGAAACCTGCGGCGCAACGATCTCAACCGCCAAACGCTCATGTCGACTCCGGGCATCGGCCGGCCGCGGGTGGAGCAGGCGGCGGAGCGGCTGCGGGGCCTGAATCCCCACGTCGTCGTCGAGACGGTGCCGGAGAACGCGACGGCCGACAACGCATCCCGGCTCGTGGCCCGCTGCGACCTCGTCGTCAGCGCTGCGCCGCTATTCGCCGAGCGGCTGCTCCTCAATGCCGAGGCGGTGCGGCAGGGCAAGCCGCTGGTCGATGCCGCGATGTACGACGCCGAGGCCCGCCTGATGAGTGTCCTGTCCGGCGGGCCCTGCCTGGCATGCCTCTACCCTGCCCCGCCGCCCCACTGGCGGCGCGAGTTTCCGGTGCTCGGCGCCGTCGCCGGCACCGTGGGCGGGCTGGCGGCTCTCGAGGCGATCAAGATCCTGACCGGTTGCGGCGTGCCACTCGCCGGCCGGCTGTGGACGTTTGACACGGCCGCCATGGCCTGCCGCACCCTCACGATCCCCGCGCGGCGGGAGTGTCCGGTCTGCGGACCGCGGGGCCGAGCGTAGCGGTGTTTCGCGAATCGTCAGCGACCCGCCCGCGCGCGCCACGCCAGGCACAACAACAGCCCGGCCGCACCGGCGAGCCACACCACCAGGGAAGCCGCCGGCCGGCCGGCCGGCGGGGCGGTGGCCGTCGCGGGCTGGTCTCCGGTCGGTTTGGGGGCGGCCGCTGCGCTCTCCGCCGGGTTCGCGATGCCCTTTTCAACCTGCCCCGAGTCGGCGAACGCATCCTCGTCGTGCCGCGGAATGAGCCTGGGGACCGCGTTCCAGTCAGCCGCCACGAGCAGGTCGCTGCCGGGGCTGATTTCTTTCACCTCGCACGAGCAGGCGCCGGTGAGGAAATCGCAGGCCGACAGAAACACCTCTGCTTTGAGGTCCGCGAGGCGGAGGCCGCCGAGCGTCCGACCGCAACCGAACACCGGAAACACGGCTGAAACCCCGGCATCCTCCGGATCGCCCGCGGCCGTCAGCAACGCCGTAAACTCCCGCTCCTGCGGGTCGTCGGCTCGGACCCGGAGAACGGACATCCGGGGAGGCCAAAAGATCGCCTTGTCGCTCGGCTTCAGGGCCGGTGCATCGGGCTCGTCCAGTGAAGGTTCGTCCTTCCGGGCCTCGTCCTGGGCGACGACGTTGCGGATGAACTCGGTGATCAAGGGATCGAGTTTCTTCAGCCCATCGGCGTCGCCGGCTTCGCCGCGCTCGACGACGACCCACACGATGGCCTCGCCGGTGATGAGCCGCTTGGCGAGTTCCCGCCGTGCCGGTGAGTCCGCGAGGCGGGCGAGCGCTGCGGCCGTCGGGGGGCCGCTCCAGACTTCCTTGAACTTGCGCGGCTGCCATTTGTCCGGTGGGGCGAGGAGCACCATCCGGTCGGGATCGGCCTGGCGACCGATCTGCTCGGCCTCCACCGGATCGAGGACCGCGACGTTGGCCCGCGGCACTCGGCTCGCGAGCGCGTCGATCTCCTTCCGCAGGGGCTTCTGTGCGGATGCCGGCGCCACGAGCAGAAAGTCGTCGGGCTGCCACCGCTCGAGGGCGTAGCGATAGACGGGGGTATCGCACGCGGACGCCGGCCCCGGCAGCAGCACCGCCATTGCCATGACGAGGCCTGCCCATCCGCCCACACCGCGTCGCTTCGCCATGACCGCCTCGCCCTTGAGAACCCGCGTGACCACCCGCGACGTGAGCCGCGCCGGACCAGTATTGTAATCGACGGAGCGAGCGCGTCGGGTGCTCTGCATCCGACGAAGCAGATTCGCCTGCTACGCGAAGATCGCCTCGACCGGCTTCCCCTTGCCGTCTTCCGTCGCGTAGAAGGGCCGCCCCTCGATCTCGTAGACCGTCTTCGGGCTGATGCCTAGCGCCGTGAAGAGCGTGGCATGCAGGTCTGTGATCGTCACCGGGTTCTCGACCGCCACGCAGGGCCGCTCGTCGGCGGTCTTGCCGTAGACGAAGCCCTTCTTCACCCCGCCGCCGAAGAGGACCACGGTCGAGCCGCCGGTGAAGTGGCGGTGCTGGCCGTAGTGCCTGGGCTCCTGGAGGAAGTCCTTGGGCGAGTTTGCCTGGTCGCCGGCAGGGGCGCCGCCGGGCTTGCCCTCGATGATCATGTCGCGGCTGAACTCGCTGGCGATCACGACGAGCGTGCGATCGAGCAGGCCCCGGGCCTCGAGGTCGCGGATCAGCGTGGCGATCGGCCTGTCGATCATGGTGTGCAGCTTGGCGACCGTCTCGTGCCCCCGATCGTGCGTGTCCCAGTGCACGAAGGGGATGTACTCGGTCGTCACCTCGACGTAGCGGGCGCCGTTTTCGATGAGCCGCCGGGCGAGCAGGCAGCCGCGGCCGAAGCGGCCGGGCTCGCCCCCCATGTCATATCGCTCCCGCACCTCCTTGGGCTCGAGCGCGATGTCGAAGGCCTCGCGCTCCTTGGCCCCCAGGAGCCGATGCGCGTTGTCGATGCTGCGAAGCATCGACTCCTGGTGGTAGTCGCTCGTGAAGGCGGTGGCCGGCGATGACGTGACGAGCTTCTTGAACTGCTCGTAGCGGCTCGAGAACCGGTGCGGCTCCATGCCCTTCGGCGGCCGCACGGCCAGGGCCGCCTGCTCGGGGTAGGGAAGGTTCATCGGGCCGTATTCGCTGCCGAAGAAGCCGGCGGTGGTGAAGGCCTTGATTTCCTCGTTCTCGCCGACTCCCTCGAGACGCTGGCCGATGTTGACGAAGGCCGGCATGACCGGGTTTCGCGGCCCGAGCACACGGCTCGCCCAGGCACCGAGGTGCGGGCAGGCGACCGTCTGCGGCGGGATGTAGCCGGTGTGCCAGTGGTATTGATGCCGGGAATGGAGGATGGCGCCGAGGTCGGCCTGCACGTGGGAGCGGATGAGCGTGCCGCGGTCGAGCACCTTGGCGATCTCGGGCAGCCCGGCGACGATCTGCACGCCGTCGATCGCCGTGGGGATTGCCGGAAACGTGCTGATCACGTCGGCGACCGCGAGGCCCTTTTCGAAGGGCTTGTACTTCTTCGGATCGAACGTGTCGGGAGCGGCCATGCCGCCGGCCATCCACAGCACGATGATCGAGTCGGCCGTGGCGGGCGGGTGGATGATGCGGTCGGCCTCGCCCGCCCGGCTGCGCGGCTCGGGCAGAGTGAGCGTCGTGGTCGCGGCGGCCGCCAGGCCCTTGAGGTAGTCACGTCGTGTGAGCACGGCAATCCTCCTAACGAACGAGCTGAAACTCCGGCAGCATGACCAC
Organism: Planctomycetaceae bacterium; assembly: GCA_021300535.1. Taxonomy (GTDB): domain Bacteria; phylum Planctomycetota; class Planctomycetia; order Pirellulales; family UBA1268; genus QWPN01. The sequence goes on along the minus strand of JAJTED010000013.1, from coordinate 6,834 downwards.
GGCCCACAAACAGTCGCCCACCGACTCGGGCGTGGGCCGCTCGCCGAGCAGCTCGCGGGCCGCCTCGGCCTCCGCGGCCGTGGGCCGGCGGGCGAGAGCCGCGGCGAACATCCACTCCACAATCGTATCGGCCGCGGGGCCTCGGGCCGCGAGGATTCTCTTGCTGCCCGCGGCCAGCTCGTCGGCGAGGCTCTGCTCGTTGGCCAGGCGGATCGCCTCCAGCGTGGTCAGATCGGCCGGGCGGCTGGTCACCACCTGATCGCGGTTGGGGCGGCCCAGTGCGGCCATGAGCGGCGTGCTCTTCACGAGCACGGCCCGCACCATCGGCAGGGGACCGGTGACCGTGATCCCGCCGAGCCGTGCGGCGAACGCCTCCTCGCCGCCGGCCCAGGCCGCCTGAGTCGCGACCACCGCGGCGGGCTGCCAGGCGGCCGGCTGCTTGTCCTTGGCAAAGCGGCCCTTGTCGTCGGGCAGCGTGTCCGTCCACTGCCACGACTCGTCGGTCACCACCGTCATGTCGGCCCCGTCGGCGAGCCGTATCCGCAGCTCGAGCCGCAGTCCGGCCGAACCGCCGGCGTCGGTGACCACGACGAGCAGCTCGTTGCCGCCGCCCCGCAGGGAGTCGGTGGCCGGGGCCACCTGCGGAGCCTGCGGGTCTTTGGCGGTGAGGAGCTTCCGTCCGTTGAGGAACACGACGGCGCCGTCGTCGGCCGCCGCGACGAGCCCCGCATAGAAGGCCGCGGCCGGCAGCTTGAACTCCTTGCGAAAGGCGAGCGTCGCGGCCTCCGCGGGCTTGCCGGCGGCGTCGGCCCAGATCCACTTCGCGGACGGGGGCGGCAGAGCCTTTCCGACCGGCGGCGCGACGAACCGCTCCAAGGGCACAACCCCCTTCCCCGGCGCGGCCCCCGTGAGCAGCCAGACGGCGTCGGTGAACTGTTCGGCCGTCATCCGCCGCGGGAGTGGTCCCTGAAACACGTAGTCGCCGCCGCGGGGCTGAACTGCGACCGGCGGCGTCGCGGCGCCGTAGGCCTCCGCCGTACAGATCGTCTCCAGGAGGTGTTTCACATCCCAGCCATGGCTCACGAGATCACCGGCCAGGACGTCGAGCAGGTCCTCGCTCCAGGGCTTCGTCCGCAGGCTGTCGACCGGGTGCACGATCCCCCGTCCCATGAGCCGGTGCCAGAGCCGGTTCGCGAGGTTTCGCGACAACCAGCCGTTCTCAGGCTTCGTCATGATCGCGGCCAACTGCTCCAGCCGCTTGGGCGGCGGCGCGGCGGGATCGACCTGGCCGAGATCGGCGAACAGCCAGGCGGGCGTGGCCTTCACACCGGTCGCCTTGTCGCAGCGGTTCAGTTCCAGCGGCGCTTTCGAGTAGATCGCCGCCAGGTCGTAGGTTTCCTTGAGTTTCCAGCGATCGACGAAGCTGTCGTGGCAGCTGGCGCACTTGAGATTGATGCCGAGGAAGGTCTGGCCGACGTTTTGGGCGAATTGGATCGGCACGGTCTGGCTGGCGTTCACCACGCCCCGCCATACGATGCCGTCGATGAATCCCCGCGACTCGTCCGTCGGCGCGATCAGTTCGCGGACGAACCGGTCGTACGGCACGTTGTCACGGAGCGACCGATGGAGCCACGCGGTGATCTGCCGCCGGCCATTGGTGATGAAGCCTGTGCCCGTATAGTCGTTCCGCAGCAGGTCGCTCCAGAACGTCATCCAATGCTCGGCGTAGGGAACCGCATCGGCGAGCAGTTCGCGGACGAGGCGGGCCCGCTTCCCCGGATCGGTGTCGGCCGCGAATGTCTCGACCCGCGCGGGATCGGGCAGCAGGCCCACGAGGTCGAGGCTCGCGCGGCGGATGAACGTGCGGTCGTCGCACCGCGGCGGGCGGTCGACACCCCGCTCCTTCCAGTAGGCGTCCACGATCCGGTCCACCGGGTTCGTGCGGCCGCCCGTGGCCGGCGGCAGTGCCACCTCCCGGAGCCGCAGCGGCGGCTCCCACGAGGACCGCTGGAAGGCGAAGCCCGGCTCCCACGGGGCCTGCTCGTCGACCCACCGCTTCAGGACCGCGACGGCCTCGGGCGGCAGCGGCTTCCCCTCGCTGGGCATCCGGTAGTCGGGGTCGTCGCTCACGACCCGCCGGATGATCTCGCTCTCGGCGGCCTTGCCCGCGACCAGTCCGGGCGTGCCCGAATCGCCCCCCGCGAGGAGATCCTCCCGGGTGTTCATCGAGAAGCCGCCCTGCCGGGCATCGCCGGTGTGGCACTCGCCGCAGTGCTTCTTCAGCAGCGGCACGACCTCGTGGGCGAAGTCGACCGCTCCGGCCGTTCCCGCCAAGCCGGCCAGCAGCATCACGGTGCCGATTTTCGCAGAGCCACGCATCACGGCCTCGCCAGCGAACGGACCTGCTCTTCCCTAAGCGGTCGATTCCAGATCTTCACGTCATCGATCACGCCGTCCATGAACTCGTTGCCCGCTGAGCAGCCGATCCGCAGTTTCTGTCCCGGCTGCATGAGCCGCGGAGTGCCCTTGTAGGGAAAAGTCTTCTTCAGGTCGCCATCCAGATACACGCGACACTCCTTCGTCGCGTCGTCGACCACGTAGGTCACGAGGTACCAGCGGTCCACCTCGAGCCGCCCCCCCTGCCCATTCGTGCCGACGTCATTCGCCCCGAAGTCCACCTTCCGGATCCACTGGGAGCCTGTTCCGATGTCGCCGTGCACCTGGGCGGCATTGACCTTCATGTCGAAGGTGAACTCGCCTCCGTGCCGCGTTCCGACAATGCCGGAGTAGGTCGGCGGCTCGGTCAGCCAGATCCAGGCCGACACGGTGAACGACGGGATGTCGAAGTCGGCATGGTAGGGAACCTCGACGTGGTTCTTCTCGCGGCGCACGAAGAGCCGCCCGCGACCGACCACTCCTTGCTCGTGCGGCTTCGCGCCGTGTACCGTGCCGTGGTGGCCGCCGACCGCGTCACGGGCCTGGTCGCCGTCAGGTTCGTCGAGCGTCCAGTGGGCAATCGCCGCCGCCGCTGGAGGCGGAGCCGTCGCGGGAGGAGGGGCCGCCGCGGGAGGATCGGTAGCCGCACCGATGGTTGCGAACGCCATCATGATGGCGAGTGGCAGGACCGTGCGACCCATCGCGGACGGTCGCAGAAGTTCGACGCCAATCATTCTTGAACCTCTGAAAAAGGATATCGCCTGGAATAGTATGTTCAATAGGGGAAAGATCTCTACGCGATTCAGCACTCGGGTTGCAACTGCCGTGGCCCCCGGATTTGGGGCGTGCTCTCGAACCGTGACGCGAAGCCCCACCATGTCTTCCCTTGCCGGCATCCGCGACGCCGGGTTGGAGCCAGCCCCATGATCATGCTCGACGCGGTGACCGTGCGAAGCGGCGGCTTCGAACTGCGGGACGTCCGTTTCGCGGTGCCGACAGGATCCTATGGCGTGCTGATGGGCCGCACCGGCAGCGGCAAGAGCACGGTGCTCGAAGCGATCTGCGGGCTCCGGCCGGTGGCGGCGGGAACGATCCGGCTGGGCAATCGCGACGTCACCCGCCTGCCGGCGGCCGCTCGCGACATCGGCTACGTGCCGCAAGACCGGGTGCTCTTCTCCCATATGTCGGTCGGCCGGCAGATCGCGCTGCCGCTGGAGGTCCGCCGTTGGCCGCGGGACACGATCCTGCCGCGGGTCGTGGAAGTGGCGGTGCTGCTGGGTATCGAGCCCCTGCTGACCAGACATCCCGCGGGGCTGAGCGGCGGCGAGGCGCAGCGGGTGGCGCTCGCGCGGGCGCTGGTCTTTCGTCCCGAGGTGCTGCTGCTCGACGAGCCGCTCACCGGGCTCGACGAGGCGACCCGGGCCGGCGCGTGCGACGTGCTCGCCGACGTCCACCGGTCCACCGGTGTCACCGTGCTGCACGTCACGCACGATTCCCGTGAGAGCCGGCGCCTGGCGGAGGTATGCTTCGTGATCGAGAACGGTGCGGTCGCGCGGCGCGACGCAGCTTTGGCCGCCGGAGCGATGTCGTGATGAGGAGCAGCCGCCCCATGAACACCCGCCGCACCGAGATGGCGGCCGTCGGCCCCCGCGGGATCGTCTCGCGGTCTGCCCTGCTCCTGCTGGCCGGGGCCGCGGTGTTGGCGGTGGCGGTGGGCATGCTGCTGGGAGACCGGCCGCCGGACCCGGCGGTGGAGGTCGTGGAGCTGGCGTGTGCTGCCGGGCTGCGGGCGCCGGTGGAGCGGGCCGTCGCCGCCTATCAAGACGAGACCGACGGCCGCGTGTTGCTGCAATACGGTGGCTCGAACACGCTGGTCAGCCAGATCGTCATCGCGAAGACCGGCGATCTGGTGCTCCTGGCCGACGATGCCTACCTGGCGACGCTTGCCGAAGCCGGCCTGCTCGCCGAGACGCTGCCGGTCGCCGAGCAGCAGGCGGTGCTCTGCGTGGCCAAGGGCAACCCCAAGGGCATCGGCGGGCTGGCCGACCTCGCGCGGGCGGGAGTGCGGACGATGCTCGGCAGCCCGGAGCAGGCGGCGATCGGCAAGGTCACCCGCAAGGCACTCGAGCGGGCGAAGCTCTGGGCGGAAATCGAGCAGGCGGTGCGGGCGCGGGGCGGCTTCCTGCCCACGGTGCCGGAGGTCGTCAGCGCGGTGAAGATCGGCGCCGCCGACGCCGCCATCGCCTGGCGGGCGAACGTCGCCGCCGAAGCGGACCTGCAGATCGTGCCCTGCCCCGAGCTCGACGGTGCTCGGGCCCGGGTCGTGATCGCCGTGCTCTCCACCGCCCGCTCACCGCCGGCCGCCCTGCGGCTGGCCCGCTACCTCACGGCCCGAGACCGTGGCCTCGAGGCGTTCACCGCCGCCGGATACGACGTCATCGACGGCGACCCGTGGGCGGTGCGGCCGGAGCTGACCTTCTACTGCGGCGCGGTGAACCGCCGCGCCGTCGAGCCGATCCTGGCGGCCTTCGAGCGGCGCGAAGGCGTGACGGTCAACACGGTTTACAACGGCTGCGGCATCCTCACCGGGCAGATGAAGGCCATCGCCGACTGGCAGCAGGGGCGGGGCTTTCCCGACCTCTACATGGCCTGCGACCGCTACTATCTCAACGAGGTTGGCGGGCTGTTTCAGGACGACGCCGACATCTCCGAGACCGAAGTGGTGATCGCCGTGCCCAAGGGCAATCCCAAGAACATCGCCACGATCGCCGACCTCACCGCCCCGGGCCTGCGGCTCGCCGTCGGCCAGCCCAAGCAGTGCACCATCGGCGTCCTCACCCGGCAGCTGCTGCGTGCCCAAGGACTGCTCGACAGGATCATGCCCAACGTCGTCGCCGAAACGTGCAGTTCGGCGCTCCTCCTGCCGATGGTCACCACGGGTGCCGTCGATGCGGCGTTCGTCTACGAATCCGATGTGAAGCTCTCGGATCGGGAGGTCGACATGATCCGCGTCGCCGTGCCGGAGGCGGTGGCCGTGCAGCCCATCGGCCTCGCCCGGAGCAGCCAGTTCAAGTTGCTCACTCGCCGGCTCATGGACGCGGTCACTCGAGGACGCGAGTCCTTCGAGGCTGCGGGCTTTCGCTGGCGACCCGCCGCCCCCACCGCCGCGCCATGACCGCTTCCGCCCCGCCGCCTTCGTCCGGCCCCTGCGCCGCCGACAGCATCCGCCGCGCCGACGCCGTCTTCCTGGCGGTGCTCGTGACGCTGGGCGGGTTCTACGTGGCTGCGCTCGTGGCGCTGATGACGGCCGACGTGGCCTTTCTGGCCACCGCGGGCGCCGCGCCGCCGGCGCCACTGCGGCTGCTCCAGCCGGTGTGGAATGCGGGCCATGCGCTGCTGGGCGTGTTCGCCGATCCCGCGATCCGGCATTCGTTCGCGCTGACGATGGTCTCCTGCAGCATCACGACCCTGCTCTCGCTGGTGGTGGCGATTCCGCTTGGCTACCTGCTCTCGCGGCACCACTTCTGCGGCCGGCAGTTCGTCGACGCGATCCTCGACATCCCGATCGTGCTGCCCCCGCTGGTGCTCGGCATCAGCCTCCTGATCCTGTTCCAGTTCTGGCCCTTTCGCCTGATCACGGATCGGGTGGTGTTTCAGGTGCCGGCCGTGATTCTCGCGCAGTTCATGGTGTCCGCCGCCTTCGCCGCGCGGATCATGCGGGCCGGTTTCGACCAGATCGACCCGCGACAGGAACGGGTCGCGGTCGTGCTCGGCTGCACGCGGGCCCAGGCCTTCGCCCGCGTCGTCCTGCCGCAGGCAGGAGGGCCGATCCTCGCCGCCGGCACGATCGCCTGGGCGCGGGCTCTGGGAGAGTTCGGGCCGCTGTTGGTGTTCGCGGGGGCGACGCGGATGAAGACCGAGGTGCTCTCGACGACCGTGTTCCTGGAACTGTCGATCGGCAATCTTCGGGCCGCTGTGGCCGTCTCGGTCTTGATGGTGCTCGCCGCGGTGCTCGTGCTGGTGGTGACCCGCGGCTGCGCCGGTGGCTGGCCGGCTGTGGGGGGGCAGCGACCGACGCCTGCCGCCGCGCCGCCGGCCGAATAATGCGATCTGGAAGACCACCGTCCTTCATAGCCGATCGCGAACTCCTGCAACGGCATGCCTGCCCGCCACCGGGCACATGAGGCGGTCCGGCTGAGCTGCGGGGGCGATGCGCGAATGGCGCCCCGGCGTTTTGGCCACCGGGAGACCGCATCGTTCCCCGTCAGCCGATTGCAGGCTAGACGTGTGCGCACACCACAACCACTCTTGCATCCCCTGATAGCTTCGGCCGGTGGACCTTTTCCATTGGCAACGGAGTCATTTCATGGGACGAGGCGTGGATCGGAAGAAGCTGGC